>NZ_JCATID010000007.1:0-219868 GCF_059693745.1 Sphingobium sp. WR1 | reverse complement strand
CCATGACTGCAAGCCTTTCTCCATCACACTGGACACAGTTTACATGGACAGTTGTGGTATCGCTATTAACATAATCCTTATTATCGATCTTTTTCTTTCCATGCGGCGGATTCCAAATCGATGTGCGGGACCCTTGACGGCAACGTCCCTCGCCGGCGGAATTGGCGGCCCAAAACGCGCTCCGTTAAATCGGATGCAGCTCGCCCGGAACTTATTTTCAGCGTCGCTATCGTGATCGTGCACCGTCTGCCATGAAGTCGTCGATCAATGTGGCGACGGCCGGACGGCTGTCACCAGAAATTCTGGCGCTACCGCCGGCATCCATCGCTCTCGCCGACAATGTTATGGCCGGTCCTTTTCAGTTCGCCATGGCGAGTTTCAGATTCACTGGTCGCGTAGCGCTGATGGCAGGCGCATAGGAAGCGGTTTCGTTTGCGTCGCTGACCATGCCGCGATTGACGGCCCAGATGGCGGCCTGTGTGCGGTTCCTGACGCGCAGTTTCCGCAAAATGGCCTTGATATGCACCTTCACCGTAGCGTCGGCGATCTGGAGTCTGCGAGAAATGACCTTGTTCGGCTCTCCTTCGACGAGGCAGCGCAAGATATCGACCTCTCGCGTCGAAAGGCTATTGCCTATCGCACCGCTGCTCCAATGGTTGGGCAGCGAGGAAAATTGCGATTTCCCAAGCGATTCGGCGATCTGCGACGGCAGAACCTTCTCCCCTAACGCCGTCAGTCGCAGCGCGCTGGCCAATGGCCGGCAGGATATCTGCTTGGCGATATAGCCATCGACCGCGCCGGTCATGAAGGCGCGCGAGACATCCTCAAGCCCATATTCATCCGCCATGATGACGATCCGGGAATTGGGAAATCGTGCCCGGACTTCCTCGCATGTCGCAAGTCCGTCATTGATGTCGATCGCGTCGACAACAATCACCGTGTCACCATCCATCCCGTCGTCAAGATCGAGCGGTCGTGAAACAGCATTGTCGATCAGAAAATCCTCATCGAGGAGAATTCTCCTCAATCCCTCCCGAATAATTTCGTTTTTGCCAACAATAGCCAAATGAACTGGTGCGTCCAACATGTCCGATTTCCTCCCCGCAGACGGTAATTACGGATCATGCGACCAAATACAGGGAATTATCATATTCCCATTTTGTGATTCTATGACGGTAGAATTATCATAAATTTTTCCTTAAAAAATATAGCAGTTTAAGATTCTCCTTTTATCTGAAGAAATTGGCGGACGTCCCAAAATGGGATGGGATGATACGGACGAGATAGCCCGTCCCCGCCCCCTCATCAGCGGTTGTTCCTGACAGAGTAATCGGTGCAGCCGCCCTCAATGAAGTTTCAGTCGTGGCCTGACGAGACGGTTGATATGGCTGACCGCAATCAGGACCAACCCGCTAAGCCAGCCATGCACCGCGAGCAGATGCATTCGGTAGAGCGAAAGATAGACGAAGCGGGCCAGCCGTCCTTCGACCGCCATACGCCCGCCGACCAGCTTGCCCATCAGCGATCCGACCGTCGAAAATCGGCTGAGCGACACGAGCGATCCATGATCGCGATACACGAAGTCGACCAGGGGCCGTCCCGCCAGCAGCCGCTTGATATTGTCGAATGCCGTCGACGCCATCTGGTGCGCGGCTTGCGCGCGGGGCGGGACCGGACGATCACGACCCGGCAATATGCAATGGGCGCAATCGCCGATGGCGAAGATGCGATCATCGGTTGCGCTCTGGAGCGTCGGCCGGACGACGATCTGACCACTCCGCGCCAGGGCCAGCCCGTCCAGCCCGCCGCCGATCGGCGCCGCCTTGACACCTGCCGCCCAGATTTGCAGGTCGGCGGGGATGAAGGTGCCGTCGGCGGTCCGCATCCCTTCGGGCGTCGCCTGAGTGACCGCCATGCCGGTCAGCACCTTGACCCCCAGCGCCTCCAGTTCGCCATGGGCCGCCCCCGCCAATTTTTCGGGAAGCGCCGGCAGGATGCGCGATCCCGCCTCCAGCAGCGTGACGTCGAGCCGCGCGCGATCGAACACCTCCAGCCCATAATAGCCCAACGCATCCGCCGCATTATAGAGTTCGGCCGCCAGTTCGACCCCTGTCGCCCCGCCGCCGACAATGGCGATCCGAACCCGCGCGTCCGAATCCGGGTTCGCGACCATCGCGCGCGATACCCGCAGGCAGTGGTTCAGCAATTGATCGCGAAAACTGTCCGCCTGTCCCTGACTGTCGAGAAACAGGCAATTTTCGGCAACGCCCGGTGTTCCGAAATCATTGGTCACCGATCCATAAGCGAGTATCAGATAGTCATAGCGCACCGCATGGGCGCTGACGACTTCACGTCCCTTTTCGTCAAATACCGGCGCCACATGCACCTGCCGCGCTTCCCGGTCGATCCGGTCGAACATGCCGTAGAGATAGCGATAGCCCCAGCGGTGGCAATGGCTGCGATAGCCGACCTCATCCATGCTCGCATCGAGCGAGCCCGTCGCCACTTCGTGCAGCAGTGGCTTCCAGATATGGGTGCGGTTCCGGTCGATCAGGATGATGTCGTGCCGCTTGCGGCCGTAATGCGCGCCCAGTTTCCGCACCAGTTCCAGCCCCGCCGCGCCGCCGCCCACGATAACGATCTGGATCTTCTTGCTTGCGGTCACGATTCTTCCCCCCCGCACCATGGAACGCATTCCGGCTACGCTACTATGACGGCCGCCCGCCCCCACGCAATGGATCGTTATCCGAAATCGCGCGGTGACAGGGCTGCGCAAATCCGTTATGGGCGGCACCATGTTCCGCTGGAGTTTCATGGTCCTCTGCATGATCGTGACGGCGCTGACCGTGACGGCGGCCGTGCACGCCCATGAGGTTTCCGGGGCGCCGGCCCTGGAATGTTCGGGCTATGTCCACAGCGACGGCGACCGGGACCAGACGCAGGGCGACAGCGACCAGGCCATTCCCCATCATCATGGCGGCTGTCAGGGCGCGGCGTCATTGTTGCCCGGGAAGATCAGCGCGCCCACATTGTTCGATCTTTCTTCCGAGCCCAAGCTGATTGCGACCAGCGCAATACTCGCGCCCTGGTCGCCAGGCCCGGATCTGCGTCCGCCCATCGCCTGATTGACCATCGCGAGCCGCAGCGCGCGATGCGCGCGTGCGGCCTGACGCCCTTCAATCAGGATTTTTTCCATGCACAGAATATTAGCGGCCTTTCTGGCCGCCACGTCTTGCGTCACCGTGGCGCAAGCGCAGGAAAACACAGCGGCGGCGCAACAGGCTACCGCTCCCCTCCTCACCCTAGATCAGGCCGTTGCGGCGGCGGGCGGAAGCGCGCCGGCAGTCGAAGCGGCTGAGGCCGGTATTGTCGCCGCGCAGGCCGCGCGAACCGTCGCAGGCTTGCGCCCCAATCCCCAATTGCAGACCCAGGTCGAAAATATCGTCGGGTCCGGCCCCTATGGCGGGTTCAGCCAGGCGGAAACGACCGTCGGCCTGAATATCCCGATCGAAATGGGCGGCAAACGCTCGGCCCGCATCGCAGTGGCCGATGCGCAGACCGGCCGCGCGCTGCTGACCGCGGCGATCGTCCGGGCTGATATCCGGTTGCAGGTGACGCAGCTCTATGTCGACGCCATCGCGGCCGAACGCAGGCTGGCGACCGCGCGCGACCAGCTTCGCATCGCCCAGGATGCGCTTTCCGCCGCGAGGGTGCGGGTTGAGGCCGGTCGTGCGTCGCCGATCGAGGAACAGCGCGCCGATGTCGCGCGCCTCAATGCCGAGGCCGGGCTGCAACGCGCCCAACGTCTTGCCGACGCCACCCGCTCCAATCTTGCACGGCGGATCGGCCGGCCGGCCATCGGTCCGCTGGATGCCGCCGCTCTGGATCGACTGCCGCCGGCCATTTACGGCCCCTCGCCCGTCACCGGCGAAGGCACATTGGCCCTGGCCGCCGCCAGCGCCGACGTGGCGATCGCCGATGCCGGCGTCCGGCTCGCCCGGTCGCAGCGCGCGCCGGACATCACCGTCGGCCCGGCGGTGCGCCGACTGGAAAGCACCAATGACAGCGCGGCGGTCTTCAGCCTTTCTATCCCGATCCCCCTGTTCAATTCGGGCAAGGCGGCGCTCGCACAGGCCGATGCCGAACGGACACGAACGGAAGCGCAACGCCGCATGACCGCGCTCGACGTCGAGCAGGCGATCGGCAACGCGCAGGCGGAAGCAGATAATGCCGCGACCACGGCGCGCAATGCGAGCGGCCCGGCGCTCGCCGCCGCGCAGGAAGCCGCCCGCATCGCGCGCATCGGCTATCGCGAGGGGAAATTCGGGCAACTGGACCTGCTCGACGCCGAACGGACATTGGCGGACACCCGCATAGCCGCGATCGATGCGCTGGCCGCTTATCAGAATGCAAGGGCGCAGTTGGAGCGCCTGACCGCTCCTGCGCCGCAAGAGGAATATTGATCCATGACATCGAAAAACACCCGCGCGGCCTTGTTGCCGCTGACGCTCGCCTTGCTCCTTGCTGCTTGCGGGGGCGATGCCACCAATGATGCGACGCCGGCGCATGATGAAGACAGTGCCGGCGAAGCTCATGCGGACGAGGGGCGGATCATGCTGACCGAAGACCAGATCGCATCGGCCGCGATCCAACTGGGTCGGCCCACGGTCGGCGGATCGGGCACGCTGGAACTGCCCGCCACCGTCGAGGGCGATCCGCAGGGCACCCAGGTCGTGTCGTCGGCCATTGGCGGACGTGTCGTCGCGCTGACGCGCAATCTGGGTCAGTCCATCGGCCGCGGCCAGACGCTGGCCGTGATCGAAAGCCGCGAGGCGGCGATGCTCAAGGGTGAGGTCGAGGCTGCGCAGGCGCGTCTTGCGCTTGCCAACTCCAGTCTCGCGCGCGAACAGCGGCTGTTCGCCCAGCGCGTGTCGCCCGAGCAGGATCTGATCGCCGCCCGCACCGCCGCCACGGAAGCCCGGATCGCCTATCGGCAGGCCATGAGCCAGATGGCAGCGGCCGGCGGCGGCGGCGGTGGTATGAACCGGCTCGGCATCGTTGCGCCGGTTGCCGGCCAGGTGATTTCGCGCAACGTGGTGCTGGGCCAGACCGTTGCAGCCGACACCGAACTCTATCGCATCGCCAATCTCGCCAGGGTGTCGCTCTCGCTTCATCTCCAGCCTGCCGATGCGGGCCGGGTGAAGCCGGGCAACAGCGTGAGCGTCACGGCTCCGGGCCGTCAGGCCAACGCCCGGATCAGCTTCGTGTCGCCCGTGCTCGACGCCGGGACCCGCCTCGTTCCTGTCATCGCCACCCTCGACAATCGCGAGGGCCAATGGCGCGTGGGCGAACCGGTGACAGCGTCCGTGCAGCTTTCGGGCAGCGGCGGCGACAACGCCATTCGCGTGCCCGCAACGGCGGTCCAGACCGTCGAGGGCAGGCCAACGCTGTTCGTGCGGACGGCGACAGGTTTCCTGGCGACGCCGGTGACACTCGGCGACAGGAGCGGCAGCGCGGTCATCATCACCGCCGGCCTCAAGGGCAGCGAGCAGATCGCAACCACCAACAGCTTCACGCTCAAGGCCGAACTCGGCAAGGGCGAAGCGACGCACGAGGATTAAGGTCATGATCGCCCCCATCGTCAACTGGGCGGTTCGCAAGCGCTGGTTCGTCCTGCTGCTGACCGTCCTGGCCGCCGTCATCGGCGCCGCCGCCCTGTATCGTCTCCCCATCGACGCGGTGCCGGACATCACCAACAATCAGGTGCAGATCAACGTGCGCGCCCCTGCCCTGTCGCCCGAACTGGTCGAAAAGCAGATCGCCTTCCCGATCGAAACCGCCCTGGCCGGCATTCCCGGCCTGGACCATAGCCGCTCGCTCAGCCGCAACGGCTTCGCCCAGATCACGGCGGTATTCGAAGACTCGACCGACATATATTTCGCCCGTCAGCAGGTGGGCGAGCGACTGAACGGCGTGGCGGAAAATCTGCCCGCGGGCGTGACCCCGGAAATGGGTCCGATCGCCACCGGCCTTGGCGAAGTCTATATGTGGACCGTTCGCCTCGAACATCGCAAGGACGACCGGCACCTGCCCGGCGAGCCGGGAATGCAGCCCGATGGCAGCTATATCACGCCCGAAGGCGAGCGGCTGGTGAACGATACGGACAAGGCGACCTATCTGCGCACCGCGCAGGACTGGATCGTCGCGCCGCTGCTCAAGAATGTGAAGGGTCTTGCAGGCGTCGACTCGATCGGCGGCTATGCCAAGCAATATCTGGTCGTCCCCGACGTGCCGCGCCTCGCTGCGATGGGTCTTACGCTCACCGATCTGGGCGTTGCGCTGGAACGCAACAACAGCAGCGTCGGTGGCGGCTTCGTCGATCGCAATGGCGAGGGGCTGGCGGTGCGCTCCGACGCGCTGGTGCGCAACGCGAGCGAGCTGTCCCGCATCGTCGTGGCCACCCGCGACGGCGTGCCGATCACCCTGGCGCAGGTCGCCACGGTCCGCACCGGCCAGGCGGTCCGTATGGGTTCCGCGTCGGAAAATGGCACGGAGGTCGTCGTCGGCACCGCGATCATGCGGATCGGCGAGAATAGCCGCACCGTCGCCACGGCCGTCGCCGATCGGCTTGAAGAGATCAACGCATCCCTGCCGCCCGACGTCATCGTCCAGCCGGTTCTGGACCGGACCGCGCTGGTCAATTCCACCATCAGGACGGTCGCGAAGAATCTGGGCGAAGGCGCCCTGCTCGTCGTCGTCGTGCTGTTCGTCCTGCTGGGCAATTTTCGCGCGGCCCTCATCGCCGCGATGGTCATTCCCGTCACCATGCTGCTGACCAGCTTCGGCATGTTGCAGGTGGGCGTGTCAGCCAACCTCATGAGCCTTGGCGCACTCGATTTCGGCCTGATCGTCGATGGCGCGGTGATCATCGTCGAAAACGCCCTGCGGCGCATGGCGGAGGAACAGCATGAACGCGGCCGGCTGTTGACGGTCGAGGAACGTCTCGTAACCGTGGCCGCCGCCGCGCGGGAGATGATCCGTCCGTCGGTCTATGGCCAGGCCATCATCATCCTTGTCTACATCCCGCTGCTGACCCTGACCGGCGTGGAGGGCAAGACCTTCGTCCCGATGGCGCTCACCGTCATCATCGCGCTGGCCTTCGCCTTCATCCTTTCGCTGACCGCCGTGCCGGCCGCCATCGCCATCTGGCTTTCGAACCGGATCGAGGAAAAGGAAGGCCGGATCATGCGCTGGCTCAAGGCCCGTTATGAGCCGGGCCTGGAAAAAGCGATGCAGCGTCCGACCCTAACCGTCGGTGCGGGCGTGGCTGGCTTTGCCGTCGCCATCGCCGCCTTCCTGTCCCTGGGCCAGGTTTTCCTGCCGCAGCTCGACGAGGGCGACCTGCTGATCCAGGCGCTGCGCATCCCCGCAACCTCGGTCCAGCAGAGCCAGGCGATGCAGGTGCCGATCGAGCGGATGATGGCGCGGCAGCCGGAAGTGAAGTTCATCTTTTCCAAGACCGGCACCGCCGAACTGGCGTCAGACCCCATGCCCCCCAACGCCACCGATATGTTCGTTATCCTCAAGCCGCGTGAGGAATGGCCCGATCCCAGTCTGACCAAGGCAGGACTGATCGAACGGCTGGAAAAGGATCTGAACCGCTTCCCCGGCAATGCCTATGAAATCACCCAGCCCATTCAGATGCGCTTCAACGAGTTGATCGCGGGGGTCCGGGGGGATGTCGCGGTCAAGATATTCGGCGACGACTTCAACGCCATGAACGCGACCGCCGAAAAGATTGCAGGCATCCTGCGCCGCACACAAGGCGCGGCGGACGTGAAGGTCGAACAGACGAGCGGCCTGCCCATGCTCGACATCCGTGTCAACCGCGACGCCATGTCGCGCCTGGGCGTCACGGCGCAGGATGTTCAGGATATCGTCACCGCTACGCTGGGCGGCCGGGAATCCGGCATGATCTTCGAAGGCGATCGACGCTTTCCCGTCATGATCCGCCTGACGGACGCACAGCGGGCGGATCTTGCTACCCTGCAACAGGTTCAGGTGCCGGTGCCGGGCGGCCGGTTCGTGCCGCTCGCCAGCGTGGCGGACATTCGGATCGTCGATGGACCCAACCAGATCAGTCGCGAAAATGGCAAGCGCCGGGTCGTGGTCCAGGCCAATGTGCGGGGCCGCGACATAGCAAGCGTGGTCGAGGAAGCGCAGGCCCGAATCGGCGATCAGGTTCGGCTGCCGGCCGGCAGCTATCTCGAATGGGGCGGCCAGTTCGAAAATCTCGCCTCCGCGCGGGAGCGACTGCAACTGGTGATCCCAGCCTGCTTCATCCTCATCCTCCTGCTGCTTTACGGGGCGCTGGGTTCGATCCGGGATGCGGCGATCGTCTTCACCGGCGTCCCGCTGGCGCTGGTCGGCGGCGTGTTGGCGCTGTTCCTGCGGGGCATGGATTTCTCCATCTCGGCAGCCGTCGGCTTCATCGCCCTGTCGGGCATCGCGGTCCTCAACGGGCTGGTCATGCTATCCTCGATCCACGACCTCATGCGCACAGGGATGGATCGGGCCACGGCGGCGCACATGGGGGCGATCCAGCGTCTGCGCCCCGTGGTGATGACCGCGCTGGTGGCGAGCCTGGGCTTCGTGCCGATGGCGCTGGGCACCGGAGCGGGCGCGGAGGTGCAGAAGCCCCTGGCCACCGTCGTCATCGGCGGCCTGATCTCGGCGACGCTGCTGACCCTCTTCGTGCTGCCGACCCTTTTTGCCCGCTATGGTAGCGAAGCAAAGTCGCGCGCGGCGGAAGCAGTGCCGTTGCCGAGCTGATCGGAGGCAAAACATTGCGGCATGGGCATTTCCTCATGAGACGCCCATGCCGCAAAGCCCGATCTGCGCCGCCGTCGCCCAATTGCCATGCAGTCCGAAGCGCAGGCGGATGGGCACGCGAATTTCTGCAATCGGCCCCTTGGCGATTTCCAGCGCGTCGAACAGCAACAGGTCGCTGCGATGCTCCTCCAGCCGGTTGCAGACCTGGACGATCCAGCCATCGCCCTCGGACGCGTCCGGGCTGCGCGGGATGAAGCAGGGTTCCTGAAGCGACGATAGCGGCCCGCACCACCAGCGTTGCTCCTCGCCGGTCCGGTGATCGATCAGGCCCAGTGTATTCATCAACATGCCAGCCGGACTGCCGCCCCTCAGTTCGACCGGCTTGGTCGGGTCGATCACCAGCAGCCAGCCATAGCGATAGGGCAGGCCGGTCCGGCGGTCGTCGATCCGGGGAAATTCGCCCATCATGTCGGTCAGCCGCCGCACGCTGGCGAAATCCTCGCCATTGGACGCCATGTCGACCGTCCAGCGGGTGAGGTAACTCGCCGCTTCCATCGGATTGAACGACGCGCCGTGAATGTCGGGGAAGAAGGGGAACATATTATTTCTCGCCTCGGGCGTGTCGAAATGGATTTTCGTCCCGTCCTGAAAGGCGTTCATGACATGGCTGGCGAAGCAATTGTCGCGCTTGAACCAGCGGACATCCGTCCCCGTCGCGTCCGCCCGACGCGGCAGCACGCCCAGATAGACGGGCAATGTCGTATCGAAACCGAAATGGGGCAGCCCCTGCTCCAGCCGCTCCCAACTGGACGTGCTCGGCACGACATGGAACAGCGCATAATCGGGCGTGATCGCGAAGTCGTGCATCATGGCGTAATAGGGCAGTTCGAACCACAATTCGCGCTTCAGCCTCCCGTCGGGCGCGACTTCATAATAGGTCATGTCGCGGGTCAGCACCCCCCTGGCCGCATAGCCGAAGGCGATCATGTCGCCGGTCGCCGGATCGATCTTGGGATGGGCGGTAAAGGTCTGGCCCGTCATCTTGCCATCGAACCGCGTATAGCCGTCCGTCTCCAGCGTCGCCGGGTCCATGACCAGCGCCGGACTGTCCTCCTTCAGCGCATAGAGCCGCCCGCCATGGATGAAGGCGGTGGTGTTGGCGGTGCCGCGTATCTTGCCCTTCACCGACTCGTCATCGGTCAGTGGATTGCGATAGGCGCCGAACAAGGCCCGCCCCGCCTCATGCTCCAGCTTCCACTTGTCTGTCTTCGCCCAGCGCTGGCGCAGATCGACCCTGCCGTCCTTGAACCGGAACATGGAAATCATGCCGTCGCCGTTGAAGGCGATGTCATCGCCCAGCAGCGGCGGAAATTGCGGGTCGGGCTGCACCCGGTAGAAAGCGCCGTCCAGTTCCGGCGGCACCGTCCCCTTCACGTCCAGATCGGCAATGTCCGCCTCGATACGCGAAGGTGTGTTGAAGCCGGTGAAGGCGGGCGTGTCCGGAAAATGCGCCACGATGTCATCCTCTCCTGTTCTCGATGACAATATTGTATGTGTTACTCACATTTTTTCAAGCGCCGGGATTGACGCATGACTATTTAGTCCGCACACTGTTACTATGAATACCATGGACGATATGGAGCCGCTCGGCATCTTCCCCGATCCTCGTCTCAGCGGCATTGACGGCCTGGTCGGCTTTCACATCCGGCTCGCCAGCGCGGCGGTCTATCAGCATTTCACCGAGACGTTCAGCGACCTCGGGCTGACGCAGAAGCAGGTGGCCGTCCTCTGGCTGATCGAGGACCAGCCCGGCATCGCCCAGGCCGATATCGGCCGCCGTCTAAAGATGGACCGCGCCAGCGTCATGGCGATCGTCAACAGGATGCAGGACCGCGGTTTCGTGCGGCGTGGCGCCTCTTCGCAGGATCGCCGCCGCCAGACGCTCAGCCTTACCGAAACCGGCCATACCTCGCTCGCGGAGGCGCGCGGCTGCATCGCCGAGCATGAGAAATGGCTGAAGGATCGCTTCACCCCAGCCGAAACCGCGATGCTGGTGGAATTGCTGCGCCGCGTCTACGTCTGATCCGATCAATCAATTTCATCCTGTCACTTTCAATACCACCAATGGAAATACCGATATTATTTGCCCTCTCCTAATATCAGGAAATATTTCCATTATCGGGACTGCAAGGGCATTCCGCCTCTTGCATCGATAAAAATTGTATGCCTTACTAACAATATCGCGGAAGGCATTCACGGCGGGTCACGCCCGGTCAGGGCGGATCTGAAGCCGGTCTAGGAGAGGGGATTTCCCATGCAACACGATCTTCGTGCAGTGATGGCGCGCGCCCTGCTGGCGTCCGCCTCGATACTGTCGATCACCACCCCGGCAAGCGCCTTGGCGCAAGCTCAATCGTCTGCCGCCGCGCCGCAAACGGCCGAACAGGACGCGCTGCCGGCCAGCGCCGTCGCCGACATCGTCGTCACCGCCCAGTTCCGTGCCCAGCGGTTGCAGGACACGCCGATCTCCATCACCGCCGTCGGCGCCGCCGAGCTGGAAGCCAAGAGCCAGACCAACCTCGCCCAGATGGCCGACGCCGCGCCCAACGTTTCCTTGAAGCCCCAGGGCGCCTCCTTCGGCCCCTCCATCACCGCATCGATCCGTGGCGTCGGCCAGAACGACTTCAACCCGGCCTATGAACCGGGCGTCGGCATCTATATCGACGATGTCTATTATCCGCAGTTGACCGGCGCGGTGTTCGAACTGCTCGATCTCGATCGCGTCGAAATTCTCCGCGGCCCGCAGGGCACGCTCGCCGGCCGCAACGCCGAAGGCGGCGCGATCAAACTCTATTCCAAGCGTCCCTCGGGCGATGGCGGCGGTTTTGTCGAGGTCAACTACGGCATCCGCAACCGCATCGGCATCCGCGCCGCCGCCGATTTCGGCATCACCGACACGCTGGCGGTGCGCATCTCCGGCGTCGCCAAGCAGCAGGACGGCTTCGTCGACCGGGTCGATTATGGCTGCGCCAATCCGGGCAGCGGCATCCCCTCGACCCAGCCGGCCGGCGATTGCACCATCAGCAAGCTTGGCGGCGTGGGCTATCAGGCGATCCGCGGCATCCTCTTCTGGGAGCCGAGCGACAAGCTGGATGTCACGCTGATCGGCGATTATACCCGCGACGAACATACGATCGCCGGCGAAGTGCTGATCGCGACCAACCCCGTCAATTCGCCTAACACCAATCCGGCGCCCGGCATCGTCTATGATGATCGCTTCATTTGTGGCCGTTATTGCAATTATATCGGCACCGGGCAGCCGGCGGGCACATGGACCCCGCCCATCCCGGTCGATCCCTATGGCGCGGCAGGCACGCCGCTCGCCGCGACCCAGGGCACCGACCGCAGCCTCTACAAGGGCTGGGGCGTGTCGGGGCAGATCAACTATGCCCTGACCGACGCCTTCAAGCTGACGTCGATCACCGGCTATCGCAGCTTCAACACCCAGTTCGATTCCGACGACGATATCTCGCCCGCCAATATCGGTTTCGGCCGCAACTATCTGGAAAATTGGAGCTTCAGTCAGGAAGTCCGGCTGAATGCGGAGCTGGGCGACAATCTGAACGCCACGGTGGGCGGCTATTATTTCAAGCAGAAATCGACCTATGACTCGCTTCAGGACATTCGCTACGTCCCGGTCTATCCGCTGCAATTCCGCCAGCCCGACCCGACCAAGGCCGAAGCCAAGGCAGCGTTCGCCCATCTGTCCTGGAAGCCGGTCGATCGCCTGACATTGAGCGGCGGCCTGCGCTACACCAGCGAGACCAAGGACCAGACCTATTACCGCCTGAATTATGACGGGACGGTCAACCATTTCCTCGATCCGGTCGGCGCGGCCTATGGCATCGGCTATTCGGGCGCGGACACGCTCGACTATAACGGCAATGGCGACATGGCCGAGATCGTCACCGCCCTGTCCGGCCTAACCGCCCATTATAGCGCCAAGCGCTGGGACTATCGCATCGCGGCCGACTATCGCCTGACCGACAGCCTGATGGTCTATGGATCGGTGTCCACCGGCTTCAAGGGCGGCGGTTCCAACCCGCGCCCCTTCACCACCCAGCAGGTCATCGCCTTTCGCCCGGAAAAGCTGACCGCCTATGAAATCGGATTCAAGAGCGACTTTTTCAATCGCCGGGTGCGGTTGAACGCCGCCGCCTTCATCAACGACTATACCGATATCCAGATCCCGGTGCTGACCTGCCCGACCGCGCCCTGCGCCGCCCGCCTCAATGCCGGCGACGCGCGGGTCAAGGGGTTCGAGGCGGAACTGTCCGCCTATCCGATCGACGGCCTCGCGATCGATGCCTCGATCAGCTATCTCGACTTCAAATATAAGGCGAGCAGCCTCGATCCCGCCGCCGCCTACCCGACCAATCCGGGCGGCGTGTCGGCCGACGATCCGCCGGTATCGCCGCCCTGGAAGTTCAGCGTCGGCGCGCAGTATAAGATCGATCTCGACAAGGCGGGCAGCCTCACGCCGCGCTTCGACGTGACCTATGAGGACAAGAAATTCGGCGGCTCGGCAGTCATCAACGGCACACGCATCCTCAATTTCGTCCCCGCCTATACGCTCGCCAATGCGCGGCTGACATGGGCCAATGCGGACGAAGATCTCGACGTTTCGTTCGAAGTCACCAACCTCTTCGACAAATATTATTTCCTCTCCGTCTTCGACCTGCGCGGCGCGGGCGCGGGCGTGCGCAAGGCGCGCCCCGGCAACCCGCGCGAATGGGCGGTGACGGTGAAGAAGAAATTCTGACCTTCCCCCAGGGAACAACGCTGATGGAGACGCATCCGGCATGACCGACGTCACACTTTATCATTGGGAACCCAATGCCAATTCGGGCAAGCCGATGCTGGCGCTGTTCGAAAAGGGCGTGGCGTTCGACAGCCATTATCTGGACCTGCTGAATTTCGATCAGCACAGGCCGGACTATCTGGCGGTCAATCCGCTCGGCACCATTCCGGCGATGGCCCATGGGCAGCGGGTGCTGACCGAATCCACCGCCATCATGGAATATGTGGACGAGGCGTTGGACGGCCCGCGCCTGATGCCCGCCGATCCGGTCGACCAGTGGCGCGCGCGCTGGTGGATGAAGTTCCTCGACCAATGGCTCGCCCCCAGCTTCTCGATGATCGGCTGGAGCGTCTTCGTCGGCCCCTCGGTGCGGCAGAAGGACCCGGCCGAACTGGAGGCCGCGATCGACCGCATCCCCATGCCCGAACGCCGCACCGCCTGGCGCAAGGCGATCCATGGCAGCTTTTCCGCGGAGGAGATGACGGAATCGCAGCGCCGCGTCGCGCTTGGCATCACCTATCTGGAGCAGGCGCTGGGGCAGCGGGAATGGCTGGCGTCGGACGGTTACAGCCTGGCCGACATCAATGGCTTCAACCTCGCCTACGCCATGCCGCTGTCCCAGCCGCAGCTCTGCAATGACACGCTCACCCCCCATATCATGCGCTGGCTGCGCGCCATCTATGCGCGCCCTGCGACCCGCGCCTGCTGGGCGCTGGGCCGCACCGACCTCGCCCGCCGCATCTCCCTGCTCGAAAGCGAACCCGCATGACCGGCATCCTTTATCATGGCCAGCCCAATGGCCCCAGCTTCACCGTCCTCGCCGCCGCGTTCGAGAAGGGCGTCGATCTGGACCGCCGACCGATTGATCTGGTCGCGGGCGATCGTCATTCGACCGCCCTGCCCCACCCCATCGAAGTCGACCAGTCGATCGAGGGCGAAGGTCCGGTGCTGGTCGTGGGCGACGTCGCCATGACCGACAGCGTCTTCCTCGCCTGCTATCTCGATGAGGTCGGCGCAGGTCCGGCGATCCGCCCGGCCGATCCCTATGCCCGCTGGGAGATGATGGCCTGGTGCCGCTATGTGATCGAGCGCGTGGCCCCCGCCGCCGCCGCGCTTGGCAACGCCGCCGCGCCGCCGCCCACCGTCCCGGCCGGGATCGCCAGTGCAGACCTTGCCGCTCGCTGGCAGGATGCCGTCGATGGCAAGGCGGACGAGGCGCACCTGACCGACAGCCGCACCAAGATCGTCCAGGCGGTCGGGAAGATCGAGGCGCAACTGGCCGATGGCCGCGACTGGCTGATGGGCGATTTCTCCATCGCCGATCTGGAAAGCTTCGCCTGGCTTGCGGGAATGCGCGCTCTGGTGCCCGAGGCTTTCGCCGCCGCGTCGCGCGCCGATGCCTGGGAGGCACGCTTGCGCGCCCGCCCGGCTGTGGCGCAGGCGCTCGGCCTTGCCACCGTTCCCAACCCCGAAGCGATCTGGGCGCCCGGCCCGGAGATCAACCGCTGGGGCTGAAGCGATGCGCGCGATCGACTATTTCGACCGGGGCCATGATCTTGATCCCGAACGTCCCTGCCTGATCGACGCGGCGAGTGGCGAGACGATGAGCTTCGCGGCGGTCAAGGCGCTGACCATCAGGATCGCCACTGCACTCTACGCGGCCGGGTTTCGCGACCAGCAGCCGATCGCGCTCTACGGCCCCAACAGCGCGACGATGATGGTCGCCCTGCTCGCCATCTGGCGCGCCAATGGCCAGTGGGTGCCGGTCAACACCCGTAACGCCATCGACGCCAATGCCGCCTATCTCGACTATGTCCGCTGCGGCTGGCTTTTCTACCATTCAAGCCAGGCGGAGGATGTCGCGCAACTCAAGGCGCGCGTGCCCAGCCTGACCCGCTTCGTCTGCCTCGACCGGGACATGGACGACGCCCCCTCGCTCGACCGTTTCATTCGCGACAACGAAATAGACAATCTCCCCGACTTTTCCGATCCCTTCGGCAAGCCCGACGATGTGGTCGGCCTCTTCCCCACCGGCGGCACCACCGGCCCGTCCAAGGGCGTGGTCGTCACCAATCTCGGCTGGGGCACGATGATCGAGACGCTGGCCGCAGCGGTCGATGGCCGGACCGATGCACCTGTCGCGCTGGTGGTCGCACCCATCACCCATGCGGCTGGCCCGGTGGCGCTGGCGACCCTGTCGCTGGGCGCGACGCAGGTCATCCTGCCGGGCTTCGACGCTGGCGCCGTGCTGGACAGCATCGCACGCCATCGCGTCACCCATGTCTATATGCCGCCGACCGCGCTCTACAGCCTTCTGGATTCACCTGAACTGGTAGAAACGTCCATTAACTCATTGAAAATAGTTCTTCTTGTTGGCTCTCCCGTTTCCCCGGAGAAGCTCCGCCGGGCGGTGGAGATATTCGGCCCCTGTCTTTGCCAGGCCTATGGCCAGGTGGAATCGCCGATGATCGTCACCTGGCTCTCGCCCGAGGATGTCGCGGCTGCGGCGGCCGGCGACCGGCCCGAGCGGCTGGCCAGTTGCGGCCGCCCCAGCCGGTCGGTCGCGGTCGCCATCATGGACGAGGACGGCAATCTCCTGCCCGATGGCGAGGCCGGCGAACTGGTCGTGCGCGGCGTTCTCGTCTCGCGCGAATATTTCGACATGCCCGAAGCGACCGCCGAAATCCGCACCCATGGGTGGCACCATACAGGCGATATCGCCCGGCGCGACGCGGACGGCTATGTCTATATCGTCGACCGCAAGAAGGACATGGTCGTGACCGGCGGCTTCAACGTCTTCACCGCCGAGGTGGAGGCCGCCGTCACCGAATTGTCCCAGGTCCGCGAATGCGCGGTCATCGGCATTCCGCATGAAAAATGGGGCGAAGCCGTCCACGCCATTGTCGTCGCCGACAATATCGGGGAGACAGAGATCATCTCCCACGCCAAGGCCCGGCTGGGCGGGGTGAAAGCGCCCAAGAGCGTCGCCTTCGTCCCCGCCATTCCCCGGACCGCCGCCGGAAAGATGGACAAGAAAGCCCTGCGCGCCGCCTGGTGGACCGGCGCGCGGATGGTGAATTGAGCGAGGGCGAAGGATGAAAACATCCGCGCCGGATAAGGAGAGGAAGAGAATGCGGGTCGCGATTGCGCTGCTGTTGGGAACCAGCCTGGCCCTGTCGGCCTGTGGCAAGGGCACAAGCCAGAACAGGAGCGCCACATCCTCCGCGACGGGGGGCGTGGATGCCGCCCGGATCATTGCGGCCAATCCGGCCGAATGGCTGTCGACCGGCCGCACCTATGACGAGCAGCGCTTCAGCCCGCTCAGTGCGATCAATCAGGACACGATCGGCAAGCTCGGCCTTGCTTGGTCCGCCGACATGGACAGCAATCGCGGGCAGGAAGCGACGCCCCTTTTCATCGACGGCATTCTCTATGTCTCCACCGCCTGGAGCATGGTGAAGGCCTATGATGCGCGCAGCGGCAAGCTGCTCTGGTCCTATGACCCGCAGGTGCCGCGCGATACGTTGGTCAAGGCCTGCTGCGACGCGGTCAATCGCGGCGTGGCGGCGTGGGGCGACAGGATTTTCGTCGGCACGTTGGACGGCCGCCTGATCGCCATCGACCGCAAGAGCGGCAAGCCGGTCTGGAGCGTCGTCACCCTCGACCAGACGAAAAATTACACCATCACCGGCGCGCCGCGTGTGGTGAACGGGCTGGTCATCATCGGCAATGGCGGCGCGGAATTCGGCGCGCGCGGCTATGTCGCCGCCTATGACGCCGATACCGGCAAGGAACGCAGGAAATTCTACACCGTCCCGGCCCAGCCCGGCACCGAGAAGGAACCCGACTATCTGAAGAAAGCCGCCACGACATGGTATGGCCAATGGTGGAAACAGGGTGGCGGCGGTACGGTGTGGGACGCCATGGCCTATGACCCGGACCTCGACCTTCTTTATATCGGCGTCGGCAATGGATCGCCCTGGAACCAGGCCTATCGGTCGGAGGGCAAGGGCGACAATCTCTATCTTTCGTCGATCGTCGCGGTCCATGCGAAGACCGGCGAATATGCCTGGCATTATCAGACCACGCCCGGCGATAGCTGGGACTTCACCGCCACCCAGCATATCATGCTCGCCGACATCGAATTGAACGGACAGAAGCGCAAGGTGCTGATGCAGGCGCCCAAGAACGGCTTCTTCTACCTGCTCGACCGCACCGATGGAAAGCTGCTGTCGGCGAAGAATTTCGTGCCGGTCAACTGGGCCAGCGGCATCGACATGAAGACTGGCCGCCCGATCGAAAATCCGCAGGCGCGCTACTACAGGACCGGCAAGCCCTTCATCGGGTCGCCCGGCGCGACCGGCGCGCATAGCTGGCACCCCATGGCCTTCGATCCGAAAAGCCGGACCGTCTTCATCCCCGCCAATCTCGCCGCCTTCCCCTATATCCCGGAAAAGGGATGGAAGGCGAACAGGCTGGGCTTTAATGTCGGCGTCGATATCGCCGCCGCCGCCATGCCTGCCGACTTGGGCGTCCGCGACGCGGCGCTGAAGGCGACCACCGGCGCGCTCATCGCCTGGGACCCGGTCGCGCAAAAGGAACGCTGGCGCGTCTCCTACAAGGGGCCGTGGAATGGCGGGCTGCTGGCTACTGGCGGCGACCTGGTGTTTCAGGGGACGGCGACCGGCGATTTCAACGCTTACGCCACGAAGGACGGGCGCAAGCTCTGGTCCTTCCCGGCGCAGACCGGGATCGTCGCCGCGCCGATCAGCTATGAGCTGGACGGCCAGCAATATGTGGCGGTAATGGCCGGCTGGGGCGGCGTCTGGGCGCTGGCGCCGGGCATCCTCTCCGACAAGAGCGGACCCAGCCGCAACATCAGTCGCCTGCTCGTCTTCAAGCTGGACGGCAAGGCGACGCTGCCCGCGCCCCCGCCGCTGTCGCAAATGCCGCTCGACCCGCCGCCCTCCACCGCCAGCGCGGCGGACATCGCGGCGGGCGGGGCGCGGTTCGGCCGCTATTGCAGCACCTGCCATGGCGACGCCGCGATCGGCGGCAGCATCGTCCCCGACCTGCGCCGCAGCGCGGCCCTGAACGACAAGGCCACATGGCGGATGATCGTGCATGACGGCGCGCTCAAGGATAATGGCATGGTCAGCTTCGCGCCGATCTTCTCAGCCGCGGAGATCGACACCATTCGCGCCTATGTCATCCACCGCGCCAATGAGGACAAGACATTGGAAAGCGCCGCCAATGCCCGTTGATCCCACCAAAATCCTCGCCATCGACGTCCATGTCCATGCCGAGGTGTCCTGCCACGACCCCGAAGACCCGGTGATGGCCAAATTTTTCGACGCCGCCTCCGCCTATTTCAAGGCGGATCGCAAGCGGCCGACCATCCCCGAGACGATCGCTTATTATCGGCAGCAGAATATCGCCTTCTGCCTGTTCACAGTGGATTGCGAGAGCGGCATCGGCGCGAAGCGGATCAGCAATTATGAGGTGGCGGAACTGGCCGCCAATGACAGCGACATCGTCATCCCCTTCGCCTCGATCGATCCGCGCAAGGGCAAATATGGCGCGCGCGAGGCCCGCGATCTCATTAAGAATTATGGGGTCAAGGGCTTCAAATTTCACGGCATCATGCAGGATTGCCACCCGGCCGACCGGGTCGCCTATCCCATCTATGAAGTGATCGCCGAATATAAGCTCCCGGCCATCTTCCACACCGGCCACTCGGGCATGGGCACGGGGATGCGGGGCGGCGGCGGGGTGCGGTTGAAATATGGCCAGCCGATCCTGGTCGATGATGTCGCGGTCGACTTTCCCGACATGAAGATCATCCTCGCCCATCCTGGCTGGCCATGGACCGACGAAAGCCTGTCGATGGCGCTGCACAAGGACAATGTCTTCATGGACCTGTCCGGCTGGTCGCCCAGATATTTCCCGAAACAGGTGATCCAGTACGCCAACACACAGCTTAGACATAAGATGCTGTTCGGCTCCGACTGGCCGCTGATCCGCCCGGAAAAATGGATCGACGCCGCCCGCGAGGCGGGCTTTCGCGAAGAGGTGTTGCCGCTCATCATGAAGGATAATGCGGTCAAGCTGCTCGGATTGGGTTAGCGACCGTCCGCCCGGATCATTCGCGCCCTGTCGGCCCATGCCCGGTCGAGGCTGTACCTCATGGTGCTGGACAGCAAAGGGCCGGGCGCTAAAGGTCGTTGCACAGGCGTTATCCGGGGCGGCCCATGCATTCGATGCAATATTTCGAACTTCTCGTGGCGATGCTGCTGGCCATCATCGCGCTTCATTATGCGGCGCACAGGCTGGGCTTGCCGCCCGCGGTCGCGCTGCTGGCGGGCGGCTCGCTGCTCGCTTTCCTGCCGGGGCTGCCGGTCATCTCGCTCGATCCCGAACTGGTGCTGGTCATCTTCCTGCCGCCGCTGCTGATGGATGGCGCCTGGTTCATCGCGCTGGGCCATTTGAAGCGCCACCTGCTCGGCATCATGTCGCTGGCGGTGGGGGCCGTGCTGTTCACCACGCTGGTCGTGGCCGTAACCGTCCACATGCTGATGCCGTCCCTCCCCTGGGCGGCCTGCGCCGCTCTGGGCGCCATCGTCTCGCCGCCCGACGCCGTGTCTGCGCGCGCGGTGCTGCAACGGGTGAAGCTGCCCCGCCGACTTTCGATCCTGCTGGAGGGCGAAAGCCTGCTGAACGACGCCGCCGGCCTCGTCCTCTTCCGCTTCGCCATCGCCGCCGGGCTGACCGGCACATTCTCGGCTGTCGATGCGCTTGGCAGCTTTCTGGGCCTGCTGATCGGCGGCCTGCTGGTCGGCGGAGCGATCGGCGCGGCCTGGGTGCTGCTCGTCCGGCGGCTGGGCGACGAATATCTGATGATCGCCTCCTCCATGCTGGTGCCCTGGGCGGCCTATCTGCTGGGCGAGACATTCCATGTGTCCGGCGTGATCGCGACCGTCGCGGCCGGCCTTATCTGCGGCTGGTATCAGCATGTCGTCTTTTCCGCCTCGGTGCGGATGCGCGGCACCTCTTTCTGGACGGTCATGATCTTCCTGATGGAAGCGACCGTCTTCATGCTGATCGGATCGTCGCTGCGCGGCGTGGTGGAGCGCGTCGGCGGGTTCGGCGTGGTGCTGGACAAGATGGCGGTGCCGGTCCTCATCATCCTGGCGACGCTGACGGTCGCGCGCTTCGCCTGGGTGTTCGGATCGGATGCGCTTCTTCGCCTGCTCCGCGCCATGGGCCTGCCCCATCGCGCGCCGTTGGGCGCCGCCCGCTCCACCGTGCTGAGCTGGGCCGGGATGCGCGGCGTGGTGACGCTGGCGGTCGCGCTCAGCGTGCCGGAGGATTTCCCCGGCCGCGATTTCATGCTGGTCGCCGCCTTCGGCGTCATCCTCGGCACCGTCCTCATCCAGGGCATGACGCTTGGCCCGCTCATCCGCCGGCTCGGCCTCAGCGAGGCGGAGCATGAACGTCCCCGGATGACCATGAGCCAGGCGGAAGCCGCCATGGCGCAGGCCCAGATCAAGCGGGTCGAAGCCATCGCCTATGATGCGGACGGCACACTGATTCATCCGCAATTGCTCGCCCGCTATCAGAAACGGGCGGAAATCTCGGTCGATTATGCGGGAAGGGAAGATCGCTACACCGACCGCATTCAGGCGCATTTCGACGTCGTGCTGGAGGCGATCGCAGCTGGGCGCGCCGAATTACTGCGCCTCCATCGCGCGGGAGACATTGACGAGCATGTGTTCCAGGAACTGGAGCGCGACCTCGATCTGGAGGAACTGAGCGCCCTGTCCGCCAAGGCGTAACGATCCTGTCGCACGCCTGTCGCCCTCGCCTCCCGATCGTGGACGCCCTATGCGCCTCGACCCGTCGGAATATTTGCACGCCATGCTGCACCTGCCATGGCGCGGTCATCGATCGATCCTACTTCCCGCAACATGAATATCGGTTCATATTTCCGTCTCGAAGGGGTTCTGCTCGCCGGAGCGGTCGGCCTCTATGTTCAGGCGCGCGACGGTGCGCTCTGGGATATCGGCAGGCTCAAGGATGTTGGGCATCTGCTCCAGAGCAATGTGATGGTCGAAGGCATCAGAACCGGTGCAGAAACAATCGCGGTGAACTGGATCGAAGCCATTGATCCCATCCATCAGGCGCTTAACGGGATCAGCGTGTAAGGCCTGCAAGCACGAGATTAATGCCATGAAAACCAAGACAATAAAAAGCCTGCTCCATTAAAAGCTCTTTCGTTTATCCCGAAAGTTATCGGATATAGGCTCATGTCCGAACAATGAGGATATGCGTCATGCCGCCCAGAACCTGGCCCGTCGCTTGGCCCATGGACGAACGCCTGTGACCGATGGCGCCGGACCAGCGGAGGCAGCCGCCCGTTTCCCTCTTCCCGATTATGCGGCGGCGCAGTTCGACCTCGTCGATCCGCCCGAATGCGATATGGTGATGAAGGGCGGGATCACGTCGGGGATCGTCTATCCTTATGCGATCCTGGAAATCGCCACCAAATATCGCTTCCGTTCGCTGGGCGGGACGTCGGCCGGCGCCATCGCCGCCGCCTTTGCCGCCGCCGCCGAATATGGCCGACGCAGCGGGCGCAAGGACAGTTTCCTGCTGCTCAAACGCTATAGCGACGAACTGCCCGACAAGCTGCTGTCGCTGTTTCAGCCAAGCCCGCCCCTGCTTCCCGCCGTCGACGTCGCCAAATCCATGATCCGCGCCGGTGGCGTGCGTCCGCTGGTCGGCCGCATCCTGCGCCACGCCATCGCGCCCGCCGCCGCATCGGCCGCCTTGCTGGGCATACCCTCCTGGCTGCTCGACACGGGGCTTTATGCGACGATATTGGCGAGCCTGCTCGGCGCTCTGGTCGGCGGCGGCGCAGGCGCGTTTTTGTGGGCACGCCGCGCCCTGCTACGCCCGTTGCTCGATGCCTGGCGCGATCTTCCCGACCAGGATTTCGGCTTCTGCACCGGGAAGACGCAGCCGGGCCATGACGGTCCGGCGCTGACCGACTGGATATATGGCGCGCTCCAGCATATCGCCTTTGGCGATCCCGCGCATGGCAAGCCGCTTACCTTCGGCGACCTGCTTGATGCGCCCGCAGGAACGGCGCCGATCGACCTCAAGGTCGTCACCACCAACCTGTCCATGCGCCGGCCGCACACCCTGCCCCGCCTTGGCATGGCCGCCGCCTTCCTCCCCGACCATTGGGACCGGCTGTTTCCCAAAGCGGTCATGGACTATCTCTATGGGGGCGGAACCAAAGCTTGGCAGCGCCATGACAAAGCCTGGCTCTTCCCGCGCGAGCAGAATCTTCCCGTGGTCATCGCCGTGCGCATGAGCCTCAGCTTCCCGCTGCTCTTCACCGCCGTCCCGCTGCTCATCAAGGATCGCGAACTTCCCTCGATCATCGGCAGCCTGGGCGGCGAAGCGTCGGGCGCCGTCCGCACCGCGCATTTCTCCGACGGCGGGATCAGCAGCAATTTCCCGATCCATATCTTCGACAACTGGCTGCCGACCCGGCCCACCTTCGCCTTCAGCCTGGACGAACTGATGATCGAAGGGGACGCCGTCAACAGCCTGGCGCATCGCGTAATGCTGCCCGAAACGACGGCGCAGGGCATGGGCGTGCCGGTCAAGCCGCTCCGCACCCTGCCGGATTTCGCCTGGCAGATCCTCAATTCCGCGAAGGATTGGCAGGATCAACTCCTGTCCGAACTGACGGGCCAGCGGGAACGCATCGCCCGCATCTTCCTGACCGACAGGGAAGGCGGCCTCAATCTGGACATGCCGCCCGAAATATCCCGCAGCCTCATGCATTGGGGGTGGCAGGCGGGGCGCAAATTCACCGAAGGCGACTTCGACTTTGACGAGCATAGATGGCGGCGGCTGCTGGTCCTCTACCGGCATCTCGAACAGAATCTCGCCACCATGGACGCGGTGTGGAAGGGCGGCTTCGAACAATGGTATGAGGGCTATGCGCCGGTCGCCCGCAGCTACAAGGATTTGTCGCAGACCGACCGGAAACGCATCGCCGCCCATATCCGCGCGCTGCTCGCGGCCGAGCAAAGCAGCGAAGGGGATATCGTCGGGGCCGATCGGAAATTTCCGCGCAAGGCGGGCGTCCTCAAGGTTTCGCCCAAATATTGAAGGGATGGCATTTCCTTGACGGTGTGGACCCATGTGAAGTCATCACATTTTAGAGTCGGATGACATCAGGTCGACTTACCTCGTCATTGCGAGCGCAGCGAAGCAATCCAATGGCACCCCCTATGGATTGCTTCGCTGCGCTCGCAATGACGATTCAAACAAAAGTCATCCTGCTATAAGGCCTGGCGATGGTTCGCCGCCGGGAAATTATCGCTCTAACAGCCTGTCGGCCAGGGATTCACGCGCCTGCCAGCCGCGTTGCTCCAGTTCGGGCATGTCGGACGGTTCGGCCGGATGACCGATGCACAGCAACGCCATCAGCGTCCACTGGTCCGGCACGTCGAGCATCGCCGCGACGGTGACGGGATCGACGATCGACACCCAGCCAAGGCCGATGCCCCGCGCCCGCGCCGCCAGCCATAATGTATGGATCGCCATGACGGTCGAATAGCGCAGCATTTCCGGCATGGTCGCGATGCCCAGGCCATGGCCCGCTTCCGGGTGATCGTCCGAGAAGACCGCAAGCAGTTCGGGCGCCTCACGCAGGCCATGCAGCTTGAGCGAGAGATAATGCGCCCGTTGCGCTTCGTCATGATAGCGGTCCGCCGCGACATGGCTTTGCCCGTCCACATGATCGGCGATGGCGTTCCGCAATGCGGGCGAGCGCACGCGCACCAGTCGCCAGGGCTGGGCATTGCCGACCGATGGCGCGAGGCTCATGCTGGCGAACAGCGCATCCAGCACGTCTTCGGCCACGGCATCGGTCCGAAAATGCCGCACGTCGCGCCGCCAGTGCATCAACGCATCGAGCTGCGCAACGAACGCCGCGTCGAACCGGGGCGGCGGTCCGCTCAATATTCGATGCCCTTCTGGGCCTTCACCCCGGACCGGAAGGGATGCTTGACCATCACCATATCGGTGACGAGGTCGGCCGCTTCGACCAACCTGTCCGGCGCATTGCGGCCGGTGATGATCACATGCTTCATCGCATCCCGCTCCGTCACGGCCGCCAGCACTTCGTCCAGCGGCAGATAATCATAGCGTAACACGATGTTGAGTTCGTCGGCCAGCACCATGTCATAGGCGGGATCGGCGATCATCCGCTTCACTTCCTCCCAGGCCTCGCGCGCCACCGCGACGTCGCGCGCGCGGTCCTGCGTGTTCCAGGTGAAGCCCTCCCCCATCGGCTTGAATGCGACATTGTCGGGAAAGGCGTCGAACACCGCCTTCTCGCCGGTGGCCATCGCCCCTTTCACGAACTGGACGACGCCGACCTTCATGCCATGTCCGATGGCGCGCACGACCATGCCCAGCGCCGCGCTGGTCTTGCCCTTGCCCTTGCCCGTATGGACGATCAGCAGCCCTTTTTCCTGCGTCTTGTTGGCCATGATTTTGGCCTGCGCCGCCTGCTTCTTGCGCATCTTCTCGCTATGGCGCGCTTCGTCGACCTGCGTCATCCTCTTTCCTTCCGCATCAGATAGACATCCATGATCCAGCCGTGCCGCGCCCGCAGCGCCGCGCGCCGCTCGACGATGTGCGGGCCGACGACCGCCAATTCTCCCGCGATCAACACCTGCTGCGCCATGCCGAGATAGGCGCCCCACCAGATGCGCAGGCCCGACGGATCGAGCGCCTCGAAGGCGCAGCCGCCATCCAGCATCACCGCGACGCTGTCCGCCTGCGCCGGCCAGCCATGGTCGCGGAGCTGGCGCCCGGTGGTGATGACGACCGGCGCGGCCAATGCGTTCAGCGCGATGGCATGGGCGGCCGTCAGCGCGTGCAGGCTGCTGATCCCCGGCACGACGGTCACGCGCATATCCAAGCCCCGCGCACGCAGCCGATCGGCGATCCGCAAACTGCTGTCATAGAGCGACGGATCGCCCCAGACGAGCAGGGCGAGCTTGCCCCCTTCCGGCAGATGCGCGGCGATCTGCGCCGTCCAGCACGCCGCGATTGCGTCGTGCCAATCCTGCACCGCGCCCAGATAATCGCTCTGTTGGCGACGGACGGGCAGGTCGAATTCGACCAGCCGGGTGGCGCCCGTCAGGACCTGCGCGCATATCTCCCGGCGCACGGCGATCAGGTCCGTCTTCTCCTCCCCCTTGCGGGGCAGCAGGATCAGGTCGGCCGCGTTCATCGCCCGGATCGCCGCCAGCGTGAGTTGCTCCGGATCGCCCGTGCCGATGCCGATCAGGGTGAGGTCGATCATGCGGGCGCGATCATGTGGAAGAAGGTGCCGGTCGCGCATCCGCGCCGCGATCCGGTTTCGGCGACCGCGACGCCATCGGCATCGGTGACATGCGCCAGCGGCGCATCAGGCTGGTCGAGGATAGTCGAATAATGGAACTCATGCCCGCGCAGCACCGTCCCCGCCGCCATGCCGCCGACGGACGCCAGCAGCGTGGCATGGCGATAACCCAGATGCATCCGGCGCTGGGCGTAGCTGGTGACAAGCCCGAGCAGGCCCGCCATGGCGTGCCGCTGCCCCTCCTTATCGATCAGCGCATCGCCCAACACCATGTAACCGCCGCACTCTCCATGCACCGGCCGCGTTTCGGCATGGCGGCGCAGCCCCGCCAGGAAGCGCGACGCGGCCGCGATCCGCCCGGCATGGAGTTCGGGATAGCCGCCCGGCAGCCAGACCAGATCGGCATCGGCCGCCGGCGCGTCGTCGGCCAATGGAGAGAAGGGCAGGATCTCCGCCCCGGCGCGGCGCCAGCCTTCCAGCAGATGCGGATAGGTGAAGGAAAAGGCCGCGTCCCGCGCCAGCGCGATGCGCTGCGCCGGCGGCCGTGGCAGGCCGGTCGGCACTCCACCGCCCTGCCCCGCCACCGCCTGCCGGATCGCAGCCAGATCGGCATGATCGCGCAGGAACGCCGCATAGTCGGCTATGGCCCGATCCAGATCGGGATGCTCCACCGCCTGCACCAGCCCCAGATGCCGCTCCGGCAGGGTCAGGTCGCCACGCCGCGGCAGCGCCCCCAGCACGCAGATGCCGGCCGCCTCCATCCCCCGGCGCACCAGCCGCTCATGGCGCGGGCTGGCGACGCGGTTCAGGATCACCCCGGCAAGGGGCAGGCCGGGATCGAAGCGGGCGAAACCCAATGCCGTCGCCGCGGCCGACTGGGCCTGACCCGATACGTCGACGACCAGCACCACCGGCCATCCCATGCGCCGGGCAATGTCGGCGCTGGCGCCATGGCCGGTCCCACCGATGCTCGCCACGCCGTCATACAGGCCCATCGACCCTTCGGCGATGACCATATCCGCCCCACTCGCCTCGCCCGCGATGGCGTCGATCAGGCCGGGCGCCATCGCCCAGCTGTCGAGGTTGAAGGACGCCCTGCCGCAGGCGGCGCGGTGGAAGGCGGTATCGATATAGTCCGGCCCGCTCTTGAACGGCTGGAGGGTGAGGCCATCCTCGCTGAGCGCGCGCAGCAGCCCCAGCATGACCGTGGTCTTGCCCGTGCCGGAGGCCGGCGCGGCGATCATCAGGCCGGGAACCGTCATTCCTCCACTCCCGCAAAACGTGAGTCCGCCGATTGCGGCCGGAACCGCCGGTCATAGTCCGGGGCATAGAGGCTGCTCTCGCCGAAATCTTCCGCCGCCAGCACCTGTCCGACCAGGATCAGGGCGGTCCGTTCCATGCTGTCCGCCACAGCCTGCCCGATGGTGGAAAGCGTCGCGCGCACGATCCTCTGGTCGGGCCAGCTCGCCCGCCACACCACCGCCACCGGACAGTCCGGCCCATGGGTCGGCAGCAGGTCCGCCACTACCTGCGCCAGATTATGGATCGACAGATGCACCGCCAGCGTCGCGCCGGTGGCGCCGAAGGCGGCCAGCGTTTCGGCCGACGGCATGGCGCTGGCGCGGCCCGGCGTGCGGGTCAGCACCAGCGACTGGGCAAGGCCGGGCAGGGTCAGTTCCGCCTCCAGCGCGGCGGCAGCGGCGGCGAAGGCGGGCACGCCCGGCGTCACGTCATAGGGGATGCCCAGCGCGCGCAGCCGCCGCAACTGCTCGCCCATGGCGGACCAGACCGACAGGTCGCCCGAATGCAGCCGCGCCACATCCTGCCCGGCGGCATGGGCGGCCGCCATTTCGGCGATGATCTCGTCGAGTGAAAGCGGCGCGCTGTTCACGATCCGCGCCCCCGGCGGGCAATGGTCGAGCAGCGCCTGCGGCACCAGCGAGCCCGCATAAAGGCACAGGGGGGATCCGGCGATGAGGTCGCGGCCGCGCAGGGTCAGGAGGTCGGGCGCGCCGGGACCGGCGCCGATGAAATGGATGGTCATATGTCCGGTCCTCTGGCGATGGCGCAGGTCGCCATCCGGTCGGGAGAGATGAAACGGCGCGCGATGAGCGACGCGCCGGGTCCGGCCGCCGCCAGCGCCGCCGCCTCGCTCACGCTGCCCACGCCGCGCGCGTTCAGGCTGGCGGTCGATCGGGTCGGCGTCTCGACGGTGGAAAGCGCATCGGGCGTGATGCCGGCCAGCGGGACGCCGAGATCCCGCGCCAGCGGCGCGAGCGCGGGCAATTTGTCCATAGGGGCTGCGAGCAGGGTCACGGGCGGCAAGCCGCGCTGCGCGCCCGCCAGCGCCGCGCGAAGCGACGCCTCCGCCGCACCGGCGCGGAAGCCGAAACCCGCGACGATCATAGCGTCACGCTCCACTGGACCAGCGGATAGCTGGCGCGCCAGCCGCGCCGTGACCCGATCGGCGCTGCCTCGGCCAGGTCGATCCGCAGCAAATGGCCGCCTCTCTTCGCCTGCCAGCGCGCGAGCAGGGCTTCCGATTCCAGCGTCACGGCATTGGCGACCAGCCGCCGTCCGGCGGGAAGGCGCGCGCACAGCGCCTCCAGCAGTTCCTCCGACAGGCCCCCGCCGATGAAAATGGCGTCGGGCACGCCCTCGGGCAGCCGGTCCGGCGCGCGTCCGATCATCAGCGCGATCCGGTCGACACCCAGCGCGGCCGCATTGGCCGCCACCCGTGCCGCGCGAACCGGATCGGCTTCCAGCGCCACGACGCGATTGGCGGGATGGGCGAGCAGCCATTCGATCCCGATCGATCCCGACCCCGCGCCGATATCCCACAGCAATTCTCCGGGTCGGGGCGCCAGCGACGACAGGGTCAGCGCCCGCACCGGCCGCTTGCTGATCTGTCCGTCATGATCGAACCAGTCGTCCGCCAGACCGGACGCGCAGGGCAGCACTTTGCCTCCTCCGGCACAATCGATCCCGACGGCGACCGGATGCGCCACATCGTCCAATGTCATCGCATCGGCGCGCACCGACCGGACCCGTTCGCGCGGCCCTCCCAGCGCCTCCATCACATGAAGCATCGAAGGGCCGAAGCCGTTTTCGGTCAGATAGGCCGCCACCTCGCCCAGCGCCGCGCCGTCGCGGAGCAGCGCCACGATCCGGCGGCCCGTCGCCAGATACGGTCGCAGCCGCGTGACGGGTGCTGCGTGCAGCGCCACACAGGCCATATCCTGCACCGACCAGCCCAGCCGCGCCGCCGCCAGGGAGAAAGTGGGCGGCGCGGGATGCGCCACCCATTCCGTCGGGGCCAGATGTTGGGCAATGACACCACCCGCCCCGAACCAGAAGGGATCGCCCGACGCCAGCGCCACCACGCGCCGCCCGCGCTCCACCAGCAGTAACGGGATGCCGTCGGCGAAGGGGACTGGCCATTCCACCGTCCGCCCCCTATGCTCGCCCAGCAGCGCAAGATGTCGGGCCGGTCCCATGACCAGGCCCGCCGCGTCGATCGCCGCACGGGCCGGCGCACCCAGCCCGTCCCATCCATCCTCGCCGATGCCGACGATTGTCAGCCATGGCTGTGCCGGACTCTCAGCCATGCGCCACATCCTCATCCTGGGCGGCACCACCGAAGCCAGTGCTCTTGCGCGCCTGCTCGCCGACCGGGGAGAGCGGGCGATGCTGAGCTATGCCGGCCGCGTGGATCATCCGCGCGCCCAGCCCGTGCCGGTGCGCGTGGGGGGCTTTGGCGGGGTGGAAGGACTGACGGACTATCTGCGCGCCGAAGGGATCACCCATCTGGTCGACGCCACCCACCCCTTCGCCGCGACCATGAGCGCTCATGCGGTAGCGGCGGCGCGGGAGGCGGGCATCGCCCATGTGGCGCTGACACGCCCCGCCTGGACCGCGACGACCGGCGACAGATGGACGCATGTGCCTGACCTCGCCGGCGCGATCGCCGCGCTCGACGGTCCCGCCCGCCGCATCATGCTGGCGCTCGGCCGGATGCACGCCGATGCTTTCGCGGCGCAGCCCCGGCATTTCTATCTCCTGCGGTTCGTCGATTCGCCGACCGTGCCGCCGACCCTTCCGCATCACCATCTGGTCATTGATCGCGGTCCCTTCGACGTGGAAGGCGACACGCGGCTGATCCAGACCCATGGCATCGACCTCATCCTCTGCAAGAATGCGGGCGGCGCGGGCGCGCAGGCCAAGCTGATCGCGGCGCGCGACCTCGGTCTGCCGGTGCTGATGATCGATCGCCCACGCTTGCCCGACCGGCGGGAACTGCACGATCCGCAGCATGTCCTCCATTGGCTGGATCATGGCGCAGACCTCGGCGTGTAGAGGATCGGCGCAACGGCGCGGGAAATGATCCGCGTCAGGCTCGACCCGACGATCACCACCGTACGCATGTCGGCCATGTCCGGCGTCGCCTGCGACAGGGGGACAATGCGAAGCTGCTCCTCCGGCGTCGATACCGCCCGCGCGAACAGAACCGGCCGATCGTCCCCGCTGGCGTCGCGCAGCAGATCGAGGGCGCGCGCGAACCCCTCCGGCCGCGCTTTCGATCGGGGATTGTAGAGGGCGATGGCGAAGTCCGCCTCGACCGCCAGCCGCAACCGCCTCTCCACCAGCGCCCAGGGCTTGAGGTTGTCCGACAGGTTGATCGCACAGAAATCATGGCCCAGCGGCGCGCCTGCGCGTGCGCTGGCCGCCAGCATCGCGGTGATGCCGGGCAACACCCTGATATCGAGATCGCGCCAACTCTCCGGCCCGACCTCCAGCGCCTCGAACATAGCGGCCGCCATGGCGAAGACGCCGGGATCGCCCGACGACACCACGACCACGCGGCGGCCCGAAGCCGCCATCTCCAGCGCATGGGCCGCGCGTTCACGCTCCACCCGGTTGTCCGACGGATGCAGGGTCAGCCCCTCCCGCGGCGCGACGCGCGCCACATAGGGGATATAGCCGACGACATCCGTCGCCGCCGCCAGCGCCGCCGTCACTTCGGGCGTCACCAGCGCCGCGTCCCCCGGCCCCAGACCGGCAATGGCGATCCACCCGCTCATGGCCGCCGCCCCCGGCCATGGATCAGCAGGATAGAGAAATAGGGCGTGACGCTCTCCGCTTGCGCCAGCGGCGTCACCCGTTGTTCGGGCATGGCGGCATGTTCGACCAGCCAGGCCTCGGCCTCGCGCCCGGCCGCCGCCACCGCCCGGCGCAGCTTGGGCAGGTTGCGGCCGATCTTCATCACCACCAGCGCGTCGGTATCGCCTATGCGGCGGGCCAGGTCCGCCTCCGGCAAGGTCGCCATCAGCACCGTCAGCACGTCGTCGCCCCATGTGATCGGCGTTCCGCTCGCCGTCCAGGCGCCCGCCATGCCGCTGATCCCCGGCACGATCCGCACCGGCACGACACCCGCCAGACGGCTGTGCAGATGCATGAAGGAGCCGTAGAAGAAGGGATCGCCCTCACACAGCACGACGACATCCTCCCCGCCCTGCGCCAGGGCCGTCAGCCGGTCGGTGCAATGGCTGTAGAAAGCGGAAAGACAAGCGTTATAACGTGGGTCGCTCAGCGGGATTTCGGTCGTCACCGGATATTCCATCGCGATTTCGACCGCGTCCGCGCGCAACATCCCCTCGACGATCCGCCGCGCCTGCCCCGGCCGGCCGGCCTTGCGGAAATAGGCGACATGGCGCGCGCCGCGGATCAGCCGGTCGGCGCGGACGCTCATCAGGTCTTGCGCGCCGGGGCCAAGGCCCACGCCATGGATGATGCCGGGCATGTTGCTCATTCCGCGCGGCTCGCCAGCGCGTTGACCGCCGCCACGGTGATCGCGCTGCCACCCAGCCGTCCCTCCACGATACAGCAGGGCACGGGTTGCTCCAGCCACAGGGCCGCCTTGGATTCCGCCGCGCCCACGAAGCCGACCGGACAGCCGATGATCGCGGCCGGGCGCGGACATGCCGGGTCCGCCAGCATGTCGAGCAGATGGAACAAGGCCGTCGGCGCATTGCCGATCGCCACCACCGCGCCCGCCAGATATGGCCGCCACAGTTCCAGCGCGGCGGCGGAGCGGGTATTGCCCATCGCCTGCGCCAGTTCCGCCACCGATGGCTCGCCCAGCGTGCAGATCACCGGATTTTCGGCCGGCAGGCGCGCCCGCGTCACGCCTTCGGACACCATCCGCACGTCGCACAGGATCGGTGCGCCACCGGCCAGCGCCGTTCGCGCCGTTTCGGCAAAGCCGGGAGAAAAGCGAATATGCGGCGCGAGGTCCACCATGCCGGCGGCATGGATCATGCGCACGGCGACCGGTTCCTCATCCGGAGAAAAGCGGTCGAGCTTTGCCTCGGAGCGGATGATGGCGAAGGATTGACGATAGATCGCCGCACCATCGGTTTCATAGACATGCGGCATCAATCGGCTCCCAAAAGATCAACGATGGCGGCTTCATCCAGCCCCACGGATAGAGGCGGCGCACCGGCCCGCGCATTGATGGCCAGGTCATAGCGCCCCTCCCGCCCGGTCAGGCACAGGTCGGCCGGGGTCGCGCGCGCGCACCCCTTCGCGCAGCCCGAAACATGCACTTGCCCCGAAACATGGGGAGCGATCCGCCGCGCCAGCGCACGGGTCGCAATGGTCGCCTGCGGGCAATAGGGCTGGCCGGGGCAGGCATCGACGCGCAGCAGCGGGTCGTCAGGCGCGTGCAGCAACCCATCGATCGCGCCGCCGACATGGCCTTCGGCGATCAACCGCCGCCAGGGCGTCAAGCGCACCGGGCCGGTCGCCAGTCGCGCCAGCGTCGACGCATCAACCTGCCCGAAGGGCGCGCCATACAGGAATCCCAGCGCGTGCGGCCCGACCTCCAGCGGCGCTGCGGCACGCGTCGGCATAATATCGCCCTGCGCCCAGCCGGGCAGCGGCGCGCCATGCCGCGCCATGCGCCCCGCCTCCCGGCCACCGCTCGCCACGAACCATCGCGCCAGCGCCACCAGCGCATCCACTTCACGCCCTGGCGCCACCGCCACGCCCGTCGCATACCCGTCCGCGCGGAGAATCAGCCCGCCATGCTCGCCTCGCTCGATGCGGAAATCGCCGCTTTCCTTGGTCAAAACGGGCAGGGCGCCTGCATCGATGACGAAACCAACCTTGGCCGGCAAGGCGGGCAGCTCGCCCAGCCTCCCGCTCCATTCCTCCGCGATGCGCACAGTGTCGTCGCCCGCCTGCCAGTCCGGCGCAACCAGCAGGGCGCGGCGTGCTTCCATAACCGAATCAGCATCGGTGAGATCCAGCGTCACAAGCCGCTCCACCAGCGGTTTCCAGCTCGCCTCGCGCACGCCGCGGATTTGCAGATTGGCGCGGCTGGTGACATCGATCAGCCCGTTGCCACAGGCCATCGCCGCTTCGCACAACCCCCTTAGCTGCGACCCCTCGATCCGCCCAAGCGGCGGACGCACACGGACCAGCAGTCCATCCCCCGCCGTCATCGGATGCCAGGCATCGGGGCACCAGCCCTTCACCATGATCATGACACCTGCCCCAGGCCGGCGAGGATGGAATTGCGCCGCGTGCGCCACAGGCCGGCGGCATGAAGGGCGGCAAAGCGCGCCTCCATCGCGGCCAGCGCGCCGGGATTGGCCTGCGCAAGGAAGTCGCGCACTTCGGCACGCCCCAGCGTCGCATCATGATAAAGGTCGAACAGATGGTCCGGCACGCTGCCCGCCAGATACGCGAAGGCGCCCAGATGGTCGAGGGTCGCGGCCAGTTCCGCCCCGCCGCGAAAGCCGTGCCGCATCATGCCGTCGACCCAGCCGGAATTGGCCGCCCGCGCCCTTACAACGCGGGCGATCTCCTCGCTCAGCGGCCGCGCGACCGGCTGGTGCGGGTTGCGCGCGTCAAGATGGTAGAGCGCGGCCCTGCCCCCCGCCACGCCCTGCGCGGCGGCGAAGCCTCCTTCGTGCGCGGCATAGTCGGCCGCGAGCAGCAGATCGGTTTCGGGAAGGTCCTGCGCATGGACGAAGGCGTCGGCCGCCGCGACCCGGGCGCGCAGCCCTGCGTCGTCCGCCACATCGCTGTCGAGCGCGTGGCGCGATGCCGCCAGCCACGCCTCCCCCGCCGCGCGTCGGGCTTCGGCGGTATAGGTGTCGGCGGCATCGCCCATGGCCAGGCCATAATGTCCCGGCTCCGGCCCATAGACGCGCGATGCCGGCGCGGCGCCGACGAACGGATTCCATTCGACCGGCTCGTCCCTGCCGGCCAGCGCCCGCACCGCCTGCCCGAACAGCAGCGGCAGGGTGGGGAAGGCGTCGCGGAACAGGCCCGACACGCGCAGGGTCACATCGATACGCGGCCGGTCCATCATCGCGAGCGGCACTATCTCCACCCCCGTCACCCGCTCGGACGCCATGTCCCAGACCGGTTTCGCGCCCAGCAGGTGCAGCGCCATGGCATAGTCCTCGCCGGCCGTGCGCATCGTCGCCGATCCCCACAGGTCGACCACCAGCCTCCTGGGATAATCGCCCTGGTCCTGCAAATGGCGGCGGATCAGTTCCTCCGCCAGCCGCACGCCCTGGGCATGGGCGGCGCGCGACGGGACGGCGCGGGGATCAACCATGAACAGGTTGCGACCCGTCGGCAGCACATCGAGCCGGCCCCGATGCGGCGACCCCGAAGGACCGGGCGCGACCCGACGGCCGCCCAGCGCGGCCAGCAGGCCCACGCGCTCGGCCGCGCCATGCTCGCCCCGGCCGAAGACATGGAGGCCGTCGCCATATTGGCTTTCCTTGACGTCGCACACGAAACGGTCGACCCGGCCGATCGCCTCAGCGGGAGACATGGCGGCATCGATACCAAGGTCCGCCTCCAGCCCCAGCGCCCGCGCCTCGTCGCGAATATCCGCCTGCAACCGCAGCCGCCGCGCCGGGTCCAGGCCATCGGCATTGGAAAATTCATCGAGCAGCACCTCGATCCGTCCCAGCCCCGCGCCTTCACGCGACGGCGCGAGCGGCGGCGGCGCATGGCCGATCGTCACCGCGCCGATCCGGCGTTTGGCCTGCGCCGCCTCGCCCGGATCGTTGACGATGAAGGGATAGACGACCGGCGTCGGCCCGATCAGCGCCTCGGGCCAGCAGGCGTCAGACAGGGCGACGGCCTTGCCCGGCAGCCATTCCAGCGTGCCATGCGCGCCCATATGCACCAGCGCGTCGACGCCCTGCGTCCGCAGCCAGAGGTAGAAAGCGACATAGGCGTGGCGCGGGCAATGGGTCAGGTCATGATAGCTGTCGACCCGGTCGATGCGCATCCCCCGTTCGGGTTGCAGCGCCACCAACGCGCCGCCGCGCCGGACGGCGGCGAAGGCGAAGGCGAAGGCGCCGTCCTGCACGGCCGCATCCTCCTCCGGTTCGCCCCACGCCGCGCGAAGATCGTCGCGCAGCGATGCCGGCAAGTCCGCCAGCGCCCGGCGATAGTCGGCCAGCGGCCAAGACAGCCGCTCGACCTGAAGCGCGCCCACCAGATCGCCCGCCGCATCAATGGCATAGCCAGCCTCGGCAAGGTCGCTCAAAACTGCCTCGGCCGATGCGATCGCATCCAGCCCTACGGCATGGGCCATCTGGTGCGTCTTGCCCGGATAGGTGGACAGGATCATCGCCAGCCGCCGCTTATCAGCGGGCGTCGCCGCCAGCCGCACCCAGCCGATTATGCGCGCCACGATGGCCGCGACTCGCGCCGGATCGGCCCGGTGCGCCCCCCGCGCAAACTCCAGCGCGGTATCGCGAACCTGTGCTTCCTTGAAACTCACCACGCCGGCAAACAGCCGCCCGTCGACTTCGGGCAGCACCACATGCATCGCCAAATCCGCCGGTGACAGGCCGCGCGCCGATTCCTGCCAGCCCTGCCGCCCGGAGGTCGCCAGCGCCAGTTGGAACACCGGCATGCCTGCCCCGTCGAGCGGCGTCGTTCCATCCTCGCTCCGCGCGGAAAAGGCGGTGGCGTTGACGATCGCGGCAGGGCCAAGCATCTTCACCCAGCGCGCAACCCAGCCGCGTATGTCATGCGGCTTGAGTGACGGCGCGAACAAACCGATCACATCGAAGCCGCGCGCGGCGAAAGCGTCGCGCAAGACCGCGAACGGCTGCATGTCGGCGGATGTCAGATAGGAACGGTAGAAGATGAGCAGGATGCGGGGCCGTATTGCCGTCAGCGCAAAGGCGGCCGGGCACACCACCTCTCCGTCCCACGCGCCGACCATGGGCAATGGAGGCGCAGCGGTTACAGGTCCGTCGACCAGGCCCGCTTCCCGTGCCAGCAGGCCGAGCGCCGCCCGCGAAGCGGCCGCGCCGCCCTCGTCGCAAAGTCGCGCCAGCGCCCGCAGCGTCGCGACCGGCACGGTCGACGCCGCATCCAGCCGCGCGTCGGGCCGCCCGTCCCCCGGCAGCACCGCCAGCGCGATACCCCGCGTCCGCGCCAGCGCCTCAACCTGTTGCAGGCCGTAGCTCCAATAGGACGCCCCACCGATCAGCCGGATCAGGATCGCCTTGGCACCCGACAGCGTCCGATCGATATAGGTATCGACCGACAGCGGGTGCGCCAGCGCCGCCAGATTGGCGAGCCGCAACGTCGGCAAACCGTCCCGGTCCCGCCGCCATCCCTCCGCGAACGCCCCAAGGTCGCTGTCCGAAAAGGACAGCAGCACAAGATCGGCGGGCGCCTGCCCCAGATCCTGCGGGACAGCCGCTTCCTCGATCCCATGGGTTTCGCGGAAGATGACATGCATGGCGGCGGATCAGCCCTGAAGGACCGCCCGGATCGCGTCGGCGTCGATACGATCATGCTCCGCGATCACGACCAGTTGCGTCGCCCGCGCCTCGCCCGGCCGCCAGGGCCGGTCATATTGGTGCCGCACGCGCGCGCCCACCGCCTGCACCAGCAGCCGCATCGGCTTGCCCGCGACGGCGGCATAGCCCTTCACCCGCAATATCTGCTGCTCGCGCGCCAGCCGCTCGATGCGGGCGGCCAGATCGGCCGGATCGGCAATGGCGCCCAGCGTGACGACGATGCTGTCGAAATCCTCATGCTCATGATCCTCTTCGCCATCATGGTGCGAGGGACGCGCGGCCAGATCATCCTCCGCCGCCGCGCCCACGCCCAGCACGACGCGCGGGTCGATCACCCCGTCGACCAGCTCGACCACCGGCAGCGGCCGGGGCGTTTCCGCCGCGATCACGGCGCGCGCGGCGGCCACGCCTTCCGGCCCGGCCAGATCCGCCTTGGTCAGCAGCACCATGTCGGCGCACGCCAGCTGATCCTCGAACACTTCGGACAGGGGTGTTTCATGATCGATGCCGGGATCGGCGCGGCGCTGCGCATCCAGCGCCTCCAGATCGGGCGCGAAACGGCCGTCCGCCACCGCCTCCGCATCGGCGAGCGCGATCACGCCGTCGACGGTGATGCGCGACCGGATCGCCGGCCAGTCGAACGCCTTCAGCAACGGCTTGGGCAATGCCAGCCCCGATGTCTCGATCAATATATGGTCGGGCCGCGGCTCCAGCGCCAGCAGCGCCTCCACCGTGGGAATGAAGTCGTCGGCCACGGTGCAACAGATGCAGCCATTGGCCAGCTCGACGATATTTTCCGCCGGGCAATCGGGGATGGCGCAGCTTTTGAGGATGTCGCCATCGACCCCCAGCGTGCCGAATTCGTTGACGACGACGGCCAGCCGCCGCCCGCCCGCGCTGCGGATCAGATGGCTGATGAGCGTGGTCTTGCCCGCACCCAGAAAGCCGGTGACGATAGTGACCGGCAGCTTGGCCAGATCAGACATGATATTCTCTCCCGCGCCGAACGACGACGGGCAGGGGCTTGCCGACGCCCTTCACGGACGCCAGCCGGCGCGCGACGACGGGCGGGCGCGACCGCGCCCGGCATCCCGCACCGTGCAGCCCCAGCCGCACGATTTCGTCGCTCAGACGGAAAACTACCGTGCCGTGACCATCCCCTGGACCAAGGCAAGAGCGACCAGACGCCGGCAGGTCTCCTGGCTCGCGGGTCAAGGCTTGATGCACGCCTTCCCAGACCTTCCGGTCCAGTGGCCGCCCCGACAAAAAGGGCACGTGCATCGCGCTCGCCGCTTACAGTTGCAGGGACAGCCGCGGAATTGAAGGTCAAACCCTCTCACCGCATTCCCATTGAAGCCCCTTGCGGGGCACCGGCGCGATCAACAGCCGATGGGATATCCCATCGACCATCGGGTGCATAGCTGCGCTTTGGCGCATTGCCAAGCGGCACGCCCGACACGGCGTCTACCTTCCTTCGTGACGGGCCAAAAAGGGCGTGACGGTCATCCCGCCACGCCCTTTCCTGCGACCCCGGAGGGGGTTTGAAATATTCCCCTCCTGGCGGAACACCCGGCGATTCGGAAAGGGCGGCCGAAGGCTCAGGCCAGCTGCGTTTCCAGCTCGCCCAGCACGCGATAGCAGTCGAACACCTTGGCGACGCTCGAATTGGGATCGCGGCCTTCGCGGATCGCGCTGATGAACTCGCGGTCCTGCAATTCGATGCCGTTCATCGACACCGCCACCTGGCTGACGTCGATCGGTTCTTCCTTGCCCGTGAACAGATCGTCGTAGCGCGCGATATAGGTGGCGCTGTCACCGATATAGCGGAAGAAGGTGCCGAGCGGCCCGTCATTGTTGAAGCTCAAGGACAGGGTGCAGATCGCGCCCGTCTCGCTCTTCAACTGGATCGACATGTCCATGGCGATACCCAGGTCAGGATGGATCGGCCCCTGCATGGCGTGCGCCGACACGATCCTGCCGGCCTGATAGGCGAACTGGTCGACCGTGTGCGCGGCATGGTGCCAGAGCAGATGGTCGGTCCAGGACCGCGGCTCGCCCTTCGCATTGATATTCCTGCGGCGGAAGAAATAGGTCTGCACGTCCATCTGCTGGACGTTGAATTCGCCCGCCTCGATGCGGTTGTGGACATATTGATGCGACGGATTGAAGCGGCGCGTGTGGCCGACCATGCAGGTAAGGCCGGTTTCCTTCTGCTTGGCCAGCACCGCCTGCGCATCCGCCCAACTGTCCGCCAGCGGAATCTCCACCTCGACATGCTTGCCCGCATCCATGCAGGCGATCGCCTGCGCCGCGTGCATCTGGGTGGGCGTGCACAGGATCACCGCGTCGACATCGTCGCGCGCCAGTGTTTCGTTCAGGTCGGTCGTTACATGGCCGATGCCATATTTTTCCGCGACTTGTCTGGTCGCGTCCAGCTCGCGACCGATGATCGAGGTGACGGTCACGCCGTCGATATTTTTGAGACCGTCGAGATGCTTTTCGCCAAAGGCGCCGGCACCGGCCAGGGCAATACGCATGGGAAACTCCGTATTTTAGAAAGGGAGGGGCTTAAGTCTGTTTATTCCGCCGCGATCACGGTCACGCCGCTGCCGGTCATGTCCAGCCCCTCGCCATTGTCGGGGCGCAGCACCAGATGGCCGATCGCGGTGTTGGAACAGGGCACATGATAATGGCGGTGCAACGCGCGGGTCTTCCTGCCCAGCGCCCCGCGCATGATCAGCCACATCACCATCTCGATGCCCTCGCTGCCCGTCTCGCGCAGATATTCGATGTGCGGGATGCGGCGCAGATGGTCGCTCTCGCCGATCAGCCCGTCCAGGAACATATTGTCCCATTCCTTGTTGATCAGGCCCGCGCGCGGCCCCTGCAACTGGTGGCTCATGCCGCCGGTGCCCCACACCTGCACATTGAGGTCTTCGGGGAAGCTCTCGACCGCCTTGCGGATCGCCTCGCCCAGCGCCCAGCAGCGATTGCCCGACGGCGGCGGATAGGTGACGACATTGACCGCCAGCGGCACGACCTTGCATGGCCAGGCGTCAGGCTTGCCGAACATCATGCTGAGCGGCACCGTCAGGCCATGGTCGACGTCCATCTCGTTGATGATGGTCATGTCGAACTCGTCCAGGATCAGGCTCTGCGCCATGTGCCAGGCAAGGTCGGGATGCCCCTCCACATCCGGCACCGCGCGCGGGCCCCAGCCCTCGTCGGCCGACTTGTAGCGCTCGCCGCAGCCGATCGCGAAGGTCGGGATGATCTTCATGTCGAAGGCGGAGGCATGGTCATTATAGACCAGTATGACGACATCTGGCTTCTCGGCCTTCTCCCAGGCGCGGGTCCAGTCGTAACCGGCGAAGATCGGGCCGAAATAGTCGTCGCGGTCCTTGCCGAAGTCGGACGCCACGCCCAGCAGCGGCACATGGCTCGACGCCACGCCAGCGGTAATACGCGCCATCTCAGCGATCCTCTTTCTTCGCGGCGGCCGCGGCTTCATTGGCCTTGATCGACCGCACGCCTTCGGGCGAACGGCCGCCCTTCATCATCATTTCCCGATATTCAGGAAATTGCATGTCGGTCATGGTGCTGACCGCCTCGGCAAAGGGAATCCCGTCGGTCGAAAACAGCTTGGACAGGAAATAGACATTCCCGCCCAGGTCGAGGCAGCGATTATAGTCGCGCGCCAGCAGCGCCTGCTTCTGCTCCTCGGTCAGCGGCCATTCGTCCATATAGGCGCGCTCGTCCGCCTTGAACCGCTCGCGATTTTCCGCCTTCATCAGGCTCATCGCGAACTGGTTGATATGATAGCCCTGACGCGCCCGCGCGGCGGTGAAGACGCGGGTACCAGGGATATCCTCCATTTCGGCCAGATATTCGTGAATATCCTGATCTTTGGGGTCTTCGGTCATCATAGCCCCCTCTCCTTCAGCTTGACGTCTAGGCGCGGGAAGACGCGGCGGGCATTGCCCGCGAAGATCGCGGCGCGTTCCTCGTCGCTGATCTCCAGCGCATCGACATAACGTTTGGTGTCGTCGAAATAGAAACCGGTGGTCGGGTCGATGCCGCGCACCGCGCCGACCATTTCCGACCCGAACAATATATTCTTGTTTTCGATCACGTCGGCCAGCAGGTCGATACCAGGCTGGTGATAGACGCAGGTGTCGAAGAAGATGTTGTTCATCAGATGCGTCGACAGGTCGGGCTTCTTGAGCATGTCGGCCAGACCGCGATAGCGCCCCCAATGATAGGGCACCGCGCCGCCGCCATGCGGGATGATGAAGCGCAGCGCCGGGAAATCCCTGAACAGATCGCCTTCCAGCAACTGCATGAAGGCGATGGTGTCGGCGGCGATATAATAGCCGCCGGTCGCGTGCATCGCCGGATTGCAGCTCCCCGACACATGGATCATCGCCGGCACGTCCAGCTCGACCATCTTCTCGTAGAAGGGATACCAGTAGCGATCGGTCAGCGGCGGATGGGTGAAATGGCCACCGCCCGGATCGGGATTGAGGTTGCAGCCGATGAAGCCCAGTTCGGTGACGCACCGCTCCAGCTCCGCGATCGAATTGCGCATGTCGGCCTTGGGCGACTGGGGCAACATGCACACACCGACGAAAGTTTCGGGGAACAGGCCGACGACGCGCGCGATCAGGTCGTTGCAGCGGATCGCCCATTCCTTCGCCACCGCCTCGTCGCCGACATGCGGCGCCATCGCCGAAGCGCGCGGCGAGAAGATGGTGAGGTCCGCACCGCGCTCCTTGATCAGACGAAGCTGGTTCGCCTCGATCGTTTCGCGGATTTCGGCGTCGCTGATCTCGGGATAGGGCGGGCAGGGCGTGCCGGCCTTGAACGCCGCCTTCTGCGCCTCGCGCCAGGCGTCATGCCCCTTGGGCAGGACGGTATAGTGACCGTGGCAATCGATAATCAGGCTCATCCGCTCGCTACTCCAATTCATGTTCGTCATCCCCGCGAAGGCGGGGATCCATCTCCCAACGTTCCGGCTGCCGCTTGGGCAGGAGATGGATTCCCGCCTTCGCGGGAATGACGGCTATATTTCCAATTCGACCTCAGCAGATTCCGGCACGCCTGTTTCAATCCGCCCGATCTTCGCGCCCAGCCCTTCGGGCGGCGCCTTCACGCCCAGCGCGCCGATCGCCCGCTGCCGTTCCACCGTGCCGCGCGTCATCGCCGCGCCGGTGCCCAGGCCATCCAGCGTCTTGACCACTTCCTCCATCTCGGCGGCGCGGCGGAGCCCATGCACCAGCATCCGGTCGAGATTATAGTCCGCCCGCGCCTCCCAGGGCCGGGTCTTATCGCTCGCGTCTAGCGATGCCAGCACCTCGTCCAGCACGTCCGCCGCGTCCGCCGCCAGCACGCACTCGGCGGTCAGCGCCTCGATCCCCTTGACCATGACCGACCGGATCATCTTGATCGATGAGGCCCGTCCGACGTCGGCGCCGACGACGCGGGTCTTGGTGAAACCCAGCGTCCGCAGCCGCCCTTCCGTCTCACCGGCGCGCGCGCCGCTCAGCAGCAATGGCGCGGCGAGGCGCGCCGGATCGACCGGCGCCATCACCGCGACGTCGACATAATCGCCGCCCGCCGCCTCGATCGCCCGCGCCGCCGCCTGCTTGGTCTGCGGCGCGACGCTGTTGAGATCGCAATAGAGCGCGCCCGGCGCAATCAGCGCCGCCGCCGCTTCCGCCACGGCCAGCGCCTGGTCCGCCGTCACCAGCGACAGGATCAGCGGCACACCGTCCAGCGCATCCGCCAGACAGCGCGCCGGCAGGACACCCGCATCGGCATAGGCCGCCAGCATCGCGTCGCGCGCCGCCGCATCATCCGTCTTGATGTCGAACACATGGGCGGCCGCGGCCCAGTCCCCCGCACGGGCAAAAGTGGACCCCGCTTCGCCGAACCCGATCAGACCAACTTCCTGCTCCATGGCGCCAAGGGATGCCGCATCGCGCCGGATGCGACCAATCGAATCCGCCATGGCTCCATAAGAATTTACGAAGTCATCTCTTCGACGGAGATTTCCACGGCCATCATGAACTGCTGCTGGAGCCGGGTCGGTCGCCAGTCGGCGCGGGTCGTGAGGCCGATGGTCCGGCTGATCGCGCCCGGCGCCGGACCGATATCCGCCAGCAACCCCACCTCCAGTTCCAGCGCCAACTGGTCGCAGGACAGCAGGGTCAGATAATCGCCCCCGACCAGCAATTGCCGGATCGTCATCACCGACCCGCATTCGATCGGCACGGCGGGCAGATCGCCGCCCAGTTCCGCGAACATCGCCCGCCATAATTGCCGGAGCGGCGTCCCTTCGGGCGGCAATATCCAGGGGAAACGGCGCAGCGCATCGGCATCCCAGCCGCCCTCCAGCGGATGACCGCGCCGCGCCAATATGGTCGGCCGATCCTCGAACAGGGCGCGCTGGCTCAGGTCAAGCGCCAGCGCCGGATCGCGCAGCGCCCCGATCATCATGTCGATCTCGCCATCGCGCAGCGGCCCGACCAGTTCGGCATGGGAGCCTTCATGGACGCTGATGTCGACATGCGGGAAATCCGTCCGAAAGCGGACGATGGCGTCGGGCAGCAGGCGCGCCCGCGACAGCGGCATGGCGCCCACCAATATCCGGCCGCCCTCCTCGCCCTTCAGCTCCGCCAGATCCTCCAACCCCTGCCGCAACTCCGCCAGCGCCAGGCGCAATCGCCGGGCCAGCGCCAGACCGGCCTTGGTCAGCGTCACCCCCCGCCCGCGCCGATCGACCAGCCGGCTGCCCACCGCCAGCCCCAGGTCGCCGACCGCGCGATGCAGGGACGGCTCGGCGACCCCCGTGGCCGCCGCCGCCCCGGCATAGCTGCCCGCCCGCGCCAGCGCGACGAACGCCCGCACCTGCGCCGCCGTGACCCGGTTGCTGCCGATCAGGCGCAACGCCACGTCAATCCGGGGTTTCAGCCGCCGCGCGGCCTCCAGCATCGCCATGCCACCCGGCTGCCGCTCGAACAGTTGCAGGCCCAGCTGCGCCTCCAGCTTGGCGATGCCCTGCGTCACTGCGGGCTGGGTCAGATTGACCGCGCGGGCCGCCAGGCTGACGCTGCCATGATCGACGACGGCCGCCATGGCGGCAAGGTGACGGATATTGAACTGGTCGGGTTGCATGACAGATGATTATCAAAATTTAATGGCTTTGCGCCAGTTCGGATTTGAGCATCGCCGCGAAGCTGTCCATGTCGCTGTCCATCTTGGGAGAAGGAGCAGTTCCATGTCCGGTGTCGTCGTCCAGAATATCGAAAGGGCGGACCTCTCCGTCGTCGATGGCCTTGCCAGATGCGGCGTCGCCACCGTCCATGAAGCGCAGGGCCGCACCGGCCTGCTCGCGTCCTATATGCGCCCCATCTATCCGGGCGCCCGCATCGCCGGCAGCGCCGTCACCATTTCCGCCGCGCCCGGCGACAACTGGATGGTGCATGTCGCGATCGAACAGTTGAAGGAAGGCGACGTCCTCCTCCTTGCCCCCACCAGCCCCTGCACCGACGGCTATTTCGGCGATCTGCTGGCCACATCGGCCCAGGCGCGCGGCTGCCGTGGCCTTATCATCGACGCGGGCGTGCGCGACGTGCGTGACCTCACCCAGATGAACTTCCCCGTCTGGTCGAAGGCGGTTCATGCCCAGGGCACGGTCAAAAACACGATCGGATCGGTCAACATACCCGTCATCTGCGCCAATGCGCTGGTCAATCCCGGCGACGTGGTGATCGCCGACGATGACGGCGTGTGCATCGTTCCGCGCGCCGACGCCGCCGCCGTCCTCGAAAAAGCGCAGGCCCGCGAAGCCGCGGAGGAAGCCAAGCGCGTCCGCCTCGCGGCCGGTGAACTCGGCCTCGACATCTACAATATGCGCCCGCGCCTTGAGGAAATGGGCCTGAAATATGTCTGAACTTCAGACCAGCGCCCGCGTCATGTGGATGCGTGGCGGCACGTCCAAGGGCGGCTATTTCCTGGCCGAAGACCTGCCCACCGACGCCGCCGCCCGCGACGCCTTCTTGCTGCGCGTCATGGGCTCGCCCGACCCGCGCCAGATCGACGGCATGGGCGGCGCCGACCCGCTGACCAGCAAGGTCGCGGTGGTGAGGAAATCGGAGCGGGAGGGCGTCGACGTCGACTATCTCTTCCTCCAGGTCTTCGTCGATGTGGGCGTAGTCAGCGATGCGCAGAATTGCGGCAATATCCTGGCCGGCATCGGTCCCTTCGCCATCGAGCGGGGACTGGTGCGCGCGCAGGACAGCGAAACTCGCGTCGCCATCTTCATGGAAAATACCGGCCAGATCGCCATCGCCACGGTGGAAACGCCCGGCGGCAAGGTCCGCTATGACGGCGCGGCGAAGATTGACGGCGTTCCCGGCAGCGCCGCGCCGATCCCGCTGGAATTTCGCGACACCGCCGGCTCCTCCTGCGGCGCGCTGCTTCCGACCGGCAATGCGGTCGATGAGGTCGAAGGCGTGCGTGTCACGCTGATCGACAATGGTATGCCTTGTGTCGTCATGAAGGCGCAGGATGTCGGCATCACCGGCTATGAGGACCGCGATACGCTGGACAATGACCTGGCGCTGAAGACCCGGATCGAGGCAATCCGCCTCGCCGTCGGCGAACGGATGAATCTCGGCGACGTCAGGGACAAGTCGGTGCCCAAGATGATGCTGGTCGCCCCGCCCCGCAATGGCGGCGCGGTCACGGTGCGCAGCTTCATTCCGCATCGCGCCCATGCCTCGATCGGCGTGCTGGGCGCGGTGAGCGTCGCCACCGCCTGCCTGATCGAGGGATCGCCCGCCGCGGAGGTCGCATCGATCCCCGAAGGCCGTCGCCAAAAGCTGTCGGTCGAGCATCCCACCGGGGAAACAACCTGCGTCATGGAACTGGACGATAAAGGCGCTGTCACCAGCGCCGCCATGCTGCGCACCGCGCGCAAATTGATGGACGGAGAGATTTTCGCATGACTGATCGCATCGTCAGCTGGCACGGCAACCCGTCCAAGCCATGCTACACCCCGCCGGCGGGCGCGATCGACGCGCATTGCCACGTCTTCGGCCCGATGGCGAACTTCCCCTTTTCCGCCAAGGCCAAATATCTGCCCCAGGATGCCGGCCCGGACATGCTGTTCGCGCTGCGCGACCATCTGGGCTTCGACCGCAACGTCATCGTTCAGGCAAGCTGCCACGGCACGGACAATGCCGCCACGCTGGACGCCGTCGCGAAATCGAACGGAAAGGCGCGCGGCGTCGCGGTGGTCGACCCGGCGATTTCCGAAGCCGACCTTGCCGCCCTGCATGATGGCGGCATCCGGGGCATCCGCTTCAATTTCCTGAAACGCCTGGTCGATGATGCACCCAAGGACAAATTCCTCGAAGTCGCCAGACGCCTGCCCACCGGCTGGCATGTGGTGATCTATTTCGAAGCGGACATCCTCGAAGAATTGCGCCCCTTCATGGACGCCATCCCGGTCCCGCTGGTCATCGACCATATGGGCCGCCCCGACGTTACGCAGGGGCCGGCGGGCGCTGACATGAAGGCGTTTCGCGCCTTTCTGGACAGCCGCACCGACATCTGGTTCAAGGCGACCTGCCCCGACCGGCTCGATCCGCCAAAAAACGGGATAGGCGGCGATCCCTGGAACGCCTTCGCCGATGCGGTCGCGCCGCTGGTGGCGGATTATCAGGATCGCGTCCTCTGGGGCACCGACTGGCCGCACCCCAATATGCAGGACAATATCCCGGACGACGGCCATCTGGTCGACATGATCCCGCGCATCGCACCGACCGAAGCATTGCAGCACAAGCTGCTGATCGCCAATCCGATGCGCCTCTATTGGCCCGAGGAACTGGGCTGACCTTACCGATCGACCTGCCGCAACAATTGCTGCGCGCGGCTAAGGTGCGGCCGGTCGAGCATCCGCCCCTTGTAACCGATTGTGCCGATCCCCGGATTGGCCGCAAACAGATCCACGATCGCGCGGGCTTCGGCGATATCCTCCTCCTGGGGTGAGAAGGCTGCGTTGATGACATCCACCTGCGCCGGATGGATCGCCAGCATCCCGCGATAACCGTCACGGCGCACCTTTTCCGCCCGTGCCTTCAAACCGTCGAGATCGCGAAAATCCCCGTGGATCGTCTCGATCGCGGCGACATCGGCCGTTGCGGCGCCAAGCAGGCACAGGCTGCGCGCCAGTTCATAGGTGAACCCATAGGTGCCGTCAGGATCGCGATTGCTGCCGGCGCCGATCGAATCCGCCAGATCCTCCGCGCCCCAGCTCAGCGCAACCACGCGCGGCGCGCCCTTATAGTCTCCCGTATGGAACATCGACTCCGCTGTTTCCGTGATCAGCACGATCAACGGTGTCGAGCCTTCCGGGATGCCGTTCGCAACTTCAAGCGCGGACAGATAATGATCCAGCCGTTCGACATCGGCGCGACCATTGGCCTTGGGCAGCATCAGACCACCCGGCCGCGCCGGCATGATCGCGGCCAGATCATGCAGCGTATGCGGACCATCCAGTGGATTCATCCGCACCCAGAGACGATCGCGCCCTTCCTCCTGCGCCCGCAGCGCGTCATGCACCATCCGGCGTGCCACTTCCTTCTTGTCCGGCGCGACCGCATCCTCCAGATCGAAGATGACGATATCCGCCACGCTGTCGACCGCCTTGGCCATCTTCTTCTCGCTGTCTCCCGGCGCGAAAAGCCAGGAGCGCAGCTTGGCGGGCAGCATGGCGGTCATTCCTCTTCTCCCTGGTCGCTTATAACGGTCTGCGTGCGTGAGGCTTAGTCGAGCGGCTCGCCCGGCCAGGTTTCGGTGTCGACCTGCGCCTGGGCGGATTTGGCGTAGCGCGGTCCCGACACGGCTTCGAAGGTGAAAAGCGCATCGACCGCCGCCAATGTCCCGGCCGACAGGTCGAGCGCCAGCGTCGCCATATTCTCGTCCAGATGGGCGATGCTGGTCGTGCCGGGAATCGCCACAATATTGGGCCGGCGCGACAAGACCCATGCCAGGCTCAGTTGCGCCATGGTGCAATCAGCCCGATCCGCAATCGCCTTGAATTGCGCGACCAGTTCCAGATTGCGTTCCAGATGCGGCGGCTGGAAACGTGGCATGGATTCACGAATGTCGCCCTTGGGTACGCCCTCCGGCCCCACGCCGCCCGCCAGCACGCCCCGCGCCACGGGAGAAAAGGCGACGAAACCGACGCCCAGTTCGACGCAAGCGTCCAGCACGGCGACTTCCGCATTGCGCGTCCAGGGCGAATATTCGGTTTGCATCGCCGCAATGGGATGGACGGCTTGGGCGCGCCGGAGCGTCGCAGCCGACATTTCCGACAGGCCGATCGCGCCGATCTTGCCCGCCTCGACCGCGCGAACGAGCGCCCCGACCGACTCCTCGATCGGCACATTGGGATCGAGCCTGTGGAGATAATAGAGATCGATATGCTCGACGTTCAGCCGCCGCAGCGAATCCTCCAGCGTCGCGGCAATGGCCTGCGGCGAACCATCGAGTCCACGCTGACCGTCCTTGCCACCCAGCACGCATTTGCTCGCCAGCACAAATGCGTCGCGCCGGTGCATCAGGGTGCGACCGAGCAATTCCTCGTTGTCGCCAAAGCCATAGAGCGCGGCCGTGTCGAAAAAGTCCACGCCCCGGTCGAGCGCATGAAGCAGCAGCTTTTCCGCCTCGCGTGGCTCGGGCCGCGGCAGATAGGCGTGACTGAGATTCATGCAGCCAAGGCCAATGGGAGAGACGGTGAAGGGACCGATGCTACGGGGCGACGACGAGACGGTCATGAGATAGGGATGATCCTGTTTTCGGTCGGGGATGCCCCGCCATAGCGAGGCTTGTTCGCCGGTTCCAGCCATGACGCGCAACGGCATGCCGATCGGCGGCCGCACATCGGATCAAACCCTTTCCGTCACGCCTCCGGAACGACCTGCATGTCATAGACCAGCACCTTCTGCCAAAGATGCTCGCAGGATTTGACGAAGGCCAGATGGATGGGGTGGTCCTGATAGGCCTTCTGGTCCGCCGCACTGTCGAAATACATCAGTTCCGACACGTCGTAACTGGCATCCACGACCTCGCGCTTTTCCGTTCCGGCCGGCACGCCGATCTGGAGCTTTCGGATGACCGGAATATTCTTGAGCGTGCGCAGACCCGCAATCAACCGGTCGCGATCGGGCAGGGAACCGGGTGTCTTCAGCCAGAAGAAGACATGATGCACCAGTTTCGGTTCGACCGTCGGCGTCGCTGCTCTGGCCGGCGACAGGGCCGCGCCCACGCTTCCCATCGCCATCATGGCCGCCATTTCCCTCCTGCTTGTCTTCACGATGCCGTTCCCTCGCGATAAGGACGAAGCCGGAGGCCCCGCCGATGACGATCAGCTTTCGGACATGCCGGCGCGCGCGGTCGTTATGGACTCTCGCTCGACTATGTCATGATCGAAAATCTCGTCGCGCACCCCTGCCGGTCCCTGGACATTGCCGAGCGCCGCGATCAGGCATTGGGTCGCGCGAAAGGCCATGTCCTCCACCGGTTGCCGGACTACCGTCAGCGGCGGCCAGATGCGCGACGCCAGGATCGTGTCGTCGAAACCGGTCACGGCCAGATCGCGCGGCAATAACAGCCCCATATGGTTGGCTTGCGCGATGACGCCCGCCGCCAGATCGTCGCTGCTGCAGATGATGGCCGTCGGTCGATCATCCCGCGCCAGAAGAGTCTGGCCGGCAGCGATGCCGGAGGCATAGTCGAACTCGCCATGCTGCACGAGCAGACCGGTCTCGTCGGGAATGCCATGCCTGCTCAGCGCCGCCCGGAAGCCATCGAGCCTGGCGGCGACCACGCTGTAATGATCGGGTCCGGCGACATAGGCAATCCGGCGGTGCCCATGGGCGATGACGCATTCGGTGATGGCGAGCATGGCCGCCCGGTTGTCGATCCTGACCGTCGTGACGTCCGGCATGGCCGTACCCGTCGCGATCGCCGCCAGGGGCACGCCCAGCGAAGCGAGGACCGCCGATCCGCTGAGCTGCTCGGCAAAGGGCGGGATGAGCAGGAGCGCATCGGCGCCGCTGCGCACCAGATCCTGGGCGATACGCTCCGCTTCCCCCTGCGTCACGCCCTCCCCATCGCGCAGGATCAGCTGGAGGCCGTGCGCATTGGTCGCGCGCAGCGTTCCCACCAGCACCGCGTCGAGGAACGGCGTGCGCCGGTCGCTGTAGATGAGGCCGACGGTCGTCGCGCGCGCCTTGGCGAGGCGCCGCGCCGCCAGATTGGGAACATAGCCCAGTTCGGCGATCGCCGCCCGCACCGTTGCGATTGTGGCGGCGCTCGCCCGGCCGGCGCCGTTGATGACGTTGGACACGGTCATCGCGGACACGCCCGCCCTCTCCGCCACCGCGCGGATCGTTACGCCACTTCGTCTTCGTCTCGCCATCAGTTTCATCGCCCCCATTTCCCCTGATAGCGGGTTTTGGCCGGCGTCATAGTGCCGAAACGGACAGGGCAAGGATCAGGCCGCACCTTCCTTCAGCGTCTTGACCGCATGGTCCACCGCCCGCGCGGTCAGGGCCATGAAGGTGAGCGATGGATTGACGCAGGAAATCGACGCCATCTGCGCGCCGTCAGTGACGAACAGATTGGACGCATCATGCGCCTGGCTCCATTTGTTGAGCACCGATGCGCGGGGGTCGTCGCCCATGCGCGCGCCGCCCATCTCGTGGATGGCGTCGCCCGGCACATGCTCCTTCTCCTTGCTTTCGATATTTTTGAGGCCTGCGGCGCGCAGCATCTTTTCGCCCTGTTCACGCGCGTCCGCCATCATCCGCAACTCATTGTCGCGGAAGGTCACGTTGAACCGCATCAACGGAATGCCGAAGCGGTCGGTCTTGGCCGGATTGAGCGCTACATGATTATCCTCATAGGGCAGGCATTCGCCGAACGCGCCCATCTGGAACTTCCAGCCGCCATAGCGGCGCATCCCTTCCTTCATGGACGCGCCGAAGCCGACCGGCTTGGCCGGCTCGCGATAGGCGCCGCCCTGATAGCCATAGCCACGGCGGAAACCGAGATCCTCGTCCTTGCCGATATTGCGGAAGCGCGGGACATAGACGGCGCCGGGCCGGCGGCCAAATTCGATAAATTCCTCCATGCCGGGAATGTCGCCCTTCACATTGACCCGGAAGATATGGTCCATCACATAACGACCCAGCGTGCCGCTGGAATCGAAATGGCTGCGCTGGCTGCCTTGCGGGCGCGAATTCATCAGGATCTGCACCGAACCCAGGGTCGAGGCATTCAGGAAGACGAGCTTCGCAGTCACGACTTCGGCCTGTCCGGTCTTGGCGTCGACGAAACGGACGCCCGTCACCTTCCGGCTCGCCGGATCATATTCGAGGTTGGTGACGACCGCATCGGACCGTAGCGTCAGCCGCCCCGTCGCCCGCGCCGCCGGCAATGTGACCGCCTGGGTCGAGAAATAGGCCCCGAAAGAACAGCCATTGCCGCACTGGTTGCGGAACTGGCATTTGGTCCGTCCCTGTTCCGGCTTGTCCTCGGTCATGTTGGACAGGCGGGCATTGATCATCTTGCGGCCGGGAAATTCCGTCTCCAGCTGCTGCTTCATCCATTTTTCTGCCACGTTCATGGGCATGGGCGGTTGAAATTCGCTGTCGGGCAGATAGGGGAGATTTTCGCGCGAGCCGGACACACCGATATATTTCTCGACATAGCTGTACCAGGGCGCCAGATCGTCATAGCCGATCGGCCAGACGCCGTTGATGCCTTCACGCCTGTTCGCCTCGAAATCGTCCGCGCTCCAGCGGAAGCTCCACCGGCCCCAGATCAGCGATTTGCCGCCAACCGCCGCCGGACGGATCCAGTAGAATTTGCTGCCTTCGCTATAGTCGTAGGGGTTCAGCCGGTCATTATTGTAGAAGGCTTGGTTGCTGGGCGCGACATAGCCATGCTGGGCGATGAAATAGTCGCTCTCCCGCAGCGTGTCGGGCATGATATTGCGCGCCGGCACGTCATAGGCGGGGCGACCGTCATAGGTATAGCCCTCGCCATGCTCGACCATATGACCGCGATCGAGCATCAGCACGCGCAGCCCCTTTTCCGTCAGTTCCTTCGCGGCCCAACCGCCGCTGATGCCCGAACCGATGACGATCGCATCGAACCTGTCCGTCGAAGCCATGATGATCCTCTCCCAGAAATGTGATTCAAAAGCGCAGCGCGCGCAGCGTCTGAAAACTTTTGGTGATGTCGGGGACATAGGGGGCGGGACACTGATCGTTCTCGACATAGAAATGCCGCACCCCGGCAAGGTCGTTCAGCTTGAAGATGCCGGCGAAGTCGATCGTGCCCGCGCCCACCGAAGTCATGCTGCGATCGGCGCGCATATCCTTCACATGATAGGAATAGATGCGGCCGGCGAGACTGCGGACCAGCGCCTGCACGTCCTGCCCGGCATAGACGGCCCAGTAGAGATCGAGTTCGATCTTCACCAGCGCGGGATCGCAGGCCCTGACCAGTCGGTCGAACAGGCTGACGCCGTCGGGTTTGACGGTGAATTCGAAGTCGTGATTATGATAGGCAAAGCCCAACCCCGCCGCTTTCAGCTGTTCGCCGAACCGATTGATGTTGACGAGCGCGGCGTCCCACGCGGCCGCATTGCGATACTTGTCGACCATATAGGGAAGGACGATCGTATCCGCGCCCAACGTCTTCGCCATGGCGACGCTGGCGTCGAGCTTCTCCAGCAGCGCATCATAGCCGACATGAATGGACGGGCATTTCAGTCCCAGCCGGTCCATGGTCTTGCGCAACAGGCCATGATCCATGGTGTCATAGCCGCCACCGCCATATTCGACTTCGCGATAGCCGACCTTGGCGACCTTCTCCAGCGTCGCCACCGGATCGGCAGAGAAAAGTTCCCGCACCGTATAGAGTTGCAGGCCGACGCTGCGGATCTGCGCGGCGCGAGCCGTGCCGCCGATAAAGGGCTGGCTGGCCAGCGCGGCAAGACCGCCGGCGCCCAGCATCATAGAGCGACGATTGATGATCATGCGGAATAGACCTTGTTGACCTGAGAATAGGGGAAGGCGCCATTATATTCGCCGGGAACAGGCAAATATTCGCGTTCCTGCGTGATACCGATCTCGGACGTGTAGTATCCGACGATGACCATTTGCCTGAAGGCTTCGAAAAACTCCTCGCCGTCCGGTATTTCGTCGTCCATCGCCAGCGTGATCAGCGCATCCTGCTGCTCCGGCGTGGCCTGAGCGGCGGGGAGCTTATAGTCCTGCCGGCTGCGCGCATCGATTTCCGCGAGGCCCGACAATATGGGGTCGCGATCCTCCGCGACCGCCCAGTCGGCCAGCAGCTTCTCGAGATAGGCAGGCACGCCGGCAGCGATGGCGCCGGGCGTGTCGGTCGCGGGTATGATGCGTTCGCACAATGCCGTCATCAGAGCACGCTGTTCGGGTGTGAAGACCTGAATGCTCGGCGCGCCCTGGTCGATCACCGGGATCGCGGCGGCGGGTGCGATCCCCGCCGCGCGCGCGAGCGGCGCGAAAAGCTGGGCGCCGAACATGGCGACTATGCCGCCCAGCGCGTGTCTGCGATCCATCATTGCCCTGCCCCCTTTAAATCCTGCGCGACGGCTTCTTCCGGCAGCGGCCGGACCCAGATGTTGCGGAACGACACGGGCGAGTCATGATCCTGCAACTGGATCGGCGCCTTGTCGCCATGCGCCTGATATTGCGCGATCTTGCGCCATGCGGTCGTGCCCAGCATCGCCTGATGATTCTGCACCAGCACGCCGTTCAGCAGCACGGTCACATAGGCTGGCCGCGTCAGGCTGCCGTCCGCCGCGAAGCGCGGCCGTTCGAAGACGATGTCGTAGCTCTGCCATTCGCCCGGCCGGCGCGACGGGTTCACCAGCGGCGGCTTCCACGCATAGACCGCACCCACCGTGCCGTCGGCATAGGTCGCGTTCCGATAGCCGTCGAGAATCTGCACCTCGTAGCGCTGCATGAACCAGATGCCGCTATTGCCCCGGTCCTGCGAGCTTTTCTGCGGCGGATTGGGCGACCGGAACTCCAGATGCAACTGGACATCGCCAAATTCCTGTTTCGAAATCAGGTTGTTCTCGCCCCCGCTGCTGGCGCGGGAGGGAATGGTCATCACGCCATTTGCGACCGTCCACGGGCCACGCTCGCCACGCCAGGCGTCAAGCGATGTGCCGTCGAACAGAATGATGGCGTCCGATGGCGCGCCGCCCGGCGTGGCGGCGGGCATAACCACCGTGGGCGCAGGACGATCGGGATCATGGACATGCCAGTTGCCGCCCGGCAGGATCGGCGTGTCCTTGAAGCCCGGCTTTTCCTGCGCATGGACTAGCGTGCCCGCCAAGAGGCCGGCCGCCATCGTCATCCCGATCTGGATGCCCTTCATCCTCTCGCTCCTCTTCATGCCCCGTTTCACACGCTGTCGATCGCGCGATAGGCCGCGATCAGACGTTCCTCGCCCGCGCGTCCTTCCAGCGAATTGCCATGCTCCATGCCGATGACGCCGGCATAGCTGCGCGCGCGCAGCCAGCGGACGATATTGGCATAGTTGATCTCGCCCGTGCCCGGCTCCTTGCGACCGGGATTGTCGCCGAACTGGAGATAGCCCACCTCCGCCCAGCAGGCGTCGAGCGTCGGGATCAGATTCCCCGACTGGATCTGCTCATGATAGAGATCCGCCAATATCTTGACGCCCGGACTGTTGGCGCCGCGCGCCACGGCATAGCCCTGCGCGATCGACTGCATGAAGACGCCGGGATGGTTGGTCCGGGTATTGAGCGGCTCCATCACCAGGACCAGACCATGCGGCGCGACGATGTCGCCCGCGCGGCGCATACAGTCGATGATCCGCCCGGTCTGCATCTCTTCCGGCACCTTCCGGTCCATGAAGCCGGTGACGACCGTCATATGCTTGGCGTTGAGCCTTTTGGCGACCTCCACCGAGGTGCGGATATCGTCCAGAAACGCATTCCGGTCGGCGTCATCATTGGCGCCCAGCACCGGGCGAAAGTCCGCCCATTTGGGCATACTGGCGACGAATACGCCCATGGTCATGCCCCGTTGCGCCAATGCGCGGGCCATCGCCTCCTGCTGTTCGACCGGCCGCTTGCGCGCCTCATTATCCTCCCAGGCGCGAAAGCCCTGGTCGGCGGCGAAGGCGATCTGCTCCAACAGGCCGCCCCGACTGGCGAAACTGCCTTCATGCGGGGCGTAGCCAAGCGAGAAACGGGCGGCGTTGGAACTGCCCTTGCCGGCAGCGGACAAGGCGGGAGCCGCCGCCACGGCCAGTCCGGTCGCGATCATCGTCCGTCTCGAAATGCTCATGCCATGCCCTCCGCCACGCGCGCCGCTCGACGGCTTGCGCGCCGTTCCGCCAGCCAGATCAAACCGAAGACGACCAGCAGCGTCAGCGGCACGAAGGTCAGCCGCGCAAAGGACTGGGACGCCGCGGCATCCTCCACCGCGCGCAACGCCGCGCCGCTTAGCCGCGTGAAGGCTTCCGGCCCGCCGGCAATCTCCACCTTGGCCTGATCGAACATTTCCCCCAGACGCGGCAGCACGAAGAAGCTGGCGAGTGCGCCCGCCGACCCGACCAGCCCCAGCGCCCAGGCGTCGCCGCGGGGATAGCGTTCCGCCACGGACGCCAGCATGGTCGGCCACATGGCGCAGACTCCCAGCCCCCAGACGGTCGACGCCAGGATCGCCGAGACGGGCGACTGCGCCTGCGACAGCAGGAACAGGCCGATCGCCGCCAGCAGGCTCGACACCCAGAGCAGGCCCGGATTGGAGAGGCGGCCGGCGATCCGCCCTGCGAAATGGCGGAACACGAACATCAGCGCGCTGACATAGACCAGCAACAATATGCCGCGCATCCCGACCCGGTTGCTGAGCGCGACGTCGATCCACTGCCCCGGCGCCAGTTCCGACGAAGCGGTCAGGAACATCGCGCCGAACCAGATGAAGAAGCTGGGACGGCGCACTACTTCGAGCATCATGTCCTTCATGCCCCGCCCGCCGACCACCTGGGGCGGCTCGGGAAACCGGGTAGTCGCCGCGATCAGGATGACCCCGATGGCGGGCAGGAACACCAGCGCCATGATCGCCTGCCAGGGCAGGACCGGCGCCAGGAATACGCCGGCCAGGCCCCCGACGATCAGGCCGCCGGGATACCAGGCATGGAGGACGTTCAGGCGATGCGTGGTGTCTTCGGGATAGAGGCGGGCGGTCAGTGGATTGATCGACGCCTCGGCAAAGCCCCAGCCGATGCCGCTGAGCAACATGCCCAGCCAGACCAGATGATAGACCGCCATGCCGCTGGCCAGCGCGCCGGCTGCGACGATCAAACTCGTGCCGATCAGGAAGGCGACGCCGCAGCCGATCAGCACGCGGCGGATCTGCAGCTTGTCGAGCAGCGCACTGACGACGAAGACCGTGATCGAAAAGCCGAGGAAGGCTGAGCCGAGCGCGGCCCCGATCAGTTCCCCCGCCGCGATCGGCGCGATCGGATCGATCCATTGCGCCTTGAGGCTGCTCGCCACCGCCGCGCGCAGGGATGCGCTCATCGACGCGGTGAAGAGCGCCAGGACGCTCAGCCAAAATAGCCTCTGCCGGTCTATACCCGTCATGCCCGCTCCTCTACCCTGCGCCCCGTCCGCTATATTATCGGGGTCGTGTCTGCGTCGCTGTCAGGCCAGCCCCAGCCAGCGCCGGCTGTCGGCGGGATCGCCGCCCCCAGCGAAATCGTCGAATGCCCGTTCCGGCCGGCGGATCATGTGCGCCTCGATAAAAGGCGCGCCTTCGCGCGCGCCGTCTTCGGGATGCTTCAGACAGCATTCCCATTCCAGCACGGCCCAGCCGTCATAGCCATATTGGGTCAGGCGCGAGAAGATGCCGGTGAAGTCGACCTGTCCATCACCCAACGAACGGAAGCGGCCGGGCCGATCGACCCAGTCGGCATAGCCGCCATAGACGCCGGCGCGCCCGGTCGGGTTGAATTCCGCATCCTTCACATGAAACATCCTGATGCGGTCATGATAGATGTCGATGAACTGGAGATAGTCCATCGCCTGCAACAGGAAATGGCTGGGGTCATAGAGGATATTGGCGCGGCGATGCCCGCCGACCGCATCCAGGAAACGCTCGAAGGTCAGGCCATCGTGCAGATCCTCGCCCGGATGCAGTTCGTAGCAGAGGTCGACGCCCTCCTCATCGAACGCATCCAATATGGGACGCCAGCGCCGACCCAGTTCCGCGAATGCTTCGTCCGCCAGACCGGCCGGACGCTGCGGCCAGGGATAGATGAAGGGCCAGGCCAGCGCCCCTGAAAAGGTCGCATGGGCGGACAGGCCGAGCCGACGGCTCGCTTTCGCCGCCAGCTTCAGCTGATCGACGGCCCAGGCCTGCCGCTCCACGGGCTTGCCGCGCAATGCCGGCGGCGCGAAATTGTCAAAGGCCGCGTCATAGGCTGGATGAACGGCAACCAATTGCCCCTGCAAATGGGTCGACAGCTCCGAGATTTCGACACCGGCCTCGCGGCAGTGCCCGGCCAGTTCGTCGCAATAATCCTGGCTTTCCGCCGCAAGCGCCAGGTCCATGCAACGCGGGTCGTTGCTGGGCACCTGAATGCCCTTGTAACCCGCCTGCGCCATCCAGCGCGCCGCATTGTCCAGCGTGTCGAACGGTGCGGCGTCGCCCATGAACTGCGCCAGGAAGATGGCGGGGCCACGCATGGGCTTTTTCGCCGTCATTTAAGGCCCTTGAGATAGGCGATGATCGCGGCGCGCTTGGCCGGATCGGGTGTCCCGATCGGCATACGCGTGCCCGGCACCTTCTTCATCGGCGCCGCAAGGAAGTCGTTCAACGTCTGGTCGTCCCAGCGCAGCTTGGAACCTTTGAGCGCCGCCGAATAGGTAAAGCCGGGAAGCGCGGCCGCGGGACGGCCGACAACCCCATTCAGATTGGGACCGAGCCCGCCTTTCGCGTCCTTCTGCACGCTATGACAGGCGCGACAGGCGTTGAAAGCGGGTGGCGCCGTCTGCGCCGCACCTGGCGTGACAAACGCCATTGCGGCGATCGATATCAGACTGAGGCTTGCTACCCTTCGCATCCTCGACTCTCCGTTCTATTGTTCCTTCTATCATTTACCGGTAAATCATGGCAGATCAAGACCAAGAATGATCACGTTACCGGAATTCGACGAACGGAGGAGAGAGATGGGAAAGAGTATCTTGCGTCTTGGCATGGTCGGCGGCGGCGAAGGCGCTTTCATCGGCGCGATTCATCGCGCCGCCGCCGCGCTGGACGGAGATTGGCGGTTGGTGGCTGGCGCCTTCAGCAGCGACCCCGACCGCAACCGCCGCTCGGGCGACATGCTGGGAATCGATCCTGCCCGCATCTATGAATCGCTCGACGCTCTGCTCGCAGCGGAAAGCGCATTGCCGGTCGAAGCGCGGATCGACGCGATATCGATCGTGACCCCCAATCATCTTCATGCGCCGATGTCGATGGCCGCGCTGGATGCGGGCTTCCATGTCTTCTGCGAAAAACCGATGGCGATGAGCGTGGAGGAATCGCGGCTGATCGCGCAGGCCGTCGCGCGATCGGGCCGCCAGTTCGGCCTGGCCTTCACCTATAGCGGCTATCCGCTGGTGGAGGAGGCGCGCGCGCGCGTGGCGCGCGGCGACTTTGGTCGTATCCGCCTCGTGCAGGTCGAATATTCGCAGGGCTGGCTCAGCAAGGCGATCGATCGGGACGGCAACAAGCAGGCGGAATGGCGCACCGATCCCGCGCGCGCTGGCCTTGGCGGATGCCTGGGCGACATCGGCACCCATGCCTTCCATCTGGCCGAGCATGTGTCGGGGCTGCGCGTGAAGGAACTGTGCGCCGATCTCTCCATCCATGTCGAGGGCCGGCGGTTGGACGACGATGTCAGCGTGCTGCTGCGCCTCGACGGCGGCGCGCGCGGCGTGCTCAAGGCGACACAGGTCGCAGCGGGCGACGAAAATGGACTGAAGCTGCGTATCCATGGCGAATTTGGCGGGCTGGAATGGTCGCAGATGGAGCCGAACACGCTGCTCCTGCGCTGGCTCGACCGGCCTGCTGAGGTCGTGCGCGCCGGCGGACCCGGCCTTGCGGCTTCCACCCTGACGCGGCTGCGCACACCGGCCGGCCATCCGGAGGGTTATGTCGAGGCGTTCGCCAATCTCTATCGCGCCTTCGCCATGCGGATATGCGACGGTGCGGCTGTCGGCGAATCCGTGATAGGCGAGGTCGACTGGTGTCCCTCGATCGAAGACGGTCTGCGGACCATGGCCTTCGTCGAAAGCGTCATCGCAAACGCCGCCTCCGATGCCAAATGGACGGCGCTTCCCGCTGATTGAAGCGAAGAAGAAAGCGCGTCGGAACACAACGCGCTTTCCTCCTCTTTCGATCAATGCGTCGCACCTTTTGCCGGGAGCAGCGGATTGATGGTCTGGATGGTCCCGTCGGGATTGTAGCGCAGTTCAGTCACCTTCACGTTGCGCAGGCGGGTCTGGCCCGACAATTGCGTATCGGCATAGAAGAGCCACCAGCGTCCATTCCATTCGACGATCGAATGATGGGTGGTCCATCCTTCCACGGGTTCCAGGATGCGACCCTTGTAGGTGAAGGGACCATAAGGGGAATCGCCGACGGCATAGGCCAGATAATGGGTATCGCCGGTCGAATAGCTGAAATAATATTTGCCCTTATATTTGTGCATCCACGACGCTTCAAAGAAGCGACGATCATGGTCGCCGCCCAGCAGGGGCCGTCCCTTTTCATCCAGTATCTGCACGGCCCTGGGCGTTTCGGTGAATTCCAGCATGTCCCCGCTCATCTTCGCGACGCGCGGCGCGAGGGCGGGCTTGTCATCCTGCTGCAGGTCGGTCTTGGACCCGTCGGGATCATATTTGCCGTCGATATTGCGCTGGAGCTGCCCGCCCCAGATGCCGCCGAAATACATATAGCTCTGCCCGTCATCGTCGGTGAAGACCGCCGGGTCGATCGAATAACTGCCCTTGATCGGATGGGGCTGCGCCTTGAACGGTCCCATCGGGTCCTTTGCCGTGGCGACGCCGATGCGGAAGGCGCCCGCTTTGTCCTTGGCCGGGAAATAGAGATAATAGGTGCCGTTCTTGAAGGCGGCGTCGGGCGCCCACATCTGCTTTTCAGCCCAAGGCACATCCTTGACCTCCAGCGCGACCGGGCCCGTGGTTACCGGCCCGCCAATCCTGTCCATCGACAGGATATGATAGTCGCGCATTTCGAAATGGCTGCCCAGATCGTCCTCGGGCGTCGGCCCATCGATATCATGGCTGGGATAGACATAGATTTTCCCGTTCCACACATGGGCGGACGGGTCGGCGGTATATATGTCCTTGACCAGCGGTTGGGACAGATATTCGGCTGCGTCACGCCTGTCCTTTTTGGGGTTGTCCGCCGGCTGCGGCGCCTGTTGGCAAGCGACCAATGCCAGCCCCAGCGCCAGAGGTAATGTTCGCGGCATCGAGCCTCGTCTGGTCTTCATCCATCCTCTCCACATATATCACGGCTGATTGATAGCGCTATCATTTCAAGTGTCAACCACGCTTTGACCAGCGGAAAGCCCTACAAACCGCCTGCTCGGCCCAGGCCGGCGCCACGACCGGAAACCCGCAAAAGGGCCAGGAGCACGGCTCCCCTCCAGGGACATGGATTATATCGGCGCGCCCGACGCGATCGAACCCAGCACGCGGGCGCTGGGCTTGACCGTCCGTGCAAAGGTCGCGCGATCGACGGAGGCCAGGCCGAACTGGTGGCCATAGCCGGAAATCCACTCATAATTGTCGAGCAGGGACCAGTGAATATAGCCGATCACCGGCACATCCTCCGCCATCGCCGCGCGCAGCCCCGCCACGGCTTCGGGAATGTAGCGCTGCCGCTGGACGTCGTCATGCACGGCCAGGCCATTTTCCGTCACCAGCACCGGCTTGCCGCTGCCGACATGGGCATAGCGCACGCTGTTGCCGAGCGAGGCCGGGTAGATTTCCCGCCCATCGCTGGCGATCGGCGCGTCGGCGGGTGGTGGAACCAGTCCCTTGGCATCGTAAAGCCGCCGGGTGTAGTTTTGCACACCGATGAAGTCGGCATGGGAGCGGCTGACGACCAACCATGGCTGGTAGACCATTTGCCGCTTAGTGGCGCGAAAACTGTCGTCGGCGCCGACAAGCTGGTCGTCCTCGATCGCCAGCCCCACCCCGATCGGCAGGGTTGAGCGGATGGCCTTGAGCGCCTGAAAACCCTCAATATGCGCCGCGACCATATGCGGCGTCACGTCCTGTTCACTGAACAAGGCGCTGGCGAAACCGGTCGAGCCCGTCGCCTTGGCCGCCGCCGCCAACATTGCACGCACGGCCGGGAGGAACGTGGGCGGCAACGCGACGAAGCGCAGCAGGGCGGACACATTGGGTTCGTTCAGCGTCACCGCATGACTGATGCGGTCGACCATGCGCCGCCCGGCCTTCTCGCAAAAGCGGGCGAAGAGAGCGGCCCCGTCCCGCCCCTGAAAATGCCCGCGCGCGGCGAACCAGCGGGGGACGCTGAAATGGCTGAAGGTGACGACGGGTGCCAGGCCACGCTCCAGACAGCCGTCGATCATCCGATCATAATGATCGAGCATGGCGGCGGAAAATAGGCCCGGTTCCGGCTCGATCCGCGACCATTCCAGCGAGAAGCGATAGGCATTCAACCCGAGTGCCTTCAGAAGATCGAGATCTTCGCGCCAGCGGTGCAGACTGTCGCAGGCGTCGCCGGACGGTTCGCCGAACAGGCTGGGCTTCACCTGTTCCAGCAGCCATATGTCGGACGCGACATTATTACCCTCGACCTGATGGCCGGCGGTGGCCGATCCCCAGAGGAAATCCCTGGGGAAGACCCGTGCGGAAGAGGTGGCCGCCCTCCCCGGCGCGACGCCCGCCATACCGGCCGCAACCAGGCCCAGGGCGGTCCTGCGGGATATGTCGGGCGCCATCCTTACTGCCCCCCTGCCCCGCAGCGTGCCGCGACCGGATTGCAGCGCCAGCCGCCGGCGAAGGGCGCCAGATGATAATCATTGGCGTAGATATTGGGCGCCGTCAGATAGTCGGTCGACACCATCTGCGCGCCACTGGCGAGCGCGGCATCGCGACGGCGAGCATCATTGCGGCGCGCATCCGCCGTGTCGATATCGGCGCGGGCGCGCACGATATAGCCCTTCTTCACCGCGTCGCGGATTTCGGTGCCGCGGGTCAGCGCATTGTCGAACAGCATGAAGGCGGTATGCGCCATGCCGGGCTTGCCCTGTACGAAGGCCATGCGCCCCTGAAGCGACGGGCGGCCGTCGAGATAGGGCGCGAAGGCGGCCAGGTTCATGCCGGGCACGAGGAAGAAGAAGATAAACTTGCCACGGGCCGCTTTCACGCTCGGCCAGTGCTTGGCCAGCACCGCCGCTTCCAGCGTCGGCATATTTCCGCGCAGATCGTCGGGAGTGAAGACCTTGTCCCGGCCAAGAATGTTGCGGATGCTTTCGTCCACTTCGTCGAACGCCGCCTTGTCGAAGGGCGGAACCGCCGTCGCACCGGGAATGGCGCGCTCCAGCCCGCTGAGCTTGGGTTCCAGCAGGATGAAGACGGGGCTGTGATCCGGCTCGCTGTCCGACCATTGGCGCAGCAGCGTCAGGCAGGACCGGAAGCTGGGACACTGGCTGCGAAAATCGAGGTCCGCGACATGCAGCACCTTAAGACCCGGCCTGGCCAGTTCCTCGCGGTAGATGGGGGCGAGGTCGGTGGCACCCTGCGCGCTCAACTGGCGATAGGGCAGCGGATCGGCATAGGCGCCGCCCTTGGGGTCGGGTTGCAGGTCGATCTCGATGCTGCGCACGCCGCTGCGCAACTGGGCCTGAAGCGGCATCTGCACATAGTCGAGGCTTTTCGCCATGTCATTGAGACCGCCGGGATGTTCGTCCTCCATCGCTGCCCGCTGTTCGGGGGTCATCGCGCCGCCCATTTTTGCCATCAGGGCGGAAAGGCGCGGCGCCATCAGCGCCATGACGCGGGGATCGGCCGGCAGCGCATAGCTGTTGTGCGTGCCCACCACCTGGATCTGATTGATGGGCAGCGCATCGTCCTGCGGCGCGCCGTCCATCGCTCCCCAGGCGGCGCCGGCGGCCAGCATCGTGGCGGCGATGCCGCCAGCAATCTTCTTTTTCATCGCTTTGGTTCCCGAAGGCTCTGGAAAATCTTAGAAATTCACGTTGACGAAGCCGCCCACCGTGCGCCGCGCATTGGGCGAGGTGTAGTGCAGCAGGCCGAGCGCCCCATATTGCTGCCAACCGGTCGAGAAATATGTGTCGAACAGGTTGCGCGCATAGACGCCGACCTCGACCGACTTGCCGGGCAGGGTGACGGCGATGCGGCCGTTGACCAGGCCATAGCCCGGCACCTCCGAATAGCCCGGCTGGCCGACGACCGTCCAATATTTGCTGCGATAGGCATAGTCCGCATGAGCGCGCAGACCCAGGCCCGATCCGAACTCCGTCTCATAATCCACGGCCGCCGTGCCCGCCCATTTGGGCGAGTTGGTGAGGCGCGACCCGGTATAGTCCGTGGTGGCGTTATAGACATAGTCGGTGAACTTGGCGTCGGTATAGGTCAGCGCGCCGGACAGGGTCAGGCCCTTGACCGGCTGCACCGCGATATTGCCCTCGACGCCCTGCGTGCGCAGACCGCCCGCATTGCCGATCACCGTCGCCTGGAGCTGGCCGCCGGCGCCATCGGGGATGGTGGTCAGGATCGTCGCCTGGAAATCCTTGAAGTCCGACCGGAAAATGTCGAGGTTGAAGCGCAGGCGGCGGCCGAACCATTCCGACTTGATGCCCGCTTCCCATGCCTTCACCGTCTCGTCGCGATAGGGCGCATATTTGTTGCCGACAAAGGCGATGCCTGCCGGCTTGTAGCCGGTCGAATAGGTCGCGTAGAGCATGACATTGTCGCTGACCTGCCATTGCGGGGCGATCCGGTAGGAGAAATTATCGCCCTTCACCCGGCCGAAATCGATCGCGGGTGCGGCGCTCGATCCCACGAAGGTCGGGGTGTAGCCCGCGATCGGCACCGGATCGACAGTAATGAAGTCCAGGCTCTGCGAATTATTGTCATGGGTGTAGCGGCCGCCCAGCGTCAGACTGAGCCGCGGCGTGACGTTGAACTTCAACTGGCCAAAGGCGGCGATCGTCTCGTTGTTCGCGTCGAACAGCGAGGCATTGGCGTCGACCCCGATCGCGCCGGTCAGCGCATAGAGGGTCTGGCGCGGCGTGCCGTTGGCATCGTAGAGCGGCGCACCCAGCGTACCCCATTGTAACTGGGTCTGGCGGGCGTGCAGCTTGTTGTAGAAGCCGCCGACCAGATATTCGACGAAGCCGCCCGTGGGCGAGGCCAGATGAATTTCCTGGCTGACCTTGTCGGTGTCGAGGTCGCCGATGTTGAAGGGAATATAGGCATAGAGATTGGTCGGGGCGAGGTTCGCCGGGGTCGAGTTCACATAGCGGGTGATGCGATAGGCGGTGATCGATGTCAGGTCGTGATCGCCCAGCTTCGCATTGACGCGCAGCGACGTGCCATATTCCTCGGTGGTGATCTCGCCGAAGGAGGAGTCCGCCGTATCGGCGCTCTTCGGCCCCGGATAGACGCCCAAGCTATTCAGAATGGCGGTCAGCGCGGCGGGTTGCCCCGAAACGGGGGTGCGGACGCTGCTGTCCCAATGATAGGCATAGTCGCCCGACAGGGTGAAATTGATCCGGTCGGATGGCTCGACATAGAGGCGCGCGCGGCCGCCATATTCATGCTGTGAGCCGACGAGGCGATTGAGCGTCACGTTGCGGCCGAAGCCGTCGAACGCCTGGTCGAAGCCGGACACACGCAGCGCCGCCATCGATCCGAGCGGAATATTGGCGGTGGCGTTCAGGATGCGCTCGTCATGCTCGCCCAGGCTGGCCGAGGCACGCAGCGATGTGTCGTTGAGCTTGGGCTTGCCGGTCGACACCGCGATCACGCCGGAGGTGGCGTTCTTGCCGAACAGCGTTCCCTGCGGCCCCATCAGCACGTCGACGCGCGCGATGTCGACCATGCCGGTCAGACCGTTGGCGCGCTGCCCGTCCATCACCACATCGTCGACGACGACGCTGACCGACTTGGCGTTGGAAAAGTCGAAGGATGTGCTGCCGACGCCGCGAATCTGGAAGGCCGCGCCCTGGGTCGGGTCATATTGCACGCCCGGCATCATATATTGGAGGTCGGTGACGGAGGTGTAGCCGCTATTCGCGATCGCCGCGCCGTCGACCGACTGGATCGCCAACGGCACCTTCTGGCTGCTTTCGCTGCGGCGCTCCGCCGTCACCACGATTTCCGGCAGGGCGTCGTCCGATTCGGCGGCCGCCTGCGCGTGCGCCGCTGTGGCGCCCAGCGGCAACGCGCCGCCCATCAACATCGTCGAAAGCAGATAGACCCTGCGCCTGGCTTGTAATCCGAACATGATTTTTGCTCCGTCCCATCGAACCGTTGGGCGGCGCACTAGATTGCGAGTTTTACGGTTTTAAGACGATTGTTCGTATATTTTTCCGTTAAATTTTATATTTTAAGACGATTGTTCGACACCGGCGATAAATTGAACCATATCCGGCACCGGGTCGACCAGAGCACCACGGGCCGCCTTTCCAAGGCTATGACCGATGATCGCGACCACCACGGCCTGGACACGGGCGCGGTCCCCATCGACCGGCGATCCGATCCATTCGGCGACCTGGACATGGACATTCTCCGCGCGCCGCCGCCGCATATCGATGGCGAAGGGACGAAAGGCGGGGTTGTTGTTCGCCAGCAATGCGCTTTCATGGGTCAGGCGGATGATGTCGCTATTGCCTGGGGCCGCGCCGTTGGACGCGCGAATCGCGGCGCGCATACGACGATAAATGGCTTCGACGCCGCCAAAGACGATGTCGCGATGCGTCGGGAAATGATGGGCGACGCTCGACGCCGCCATGCCCGACGCTTGGGCCACCGCCCGGTGCGACAGCGCGCCCACGCCGTCCGCAACGATCAGGTCGGCAATATGGTCTGCAAGCGTTGCCTTCACGCCTTGCGGCAGGACATTGGCCGAATCCAGAGCGGGTGCGGCTGGGACCGCCAGCCGCTCGACAATCGCCATGTGCCATTGGCTGGACGCGAGATCAGGAGGCACATGGCCGTCACGCAGCAGGGCGCGAATGGTCGATTGCCGCAACAGGCGATAGTCGACCATATCACCCAGGGCGATGGAAAAGGGACGCTCGTCCAGGCAATAGGCCGCGATCGTCTGCGCCAGCCGCGCGCTATCGGGCGAATCCCGCAGCATGTCACGCCACATTTCTTCCGCCGCATCCAGCAATATCGGCACCGCCGGCAACGCCTCCGGCGTGCGGCTGGCGAGCAGCGCCAGTTCGCAGGTGACGATGCCGGAAATGCGCTGCTCGCCCGACATCAGGTCCAGCCACGCCCCTACCAGATCAGGCAACACACCCGCGCGGACCGGCTCGATGCCGCGCACCCGCTCCCGAAAATCCCGGGCGGCCTGCTCGGTCAACTCGATTTCCCGTGCGATCACCGCATTCACGAGCGCGGCACGATCGCCTATCCGGTAGCTGATCGATCCCACCGACATATCGGCCTGCTCCGCGACCGTGCGCAGGCTCATGCCGGCAAGACCGCGCGCGGCGATCACGGCGCGGGCGGCATCGATAATGGGCGCATTGGCCTGAATCTGGCGAATGGACGAGCGGTTTGTGGCTGTTGTCATGCCATTTGCATATCGCGCCCGCTGACACAGTCCAGCATCTCCTATGTCTCCACTTTGTCATGGAGCGCTTCTATCGCGCGAACCGTGAATCGCACCCGCACCCTTGGCCTGGCCTTCTGCATGGCCCATGGCGGAAAAAGCCTGCTGTGGACCGGGGCGGATGCATTGCACCTGTTCATCCTCATCCGGGTTCTTCATATCACGCCGGCGGTGGCGGGCGGCTTGTTCGTCTTCGCTTCCTTCTGGAATGCGTTGATCGATACGCAATGCGCGCGATGGCTCGATCGATTCCCCGACAAGCGTGCATCGATCGCCGGGTGGATGGCGGTGATTGCCAGCGGGTCCTTCCTCCTGCTTCCCTGCCTGCCGCCTGGCCAACCGCTATCTGCCGCCCTCGCCCTGCTGGCTTTCCGAACCGCCTTCTCATTGATCGATGTGCCACATAATGCCGCAGGCGCGACGATCGCATCGGTTCAGGGGCATGTCGTCGTCTCGCGCTGGCGCGCATTGCTGGGCGGCGCGGCTTCGATTCTGATCGCGGTGACAGCCATCCCTCTGGTTCAGGCCAACGGGTTGACCACAGGCGGCGTCCGGTGGATGCTCGCCGGCGTCGCTCTGATCGCCGCGCTGCTCCTCGTCCCCCTGCCCTGGCTGCTGCGAGCCATGGACAAGAGCAGGCCGGCCGCTCATCCTTCCGTCGAGCGACGAGGAGGCAATTGGGGACTCGCTGCTTATTGCCTCACCCAGATGATCGGTTTCGCGGCGCTGGGTTCCGTGGCAAAGGCTGTGTTGCATCTCGGCACCATGGGGTTGGAGAATGCCCTGCTGCTCCTGTGCTTCATGCGGCTGGCGGCTGCCTGGCTCTGGTCGCCGCTGGCTGGCTGGCTCGGTTCCCGGGTCGCGTTGGGCTGCGCCTATGCCCTGTGCGCCCTGTCCGTAATGCTGCTGCCGATCATAGTGAGCCATGGCGAGTGGGCTTTGACAACCTTTGGCCTTTGCCTCTTTGGCTTTGCCGGCGGGGGCATCGCGCTGTTCGCCTGGTCCAGCCTGTCCGAATTGGTTGCGCGCCCCGATCGCTCGGGCCGTTCCCTGCCCGCCGCGCAGGCTCTTGGCTGGTTTACGGCCACTTCCAAGATCGGACTTGGGCTGTCGGGCCTTTTGACGGGTGCCTGGCTCAGCCAGCAAAGCGCGCCAACGCAAACCAGTCTATGGAGCTTATGCGGTCTGGTTTCGTTTCTATGCGCGGCGGTCGCGCTGGCGTCGATCATGCCCCAGCATGTCTTCGGAAAGGCCGCGCCGACACGCTCCGATCGGCGATCGACGGGAGATCATATCCTGCTCGACAATGCCGGAAATGCGGTGACAGCACGGTGAGGATGCCGGCTGGCCCTCATTCCTCCCACGTAACGGCCGGATAATATTCAGCGACCGGGCAATCGCCATTGGGCGTGGTGATCTCCCCGGCAAATTCGAAGCGGCATTCCGGCGCATGGACATCCATGGCCGCCGCCTGGGGCCATGGCGCCCATATGCTGCCGGCAGGAGCCGCGCGGGCCAGGATGAAGGCCAGCGCATCTTCGCCCGGCGCCCCGTCCTCACCCGTCGTCACTGTTCGATACTCCAGCCCCAGCCCGCGCTCCGGCCTTGCGCTCACCATGGCTTGCGCAAGGTGCATCGCCGTCTGGAGATCGTCCAGTTCGATGTAGAACATGTCGTTCACCGAATGCCGTCTTGCCAGGTGACGAAACGCATCGGGCAGTGAAAGGGGGGATGACGATGCGAGAAGCGCCCGATTTACGGCCGTGACGAGAAGCCCGTCCCTGGGCGGCATCGACTGATCAAGAATAACGCATTGGAACGGAAGGCCACGCCTCTGCCACAGCATGTCCGCCGCCATATAGACGCCCGATCGCCGTCCGACATTCAAGGCGACCGCGCGCGTCGCAAAGGCGCTGGCGCGACGCAAGGCCAGCCCCATCGCGATTTCCGCACCTTTGGCGATCGCAGCTTCGGACAGGCTGGCAATGCCGTCCGGCGCCTCCAGACTTTCAGCGCTATCGACCAGCCGGTCGAACCGTCGCCGCCACTCGCCGCCGAACGGGATCACGGAAAAGTCGCGAAAGACATGCAGGGCTGTCGGCAGGACCACATGCAGTTGCGCGCCCTTGGCGATCGCCAGTTCGGCGACCAATATGTCCGCGCCCGCCGCCAGCGCGCCATAGACCGCTCCGGGCTGAATCTCGTCCAGCGCCTCGCCGATTTTATGACGAGCCTCATCCTCATTGTCCGGCAGGCCGATAATGCCGCTGAAATACAGGCTCGGCGGCGGGCGCAACGGATCGAACATGTCGGCCGGTCGCCCTGTCAGCGCCAGAATCTGGCGGAATTGCCGCAATGTCGCGGCATGGTCTTCCCAGGCTTGCGGAGCGGCGGCCACGGCCCGTGCCAGCGCTGCCCTGCTGGCCTGCTCATCCCCCAGAAGCAGATGCGCCTCCGCCATCGTGGCGGCGAGCCAATAGCGGGTTTCGGGTTCATGATCGCCGCTATCCAACAAGAGGAGGACGTCGCGGGCAAGGCGCGCGGCGTGGTCGGGCCTGCCGTTCAGAAAAGCGAGCGTAGCGGCATTGATCAGGGGGTAGGTCGCGCGGCGCCCCTGACACGCCTGCATATAGGCGTCCTGCGCCTGCGACAGCAAACTGGCGCGATCATCCGCATCGCTGCGCAACGCCCGGTCCTTCAGCAGGCGGCCCTTGAGGCTTAAGACTTCGGGTTCGTCGGCTTCCAGCAGCCCAGCCTCGCTGAACATTCGCCACGCGCGGAGCGTGTCGCCTCCGCGCGCAACCGTGCGTATCCGGGCCAGAGCCGCCAAAGTCATGCCGCCGTCATTCCCCGCCGCGCCGTTCAATTATCCCTGGGCGGCGGGTTCTTGATGTCGGGGTCGATCGACAACGCGATCCACTGAACCTCTCCGGCCTCCGTTTCCTGCAAAAGGTCGACATTGATATTGAACCCATGCCGCGTTCCATATTTGCCGCCCCGGTTGTAGCGGGCATGGAAGCGGAGAATCTTGTAGCGATCCAGCGTCGCGTCATAGCCATCATATTCGACGCCCCCGTAAAAGGAAGCCAGGGATTCCTTGGTGGTGATGCCTTCGCGATCTTTCGAGAAACAGAGCTGATCGCCGACCAGCGCGATCTCGACAACCGAATCCTCCGTGATGGCGATATAGGTTCTGCACGGGGCAGCTGGCTGCTCGTACCGCAGCACGATCCGGTCATTTTCGGCCTTGAGAATGACATTGAACCGGATCGGATCGGCGTTCGGCAGTTCGATCGGCGCCAGCGGCGCGAGTCCATATTGGGTATAGTTCAATGTCGACATGAATCACTCCCCGTTGATTTCGAAAGGTTCTGCGAGTTTGGTCCGCCAGACGCGCCAGTCGTTGTTCGCCGGATCGGACGCGACGAGCCGGTCTACATCCTCCCGCGCCTCCTTCCTCAGCGATTCCGCGCGCGGCTTCTGGCCCATCTGGTACAGGAGTTGCGACATGGAGTAACGGGCAAGTATCCAGTCCTGAAGATAGGCTGCATTTTTCGGATCCCTGCGGAGCAGCCCCCGCAGGATCGCGCTTTGCCGGTTCCGCTGTTCCAGCGCCGCGTCATTCTTTCCCTTCAAGCGCAGCGCATCCGCCATCCATGCATGGCGATTGGCCAGATCCGCGGCGACGGCCTGATCGGCGGGCGCCATGTCGTGCACGCGCTGCATCGTCTCCAGCGCTTCGCGACAGCTATCCAGGTCCGGCGTTCGACGCTGTTCGTCGTCGATGGCGATGGTGCAGATATTGCCCTGAGCATAGCTTAATTCCCGCCAATATTTCTCGTTCCGCGGTTCCAGCTTGACGAGCCGCCGCGCCAGCGCGCCATAGGCCCGGAAGCGGGGGAGCGCCTGTTGGTTGCGGCCCCGCATGAAGTCGACATAGCCCAGCCAGAACTCACTCTGGGCGTGGGCGAATATCCGTTCGGGGTTGCGCGGTTCCCCCGAAATCAGCGCGTTCGTCACGCGATAGGCTTCCTGAAATTCCGCCACCGCCGCCGCCTCGTCACCCCGCTTATAATCATCCTCGCCCATCGCCTGCACGATGCGCGCGCGCCGTTCGAGCGAATCTCCGGGAAGCGCGGCGAGATCGGGCTGGTCGGCATAATAGTTCAGGGCGCGCCGGTTGACCGTCTGGAGAATGTCGAGCCGCCCCACACCTCTGAGCTTTTCGCGCAGGTCGGTGAGCATGAATTCGATCAATCCTTCCGCCTGCTGCCGCTGCTTTTCCGCCTCACTTCTCGCCCGCGCGACGAAGATCAGCATTGCCGCCATGAATAGGGCCAGAATAACCGCAAAAAATGTGATGCCGATCACACGCCTGAGCTGACGCTGCGCATCACGCTGGATGATCCGGTCCAGCGCAATGCCGGTAAGACCGGCCACGATCTTGAGCCGGGCCAGCCTGACCCCATCTTGATTGGACCGAAAGTCCGCCGCGATCGGCTCATGCCGCACGCCATCCGCATCGAGCGCCGTCAATGATGATGGAAAACTGTCCGCGGGTTCGCCCTCGATCAGCGCCGCGATGACGGGGCGATCGGGATGCATTTCACGAAACAGGCTGATTTCGGCATCGACCCAGCGCGACGCCCTGGCCGCCGGCGAACATAGGATGATCAGCGCATCCGATCGGGACAAAGCCAACCGCACCTCCCTGTCGAGACTTGAAGCTGCCGGCAGTTCGGCACGGTCGCGGAATATCGGCGCCAACCGCCGCGGAACCATTCCCGGCGGCGCCGAAGCATCGACCAGGCGGGCAGGAAGGCGATAGGCCTCCAGCCAATGATGCAGCCTGGCCGCGGCCCGCTCATCGACATGACTGTAGCTGAGAAACGCGCGATAGGCGGGAGGGCCGGGCATCGCGGGACCAGTGCTGCCTGCTGTCATTCGAACCAAAGACTCCGGGGTTTCCGGTCCTTGCCGGTTCCCAAAAAACACCGATCCTTCCGCCGGATTGCGCCGTGACGAGAGCGGGAACGGACATTCTCCGTCCCCCTTTTACGTCGGGGATCGGAGCAGGGCCCGACGATGCCGGGCCGTGAGCCGCATCATTCTATTTCATCGCAACCGCCCGCCCCGTTTGAGAAGGGATTTATCGGTAGCCAAAGAAACCGCCCAAGTCACGCCGCAATGGCGCGACCGGCGGGGCAGCGGCTGCTATCGCGCGCCGGCGGAGATCGAACCGTCGGTCGGCAGCGTCAGGACGACCAGAAGCCCCGGCTTCGCGTCGTCCAGGATGAGTTCGCCGCCATGAAGGCGCGCCGCCGCCGTCGCCAGCGAAAGGCCCAGCCCGGCCCCGGCGATATGACGCGACGCATCCAGCCGCGCGAACCGCTTGAGCGCCTCCGCCCGGCGCGCCTCCGCTATACCCGGTCCATTGTCCGACACGCTGATATGGAGTCTGGTCGCTTCCTGCCGTGCCGATAGTCGAATATGGTCCCCGCCATATTTCAGCGCATTGTCGATCAGGTTCGACAGAAGCTGAGCGACCAGTTCCCGATGCGCGCAAATGACGAGATTGGCCGGCGCATCCACAGCGATCGTCACGCCCTTTTCCTCGGCGACCGCGCCATACATGTCCTGAAAATCGTGCAGCATCGCCCCGATGTCGAACGGCGCGAAACTGTCACGCCCGATCCCCGCCTCCGCCCGGCTGATCGTCAGCGCGGTGTTCAGCATCCTGATGAGCGTATCGCTTTCCTCCAGGGCGCGCTCCATCGCACCGATGGCGTTTTCGTCGCGGCTCTTGCTGAGCGCGTTTTCGATCACCGCGCGCTGGCGCGTGAGCGGGGAGCGCAGATCATGGGCGAGGCCGTCCGTCACCAGCCTCAATTCCCCGACCAGTCCAGTAATCCGGTCGAGCATGTCGTTGATAGCGCGCGCCAGCGCGTCGAACATATCGCCGCTGCCGGTCAGCACGATCCGTCGCCCCATATCTCCCGTGCCGATCGCCGTCGCCGTGTCGATCACCGAGCGCAGCCGGCGGCGGATGATGGCCGCCGACAGCCAGGCAGCGCCGCCCGCGAGCGGCACGGCCAGCAGCACAGCGCTCACCAGCGCCGTCTCCAGAAAGCCGCCGAAACGCAGGTCATTCTCGACGACATGGCCGGTCAGCAGGCGCGTCCCGTCGGGAAAGCGCGTGCTGACCACGCCAATCACCTCCGGCTCGCGCCCGCGCCGGTCATTGCGCAGCAGATTGGCGAGATGCCATTCTTCCGAAACCCCGACGCCCGCCGGCCAGCGGTCGAGATTGCCCGCGACCCTTTCTCCGCGCGGGGACAGCAGCAGGATCACCGTCTCGCCCGTGCGGTCGTTGGCGATCCGGTTGCGGACGGTCGCGCCCGCCGCCGCGAAGCCGGCGGCCGCATAGGTGGCCGCGATATCGTCGCGCAGGCCGACCGCCACTTCCCGGCTGGCATGGTTCACCGACCGTCCGGTGAACTGGTGCACCGCCCAGAGCGCGACCAGCACGCACGCGATCTGCATCAGGAAGATGAGCGCGGCAAAGCGCCATATGACCGAATGGCGCCAGCGCATAGGCGGGTCAGCCCCGATCGCTCAGGCGGTAGCCCGCGCCCCGGACGGTGTGGATCAGCGGCGCCTCCCCCTCTTCATCGATCTTGCGCCGCAACCGGCTGATATGCACGTCGATGACATTGGTGCCGGGGTCGAAATGATAGTCCCAGACCCCTTCCAGCAACATGGTCCGCGTCACCACCTCGCCCTTGTGCCGAAGCAGATAGTCGAGCAGGCGGAACTCGCGCGGCTGCAACTCTATGGCCCGTCCGCCCCGCTTGACCTTCCGGGCGAGCAGGTCGACCTCCAGGTCGCTGCAACGGAGCCTCGTTTTCCGCCCTTCGGCCCCGGTTCGCCGCCGGATGACGATGCGCAGCCGGGCCAGCAGTTCGGCGAAGGCGAAGGGCTTTGCCAGATAGTCGTCCGACCCGCCGGTCAGGCCCGCCACCCGGTCGTCCGCATCCGCCAGGGCGGACAATATGATGACGGGCGTGGCAATGGACGCCGCCCGCATCGCGGCCAGCACGGCCATGCCGTCCATGCCGGGCAGCATCCGGTCGAGAATGATCGCGTCATGCGTCTGCTCGGTCGCCATGAACAGGCCGTCGCGGCCATTGTCTGCGCGATCGACGACAAAGCCCTCCTCGGCGAGACCCTTGGCGATATAGTCTGCCGTCGTGGCGTCATCCTCGATCAGCAGCACCTTGTGGCTCATGATCAGCCTACCCCTTCCATGGCGCGCATCCTTGCGGAGCCGCTCATACGCGATGTCGCGCTCCCCCGGCCGCCGCCGACCAGCCGTTGCAGGTCGACCATGGCGCGCGCCATCGACAGGCCTTGCGGACCAGCGATGAAGCGTGGTTCCCATTGGGGCGCGAACTTGGCCTTATAGGCCCGAAGCCCGTCAAATCCATAGAAGCTCCCGCCATGACGATAGAGAAAAGCGCCCGCCTTCGTCCAGGGCGATGCCAGCCGCCGTGCCTCCAGGCCGGACAATGGCGCCAGACCGAGCGCGAACCAGCGATAGCCCTGGTCCTGGCCCCACTGCATCAGACGGGCGAACATGAAATCCATCACGCCATAGGGGACGGCCCTGTCGTGGCGCATCAGATCGACGGACAATTCGCATCCGTCCGGCGTCGTCCAGATATTGGCGAAGGCGACGATCTCGCCCCGGCAGCGCACGAGCGCAAGATCGAAATGCCGGAGATAGGACGGATCGAAACGACCGACGCTGAATCCCTTTTCGCTCGCGCCTTTCGCGTCCAGCCAATGGTCCGAAATCGCCTGCAGCCGGGGCAACAGCGCCGGCACCTCCGCCGCGCGGACGATCTCGAAACAGGCGCCCTCCCGCTCGGCCCGGCGAACGGCATGGCGCAGAGGACGGGCGTTGGGGCCATCCAGGGTGAAGCGCGCCAGATCCACCCGCGCCTCCTCGCCATATTTGACGATCGACAGGCCAAGGTCGATCGCGAGGGACAGGCTATCCATGCTGAGTTGATAGATGAGCAACCGGCCTTGAGCTGCATCGGCGCGTTCCCGCATCTGCCAGAGCAGGTCGGACCATTCCGCCGGATCACCGACCGGATCGCCCATCACGATCCAGCTATGCCCCTGGACCTGATACATGAGAAAGGCGCGCCCGGAGGGCGACACCAGGAAATGCTTGTCGCCGGTCAGGGCCAGACAGGCATCGGTTCGGCTGGCCAGCGCCAGCGCGGCCGCGCTCGGTGAAGGGGCGTCGGTGGCCGTGACGGCACCGGCGGAAGCAGGCCGGAGCATGGTCCAGATCGCGGCGCCAATCACCACCACCCCGGTCGCCAGCGCGGCGCGCAGGAAACGCGACGCATCATGATGACGGCCGAACTGCCACCACAGGTCATTCTGATAATCGACATGGCGATAGACGAAAAAGCCGATCCATATCGAAATGCCTACAGCCACCGCTAGCGCGGCGATCCATTCAGGAGACAGAATGGCGGTGGTGAAACTGGTTCTGCGGTAAAAGGCCGACCGGCTCGCCTGCAACAGGCCTGCGATGATGATCAGAACAAGAGCTTCCTCATAGTCCAGCCCCTTCATCAGCGAGAAGATAGCCCCGGAAACCAGCAGCAGGCGCGTCAGCCAGAAGGCGCCGTCCAGCCGGCGGTAGAGGCCCGATGCCAAGAGGATCAGGACCGCGCCGACGACGCTGGCAGCCAGATGGGATGCTTCCAGAAAAGGCATGGGAAAGAAAGCATTCAAGGCGCGGAACCGCCCAGGTTCCGCCGGCAGGGAACCCGACACCAGAAGCACGACGCCGCCGACCGCGACCAGCACCGCCAGCAGTGCCGGTGCGATTTCCCGCAACAGCATCTCGGCGCCGTCCAGCATTCGGCTGGCCGGCTTTCGCCAGGCCCGGCCTTCATGAACGGCGATCAGGATGATCGCGACGAACAGCGGTATGACATAGTAGATCGCGCGATAGGCCAGCAACGCAGCGAGCATGTTCGGCCGGTCGACCTGCGGCACCGCCGCCAGCATGACGGCTTCGAACAGGCCGATCCCGCCCGGTACATGGCTGACCAGCGTCAGGATGATCGCCAGCGCATAGCCGATGAAGAAGGCGGGGTAGAGGGTGATGCTCGCCTGCGGCACCAGTACGAACAGCGCGGCGCTCGCCGCCATCAGGTCGATGCAGGCCACGCCGATCTGCGCCGCTGCCTGTCGCCGCGTCGGCAGCGCGAGCGTCCAGTGGAACAGACGGATCGACCGAGACCGCCTGCCCAGCGCCAGGAGCAGGACCGCCGCGCCGGCCAGCAAGATGCCGCCGATGCCCTGCTGGAGCGGCATGGCGACGCCCACGCCGTCCAGGGACATGGCGATGGGGTGGAGCACCATCAGGAGCGCCGCCATGGTAATAACGCCACCCCAGAATGCCAGTCCGGCCGACAGAATGATGCGGGCCGTTTCACTGGGCCGCAGCCCTGCCGCGCCATAGATGCGCAGCCGTGCCGATCCGCCCGTCAACAACGACAGCCCCAGATTGTGGCTGAGCGTGTAGCTGCAGAAGGAGGCGAGCGCGACCGTCCGCCATCGAAGCCGCCTGTCCATGGCGTGCAATGCGATATGGTCGTAGAGGGTGAGCGTGAGATAGCTGAGAATGGTCAGCCCGGCCGACAATGCGATCGCACTTGGCGGAATCGCATGGAAGGCCGCCCGAAAATCCCGCACATGCATCCCGGCCAGCAGATGATGAAGCGCCGCGAAGCCCAGCCCGGTCACGAGCATCATGCCACCGATCGCAAGCAGCGTCTTGTGGCCGCGTATCCAGCCCTCGATCGCATTGGTGGTCATCGCCGCGTTCCCGATGCCGGCAGGCTCCGGTCTATGGCTCGCAACAGGACGGCGCTCACGGCATCCGCGTCATGCTCCAGCGGGTGTCCGCCAGGCAGCATGACCCGTGTCGCATTGTGCTGATGGAGCGAGGGGCAGAGGCTCGCCGCTTCTTCCCGTCCATAAATGCAAAGCAAGGGAACCCAGCTAAGGCGCCGCGCCGCCACCACGGCATCCTCTTCCGGTTCTCCCATCGAGAAAATCTCGGTGGGAGAGGCGCGCCATTGCCGCGTCGCGCCCGGAACGACCAGACCGACAAATGCTATCCGCCTGCGCAGCGGCTCCGGCACAAAGGGGAGCGAAGGCGCGATCACGTCCGCGCCGAAGGACTGGCCGATCAACAGCAGGGGCGCGGCCGGATCGATCGCGATGGCGCGGCGCAACCCGTCCGCGATCATCGCGCCCGTCTGTTCGGGCGTCCGCCGCGTGCGAAAGAAATGCAGGCTGTTTGCGGTGATGACGCTGATGCCGTGCCGGTTCAGCCGCTCGACGATGGCCGGCCCCAGCCCCGCATGAAATCCCATGTCGCCCGACAGATAGAGCGCCACCGCGCGCGGGTGCGGCGACGCCTGCGCCGTGGCAGGCATGACGCCGAACAGGGTGCCGCCGATATAGCCGATATACCAAAGGGCAAGCAACGCCAGGCCCGCCACGATGATGAGCGGGCGGATGACCCTCCTCATGCCATCGCGCTCCGACCGGTCGCCAGCGCTGCTCCACTCTCGACCTCGCCGGACTGCACGCGCCCCGTCCGCTCCAGCTTGCCCCAGCCGACCCACGGCCCCAATATGGCGGTGCCCACCGCCCGGATGACGACGCCGTACATGATCTGCCGATAGACGATCCGCTGTGCGACCAGCAGCAGCGCCGGATAGCGTCGCTCGCGCGGTTCCAGCCGATAGGCGACTGCGCCGCAGGCAATATCCACCGCGGTAAAGACCAACCAGTAAAAGGCCATGCGCAGCACGTCGCTTTCTGTCTGCGCCCAGCCATGCTGATGCACGCGCACGGCCGTATCGATCATGCTGACCACCAGCGCGAGATCGATAATGGGGGAAAGGATGGCGAAGCCGATCTGGAACAGCCATGCCTGGGGCAAGCCGACCCATGCCAGCCCGGCCGGATTACCGTCGCGCCAGATGCTCCGATGCTTCCACAGACATTGCAGCGTGCCATAGGCCCAGCGGAAGCGCTGGCGAGCGAGCGCGCGAAAACTTTCCGGCGCTTCGGTCCAAGCCACCGCATCGGTATCATAGGCGATGCGCCAGCCCGCGCGCTGCACCGCGATCGTCAGATCCTGATCCTCTGCCAGCGTATCGAGCGGATAGCCGCCCACGCTATCCAGCGCCGACCGCCGCCATGCCCCGACAGCGCCCGGCACGACCGTGATCGCGCCGAATCGGGCCAGGGCGCGACGCTCCAGATTCTGCGCCGTCACATATTCCACCGCCTGCCAGCGGGTGACGAGGTTCACGCGGTTGCCGACCATCGCATTGCCCGCAACCGCCCCGACCTGCGGGTCCGCGAACCAGCGGGCCAGCCGGGCGATCGTCCATTCCTCAAACTGGGTATCCGCGTCCAGCGCGACGATGATCGGCGCCCGCGCCATCTCCAGCGCCCGGTTGAGCGCCGCCGCCTTGCCGCCATTGGCCAGCGTGAGCAGCCGCACCCGCGCATCATGGGCGAAGGCCCCGGCCACGATCGCACTGGTTGCGTCGGTCGATCCGTCATCGACGACGATGACATCCAGCAGGACGTCGCGGCTGGCAAGCACGCGCCGCACCGACGCCTCGATCACTTTAGCCTCATTATAGGCGGGAATGATGACGGACACGAACTCGCCCGGACGAAGGGCTGGCGGGTCAATGCGGTTGGACCGCAACCGGCTGCCGAGCGCCAGCCCGGCGAGCATCACCGCGCGTCCCATGCCGAACAGGATGACGGCGAAGAACAGCCATTTGAGTATCGTCACGATGGACGCGACGATCAGGAATATGGCGACGTCAATGCGAACCGCGACAAGATCAGCGCCGCGGATCGGCGGCATGACCTGCGCAGAAGTAAGGCCGGCCAGCGCAGACACCGCGACGAAATGATAGCCCTTCGCCTTGAGCGCCTGAATGATGCGGGGCAGCGCCGCCACGGTTTGCGCCCGGTCGCCGCCACTGTCATGCAGCAGCACGATCTGCGCCGACCGTCCGGCATTGCCCTCCTCCACCTGCCGGACCGTGCGCGCGACGATGGCGTCCACCCCCGGCCGGGTCCAGTCGCCCGGATCGACATGCAGCCCGACATTCACATATCCGGCCTTCTGCGCCTCCAGCGCCGGTCCGATCTCGTCCGCCGTGGTCGGCTCGGCATCGCCGAAATAGGGCGCGCGGAACAGCCGGACCGCATGACCCGTATAGGCCTCGATCAGCCGCTGCGTGCTGTTGAGTTCCAGGGATATGCCCCGGGGCGACACCTGCGCCATATTGGGGTGGGTATAGCTGTGGCTGCCGATCTCGCTGCCCTGCGCGATGATTTGCCGCAGCAGGCCGGGATGCATGATGGCGTTCTCGCCAATCACGAAGAAGGTCGCCGGGATATGGGCCGACTTCAATATGTTCAGGATCGGCGGCGTCCAGACCGCGTCCGGCCCATCGTCGAACGTCAGCGCCACCATATGCGGCCGATAACCGGTGCGGCGGATCACATAGGGCGTGGGCAGGCTGGCGAACCGTTCGTCGACGATCAGCCCCTTGCTTGCCCCCGATCCCATATGGATCACGCGATGGCCGATGGTCGGCACATCGTCGATGCGCAATATCTCGCCTTCGCCCTCGATATCGACGGAGTTGAAGCTGGTGAGCCGGCTCATTCTGCTTGCCGAGGCATCGTCCTGCGCCTTGAACGCGGACCAGAAGCCGGGGTCCTCCGATCCCATCCGCCAGAGGGCGACGCCGCCGACGCCCGACAGCCTGGCCGCGCGAATCTGGTTCCATGCGCTGGCGCCGTCCAGCATCCACACATGATGGACCCGCCCGTCTTCCTGATAATCGAATGTGGGGTTGCCGCTGCCGGGATCGAACCGGATCTGCGCGTCCGAATAATGGGCGGAAAGCCAGGCATCCTCAATGGAGAGCGTGTCGGCCGGGCCGCCGCCCTCGGTCCAGTCATAGGCATAGTTGCCGACCGCGACGATAGTCTTGGAAGCGGGAACGGCGTGCAACGCGGCGCGCAGCCGCGCGACGAACCAGGGCTGCGCCGCGATCGGCCCGGCGCTCTGCCCGACATAATGCTGGTCATAGTCCATCAGGAATAGCCGGTCGGCCACTCGCCCATAGGCTCGCAGGTTCCAGCCCGCATCATCCACCGGCACGGTCAGCATCAATTGCAGACGCTGCTCATGCAACAGCGATGCGGCCTGCCGCAGAAAGGCCGGATAGTCGCGCTGGGCGCTGGCAGGCAGCGCTTCCAGATCGAACACCACGCCCGATCCATGCAGCTGCTTCAAAACGGGCAGCAAGCGCTGCAAGAACAGGGTTCGCGCGGCGGGATCATGCAGCAGCGCGGCAGTTCCGGCCCCGTCCCAATCGCCGCCCGCGACATTCTGCACGACCGGCATCACCCTGGGCCGGCGATGCGCGGCCCGGACGATGGCGGCGAAGGCGGGGTCCGCCGTCACCTGCAGGCTATGATCCCGCCCCGTGACCGAAATCAGGGCCGGCGCCACCCAATCAATCGAGCCTACATGCTGCCGCAACGACGCCTTGCTCGCATCGTCCCACGGCACGTAGAAGGCGACACGGACAGGTCTCGCCACGCGGGCCGGGCCTTCGGTCGGGAGCCAACCGGCAAGTTTGCGCAACGACGCGCCCAGCCGCCCCAGTCGCTGCCCGATGCCTTCCGCGCGAGGCCGCTCCATGTGCAGGGGGACAGCCGCCGGCACCGGAACGTCCACGATCGTGACGGCGAAGGCGATCGCCGCGACCAGAATGGCGGTCAGCGCAAGTCCAAGGGCGGGCAAGGTCAGCCGCCGCCGCCGTCCGCTCGCGTCATAGAAAATCGGCCTGTGCATCGTTCCGTTCGGCGATTTGGAGAGACGGCGCGACAGGGGGACGCGCCGTCTCTCACCCATTTGGCCATGCACGATGACCGTCAGTATCCATAGGCCGCGCCATATGACCGGCAGATGGGCGCTCTATTACAATAGGTTCATGAAAGACCGGACAGAAGACGGATCGCGCAGGGCGCGCTGATGACCCTCGCCCTTATCCCGGCGCGTCAGGCGCGGCTTCCTGCCAGCCGCCGCCCAGCGCCTTGAATATGTCGACGCGCAAGGAGGACAGTCTCTGGAGCGACTCCGCCTGGGCCGCCCGCGCAGTCAGCATATCCTGTTGCGCCGCCAGCACGTCCAGCCAGCCGGCCGACCCGGCGCGATAACGCTGATCGGCGAAGCGGTACGCGCGTTCGGATTTGCGCTGCGCCTCCTCCAGCGACGACAGCCGCATTTGCTCCTGCGCGAAATTGCTCAATGCCGTTTCAACCTCCTTGAGCGCCGTCACGACCTTGCCGTCGAAGGTGGCGAGTGACGCGTCCCCCTGCGCCGCCGCCTGCCGGATGCGCGCGCGTGCGACACTGACATTGGGGAAGCTCCATGACAGCAGCGGCCCGACCGAGAAGGACAGGCTGTCGCTGCCCCTGACACTGTCATTGCGGAAGAAATTACCCGATCCCCCAAGACTGATCGTGGGATAAAGGGCGGCGGTGGCGACGCCGATCCGCGCCGTGTCCGCGGCCAGTTGCCGCTCGGCCTGCCGCAGATCGGGGCGACGGCGCAACAGGGATGCGCCGTCGCCCACCGGCAACGCCGCCGCGGGGGCGGGCGGCATGGCGCATTGCCGGGCAGCAAGGGGAATGTCAGCGGGCGTCCCGCCCAGCAAGGCGGCCAGTTCGAACAGCGCGACCTGCCGCTGCGCCTCGACGCCCGGAATCGCGGCGCGGGCGGTTGCAGCGGCGGCGGCGGCACGCTCGACGTCGAACTGGCCGACAGCGCCTGCCTTCTCCTGTGCAGTGATCAGCCTTAAACTGTCGCTGCTGGTGCGATAGCTGTCCTGCGCCACGGCGAGCGCATGGGCATAGGAGCAGGCATCGATATAGGCGCGCGTGGTTTCCGCCACCACCATCACCCGCACGGCGTCGCGAGCAGCCTCCACCGCTTGCGCATCCGCGCGGGCCGCTTCGACCGCGCGGCTTACGCGACCGAACAAATCCGCCTCCCAACTGACGGCGATGCTGCCATTGCCCGACCATTGCGCATTGTCCTGGGTGAAAGCGCCGCCCCCACCCTGCACCCCGTCGCCATAGCTGACGCCGCCATTGACATTGGTACTTGGCAGGCGCCCCGCCTTGGCTTCGCTGAGCGTCGCCTGCGCCCTGGCGAGATTGGCGGCGGCCACGCGCAGATCGGTGTTCGCCGACAGCGCCTGCGCCACCAGCGCGTCGAGCGTCGGGTCGTCATAGAGTTTCCACCATTGGTCCGGCAGCGGCGCCGTCGGATCGAAGGCGGCCGCCTGCGTTCCGAAGGCGCCGCTCGCGGCCGGCTTCGGAACGGGCCGATGATAGTCGGGACCGGCAGCGCATCCGCCGGCAAGCAGCGCCGCGATGAGCGGCAGGATCGATTTACGCATGAACGGGATCTCCCGCAGGCAGGCCGCCTTCATCGCGGGCGCTCAGCTTGCGATGGTCGCCGGCCAGCAGCGTGTAGAATGTGGGCAGGACGAAAAGGGTGAACAGGGTGCCGATCAACATGCCCATCACCACGACGATCCCGATGGCGAAGCGGCTGGCCGCCCCCGCGCCCCCGGCGAAGAGCAGTGGCACAAGTCCGGCCACCATCGCCGCCGTGGTCATCAACACCGGCCGCATCCGCACCGCGGCGGCATGACGGATCGCGTCCATCCGGCTCAATCCTTCTCGTGCCTGCATCTCGTTGGCGAAGGACACCATCAATATGCCATGTTTGGAAATGAGGCCGATCAACGTCACCAGCCCGATCTGGGTATAGATGTTGAGCGTCGTGAAGCCGAGATAGAGCGGCACCAGCGCGCCGCACACCGCCAGCGGCACCGTCACCAATATGACCAGCGGATCGCGGAAGCTCTCGAACTGCGCCGCCAGCACCAGGAAGATGACGATCAGCGCAAAGGCGAAGGAGATGGTGAGCCGGTCGCCTTCCGTCACATATTGGCGACTGTTGGACAGCCAGTCGATGGTCGTGCCGGTCGGCATCGGCTGGTTCTTCAGAAATTCCACTGCCTGCCCCATGGTGACGCCGGGCATCAGCACGGCCGACAGGGTGGCCGAATTCATCTGGTTGAACTGCGGCAGCTTGTTGGGCTGCGGCCGCATCTCGACCTTCGCCACGGTGGACAATGGAATCAAGGCGCCCGATCCGGTCTTGACATAATATTGACCGAGATTGTCGGGCGTCACCCGCTTGTCGCGGGGCACTTGCGCGATCACGTCATAGGATCGGTCGTGCCAGTTGAAGCGGTTGACGTAATTCTCGCCCACCAGCACCGCCAGCGTGTCCGCGATCTCCGCCATGGTGACGCCGAGCTGCCCGGCCTTGGCCCGGTCAACGCTGATATGCGCTTCGGGGCTGTCGAAAGCGAGGTCGCTATCGACGAAGGCGAACAGACCGCTACCCCAGGCCGCGCCCTTCACGGCCTCCAGCGTCTTGTAGATTTGCGGAAAATCATCCGACGAACGGATCACCATCTGCACCGGCAGGCCGCCGCTGCCCGCGGGCAGGGGGCTGTCCTGGAACGCTGTGGCATAGATGCCGGTGACAGCGCCGGTGCGCCCCGCCAATTCATTCTGGATGTCATCCGCACTGCGCTCGCGATCGGCCCATTCCGACAGGATGATACCGCCAAAGCCGTTGTTGGCACCGTTCGGACCGCCCGCGTCGAACCAGCTGCTCTCATATTCGGGCACGGTGTGGAAGATCGCGTCGACCTGCGCGTTGAAACGCGCCATATAGTCGATATTGGCATATTGCGGCGCCTTGGTCGCGACGAAGATATAGCCCATGTCCTCCTGCGGCGCGAGTTCCCGCTTGCTGCCGGTGAACAGCACCACGATGGCGCCCATCATCGCCAAGCCGACGATCAGCACGGCCGCGCGGGACGCCAGCGTCCGGTCGAGCAGCCTGCCATAGCCTTCGGTCAGACGATGCATGTTGCGTTCGATCGCCTGGCTGAGCCTGCCTTCGGCAAGCTTGCTGTTGAGCAGCTTGCCGCTCATCATCGGCGAAAGGGTGAGCGCGATCACGCCTGACACGATCACCGATCCGGCCAGGGTGAAGGCGAATTCGCGGAACAGCGCGCCGGTCAGGCCTCCCATCAGGCCGATCGGCGCATAGACCGCGGCCAACGTGATCGTCATGGCGATGACCGGGCCAACGATTTCCCGCGCGCCGACAAGGGCCGCCTGAAAGGGGGAAAGGCCGTCCTCGATATGACGATGGATATTTTCCACCACGACGATGGCGTCGTCCACCACCAGCCCGATGGCCAGCACCATGGCGAGCAAGGTCAGCAGGTTGAAGGAAAAGCCGAAGGCCAGCATCAGCGCCGCCGTGCCCAGCAGCGACAGCGGAATGGTGACGATGGGAATGACGACGGCGCGAAGCGACCCCAGGAACAGGAAGATCACGATCACGACGATCAGGATAGCCTCGACCAGCGTATGTTCGACTTCCTCGATCGACGCATTGACGAAATGGGCCACGTCGAACTGGTTGCTCACATGGATGCTGGGCGGCGCGACCCGCTGGATGCCGGGCAGCAGATCCTGCACCGCCTTCACGATTTCCAACGGATTGCCGTCGGGCGTGGGCGAAATGGCGATGAACACCGCCCGCTTGCCCGAGGAGATCGTGCCGACATCGTAATTCTGGCCACCCATCTCTACGGTCGCGACATCCCCCAGCTTCACCAGGCCGCCGTCACCGCTCTTGAGGGTCATGTCGCGAAAAGCCGCCACATCGCGCAGGTCGGTCGCGGCGGTGATGTTGATCGCGGTGCTGGCGCCCTTCAGCTGCCCCGGCGACGCCTGGACGTTGTTGGCGCGCAGGGCGTTGGCGACATCGCCCGCCGTCAGGCCCCGCGCGGTCAATTTCACCGGATCAACCCAGATGCGCATGGCAAGCGGCGCGCCGCCGCTGATTTCCGCCGACGCGACGCCGGAAATGGAGGTGATGAGCGGCTGCGCCACGCGGGTCGCGAAATCGGCGATCTGCGAAGGTTGCAACCGATCACTGGTGAAGGCGACATATTGGATCGCCGACGCGCCGTCGGTGATCTTGCTGATGACGGGGTCGGTGACGCCGCTGGGCAGGCGATATTTGACCTGCTGCACCTTGGCCAGAATTTCGGTCATGGACCGGTCGGCATTGGCGTTCAACACCAGCTTTGCGGCGATATGGCTCTTGCCCTGGCTGGAGGTGGAGGTCAGATATTCGATGCCGTTCGCCGTCGCGATCGCCTGCGCGATCGGTGTGGTGACGAAGCCCTGCATCACATCCTGCGTCGCGCCCGGCAGTGCCGTGTCGATGGTGATCGTCGCGCTTTCCATCTTCGGATATTGCCGGACCGGCAGGCTGAACAGCGCAGCCAGTCCAACCAGCAAAATGAGGAGACTGACCACCACCGACAATATCGGACGGCGGATGAAAATATCGGTGAAGGCCCTGTCGGCGTTCATGTCAGCGTGCCCCTTTCGTCGCCGGCGCGGCGACCTTGACCTCGGCGCCAGGCTGGACGCGCAATTGCCCCTCGGTCACGACCATGTCGCCGGGCCGGATACCGCTGGTGACGAGCACGTCATTGCCGATCCTGCGTCCGGTCTGGACCGGTATGACCTCTGCCTTGCCGCCGACGCGCGGATTATTGCCGCGAATGACGATGACGCTGTCGCCCTGCGCCGATGTCTGGATCGCCGTCGCCGGAACCAGCAACGCCCCTTGCTGCACCGGCAGTTCGAGTGCCGCGGTCACATACATGCCCGGGCGCAGCGCATGGTCGGCATTGGGCAGCACCGCCTGGACGGTGACGTTGCGCGTTTCTTCGCCGATCTTCGGTTCGATCGCGTTGACCTTCGCGGTAAAGCGGCGACCCGGCCAGGCATCGCTGGTGACGGCCACGGTCGATCCCGGCTTCAACCGGCTCAGTTCCTGCTGCGGCAGGGCGAAGTCGACGAACAGCCTATCGAGCGCGGTCAATGTCGCGATCGCATCGCCGGGATTGAGATATTGCCCCAGATTGACGCGACGGATGCCCAGCACGCCGGCAAAGGGCGCCCGGACCTGCTTCTGGATCAGGCGAGCGTCGATCTGCTGCACGGCGGCGGCGGCCTGGTCGCGATCGGCACGACGCTGCTCCAGCGTTTCGCGCGGCTCCGCGCCGGTCGGCGCCAATTCCTGCGATCGTGCGACCTGTATCCCGGCAAAGGCTGCCCGGGCCTGCGCGGCGCGGCGGTCGGCCCGCTCGGGGCCGTCGAACAGCTGCACCAACAGCGCGCCCACGCCGACCTGCGCGCCCGCCTCGAAGTGGATCGACGACACACGCCCGGCGACTTCGGGCGACAGCGTCACCTCTCGCACGGCGCGCAAAGTGCCGACCGCTTCCAGCGTGACCGGAATGTTGCGGGGCGTCACCATGGCGGCGGCGACCGGCACAGCCTGCGGTTGCCACGCCTGCGCCTGCCCGGCCCGCCAGCCGCGCCACAGATAGAGCGTGCCCAACAGAATAGTCAGAATAACGACCGTCAGAATGATCGTAGGCACCGGCCGGGGCGCGGCGCGTGGGATTTCGGCAGCAACAGGGTCGCTCATGCTTCCATGCCCTTCCGCTTGGTGCCGAAGGGCCGCACCCATAAAAGAACGGCAAGACTGTAGGGATCGATGCTCATGGGAGATCCATTACGAATTGAGGCAAGCAGGGCGGTAAGCCGCCGCACGATCAGGCGCAGACTGTGCGACGCTGCTGTCGAACCGATAAAGGGGCATTGACATTAGGGGGCGTAGGCACGGGCAATCCTCCGTTTGGGGAAAGACGTGCGAATGCGAAGGCCGCAAAATCCACGCGTCATCCCCGAGCAAATGGTCAGGTCGACGCCGTGGCTGGGAAGAACTTGCCTCACGACAAGCGCAGGAGACACCACCCTGCAACTCTATTTCCGGCCGCTTCTGGTTAAGCTCGTTACGAAAGATATGCAACTGCTTTTGGCGAATGGCCGCCCCATGCGCGGAAACGAACCGGCCAGAATCAGGGATGAGAAACCTCAAATGCGCCTCCCTTGCGAATCAGGAAGTGCCTCTATAAAACCTCAACTATTGTTGAGGTAAAGCCTCGATCGAATTTTTTCTCTACCCAGCCCAGGAGCCTAGCCATGCCCCTCGCCGCCGCCAATCTCAGCGTGGGCGACGTCGCCCGGCGTGCGGGCGTGCCTGCCTCCACTCTTCATTTCTACGAGGCACAGGGGCTGATTGAGAGCGAGCGCACCGGCGGCAACCAGCGACGTTACCATCGTTCGGTGCTGCGCCTGATCGCCGTCATCAAGATCGCGCAGCGTGTCGGCATTCCGCTGGCGCACTTAAAGAACCATCTTTCGCAACTGCCCTCAGGCCATCTGCGCGTCGCGGCCGATTGGTCCACCTTGTCCAAGATATGGCGAACGGAGTTGGATCAGAGAATCGAATATCTGACACGCTTGCGCGATCAAATGGACAGTTGCATCGGTTGCGGCTGCCTGTCCTTGTCCGATTGCCCTCTTCGCAATCCAGGCGATATGGCAGGGGACCGTGGCGGAGGAGCACGCGCCTTCGATTGAGACGGAGGCGCTCCCTCTCGGCCAGCCTGCCAGAGGATCGACGTGGAACGCAAACAGCCCTGTCGGTTCAGCAAGACGCTGAAGGAAACTCCGTTGGCCTAACGCAATTCCGGCCGCATATGCCCGAATTGACCTGGGTAGGGTCAGGCTTCGAGAACCGCCCGGGGGCGCGCCTTCTACCTTGGGGACCATGTGAGTGCAGAAGTTTCACAAGCCCGTCTCCTCGATAGGCAATCGCGCTCACTGAGGAGATTTACATCACATTTAGGCCCCAGGATTTCAAGACAAGCTGATTAATAAAATCATTTTAAATCATCTTATTACTACAAATATTTGGCCATATTTGCCGATGCATTCATGTAGCTTGTGTCGGAATAGGACTGGAAAAACCCGCGGATGGCCGGCTCGGCATGGTCCCCAACGTTGCAAGACCTGCGCTTGGAAAGTTGATGATCGCATTGCCGCGCGCCACGAAGATCTGGCCGGAAACGTCCGCTGTCTCTCCCGACGCCAGGGCGACCGCGAACTGCGCGACCTGATCGGCGCGCATACCCGTTCGCATCTGCTCGACCCGCTTGGCAGCCACTTCATCCTTGACGGGAATGCTGAAGATCATGCGCGTGGAGGCATCAGCTTCATCCGTCATGACGCGATCATTCCCCAGCTTGATGGATTCCTGATGATCGATCGGTTATAGACGCGCGGCCGTCGACTATCCTGTCACCGATGCACTTCCTTGACTTCGACCAATGGAATGATCTTCTTGGGGACCTTCCGTTTTGGCGCGGCAGGCTTGGCCATATCGCCGACATGACCGATCATGGCGCTCGCGACCAGAAAGGCGGCGCTTTCGATCTGGTTGGGACGTGTCGCCTTGTGCGTAGAGGGCAAGCGGATGATCGCCGCCGTGCGTTCCAGCATCGCCAACAGCACGGACGCGGTCGACGGCGGATGCAGGTGGTGCAACCCCGGTTCCTGCGTAGCGAATTGCCGCATCTTGTCCTGAAGCGCGAGGTGAATGGGTTCTGTCGACTTGCGTCTCACATCGAGATAGCGGCGATCCCCTTCGTCGGCGGCAAAGTTCCTGATCCGCAACAGAGCATTGTGACGATCCCAGAAGGAGAAATAGGCCCGCACGAACGCCTTGGCTTCCTGCATCACGGTATCCCGCGTCCATTCCCGTTCCAATATCTCCATTATTTCCGGCGTCGCCTGCTGCAATGCGTCCACGACGGCAAGGGCGGCTTCGGGCACGCTTTCGAAATAGAGATAGAATGTGGAGGAGGATACGCCGGCGAACGCCCCGATTTCAGCCACTCTAAGTTCCCGGATCGGCCGCTTCTCCATCAGTTCAGCTGTAGCTTTGAGAATGCGGACGCAAGTCGATCGGCCCTTAGCGCCCATCGCCTGCCCATAGAGATTCTGCTTCAGCCTCACCATTTTTGTTCCACTCGCCGCAATGCCACGTTGAACGAAGTAGCTGATTTTGAGAGATGATGCCGCTCGCGTCAAACAGCTTGTGCTGAAATCGCGGTGGAAGCGGTCCGGCAAACGCCCTGCCTTCGCACTCCTTGCATAAATGATGGTCGGTCAACTATTTCCGCAGCGCATCCGCTAAGGCCATGAAAAGATTGGCTCTCTATTGGTGAATATCCATCGCAGTCTTGAGCGGCACGCGCCGCACCATGGCATAACAGAATGTACTGCCCGACAGCAGCAACACGGTGATCAGAAGTGCCGGGCGAATCGATTCGCTGCCCCCGATCGCGTCGGAAATAGCACCTGTGACAAGCGGCACGAGACCACTGCCGGCAAAGATGGAACAGCTTGGTCGCGCCAAGCATCGTCCCCTGCTTCTCCGCGGAGGCCAGCGACAGGATGATGGAATAGCCGGTGCCGCTGAAGAAACCGCACATGAATGCCGCCACGGCGAGCCACGCCAATGATATGAACAAGGTCTGCCCCAGTGCCAGTACGACACCCGCCACCGTTGCGACAATCGTCGTTACCATCGTCAACCTGCTGAGATCAACGCTGGCCTTTGTCGGCAATGCGCCGGACTGCGACGCCGCCAAGCGCTATTTTGGCAAGCTGCGCGCAGTTCGCGGCAGCCCCTTCCCGCCCGAATTGCAGGAAACCTGGCGTCGCCGTTTCGGGATCAAATATGCAGGCTCAAACACCTATGGCTTGACCGAGGCCGCGCGCATCACCAGCCTGCCCGACGGTGAAGAAGCACCACCCGGATCGTCCGGGCGCATCAACGAGGATTTCGACGTCCGCATCGTCGATGACAATGACAATGAGGTAGCGCCCGGCACGCCAGGCGAAATCATCATCCGCCCACGCCACCCCGACATCATGTTCGACGGCTATTGGAACCGGCCGGAGGAAACGCTGAAGATCATGCGCACCTTTGGCTGCACAGCGGCGATATCGGCAAGATCGACGAGAATGGCTTCTTCTATTTCATCGATCGCAAGAAGGACTATCTCCGGCGGCGCGGCGAGAACATATCCAGCTTCGAACTGGAGAACGGCATCAGGCGCCATCCGCTGATCAAGGACGTCGCGGTCCATGCCGTGCTCGCCGAGTCCGAAGACGAGGTGAAGGCCACCCTCGTGCTTGTCGAGGGCGCGTCGATTTCCCATGAGGAATTCTGCCGCTGGTGCGCCGACCGGGTCCCCTATTTCGCGGTGCCGCGCTATTTCGAATTCAGGGACGACCTGCCGCGCAACCCCGTCGGCCGCGTACTCAAATATCAATTGCGCGATGAAGGCTGCACGCCTGACACCTGGGACCGTGAAGCCGCCAATTTCGAGCTGGAGAAGCGCTGAGGGCAAAGCGACAGGCACAAGCCTTTGAATAAGCACGGGAAGATGTAAAGGATCACCGCACCGATCTGGCCGCCATTCCACGCCGCAACCTGCCGGCGCTCAACGAGCGCAACCTGTTTTTCTGGCAGGCGGGCGAGGACGGCGCGTTGAGATTCTATCGCTGCAAACCCTGTGGCCATTACATCCATCCCGCCACGCCGATCTGCCCGATCTGCCATTCGCTCGACGTCGGCCCCGAAGCGGTTTTCTGGACGCGCCACCATTGCCACCTTCACCATCAACCGACAGCCATGGGAAGCGGGCCTGGAGGCTCCCTATATTGTGGCGATCGTGGAGATAGAGGAACAGCCAAGCGTCCGCCTGACGACCAACATCGTCAACTGCGCCGTCGACGACGTCCATATCGGTATGCAGGTCAAGGTCCTGTTCGATCACCGGCAGGACGTCTGGCTGCCGCTGTTCGAACCGGCGTGACCAGATGACACCAAGGTTCGAGGAGCCCGGCTCATCGAACCTTGGTCAGGCCCGCTTGTGATCGGTCAAGGCCCGTTACTGCGTCTCCAGCACCAGTCCAGCCGCCTGAAAATCTCCCCGCAGGGGAATGTCGACGCCATGCTGCATCCAATAGGCGCCGCTGGCCTCGGCTGGATTCTGTCCGGCATTGGCCGGGTCAGGCTCTACACCGCCGATCCGGCGAAGACGATAGCGTTTGTCCGGGTCGAGACCCTGCAGGCGAATGGCCGGCAGGGGATCGAGTTTCGTGCTGCTGTGCAGAAAGGCGAAAAGCACCGCCTGCCGCCGGTCGGCGGATACGGACAATGTCGCCGATCGGTTGCTGCCCTCCTGCGGCGAGACGAGGCGATAGAGGTCGCCGTGCTGAACCGTGGCGCGGAAGGATTTATAATCCGCGATCATGCGCTTTGCGACGTCGAAATCAGCGCCCTGCCAGTGATTGAGATTGGCGCCGACGCCCAATCCCCCCTGCATCGAGGACAGAAAACGATATTCCAGCGACGTCGTGCGCCGATTGACCCAGTTCGGCGAATCCGTCACCCACGCCATCATCACTGCGGGCGCATAGGCATGGGTAAAGCCGTCCTGGATCGTCAGCCGGTCGAAGGGATCGGTATTGTCCGACGGCCAGGCCTGGTCGGTAAGCGCCAGGATGCCCAGATCGACACGCCCCCCGCCGCCTGAGCAGGTTTCTATTTCCAACCCCGGGTGCCGGCGGCGCAGTTCGCCGATGATCCAATAGAGATTGCGGACATAATCGACATAGAGCCGCTGCTGGTCCTCCAGCGGGGCTTCCGGCCAGCCCGGTTCGGACCAGTTGCGGTTATGATCCCATTTCAGGAAACGAATATCATTGGTGCTGACAAGGTCGTCCAGCACCTTCAATATATGGTCGCGCACATCCTTGCGCGCCAGGTTGAGCACGAGCTGGTTGCGCCCTTCGCTGCGGGGACGGCCGGAAAAATTGATCACCCAGTCGGGATGCGCGCGATAGAGATCGCTGTCGGGATTGACCATTTCCGGTTCGACCCAAAGGCCGAATTCCATGCCCAGGCCCTTCACCTTGTCGATCAGCGGCTTGAGCCCATTGGGAAATTTCCTGGGATTGACGGTCCAGTCGCCCAGCCCTGCCTTGTCGCTGTCGCGCGCGCCGAACCAGCCGTCGTCCATCACGAACCGTTCGACACCGATGCGCGCGGCCTTTTCCGCAAGCGCCATCTGGCCCGGCTCGTCGACCTTGAATTCGGTCGCTTCCCAACTGTTGTAGAGGACCGGCCGCACCTTCGGCGTGCCGTCGCCCGGCAGGATCCGGGCGCGCTGGAAACGATGCATCAGCCGCGACGCGCCGCCCATGCCCTGTGCCGAATAGCCGGCATAGAAGATCGGCGTTTCCAGCTTCTCCCCGGATTTCAGGCGATAGGCGAAATCGAAGGGATTGAACCCGCCCACGACGCGGGCCTTGCCGATCTGGTCGCGGTCGATGGTCAGGCGCCATGATCCAGACCAGGCGAGCGCGCCGAACCAGACGCTGCCCGATTCCTCCTGCGCCTCTCCGGCGCGATCGATCGCGAACCAGGGATTGGCTTGATGACCCGTCGATCCGCGACGGCTTTCGATCACGGTCGATCCTTCCGTCAGCGGACGGGTCTGCAACGTCCATTCCGCGGCCCAGCGGCCGGTGAGATAATGGAGCCGGTAGTCCGCACCGACGGGCAGCGTGTAGGAGGCGGACTCGGCCTGATCGAGACGAACGGTCGCCTTGTCGAGATTCTCGATCGTCGCCGATCGGCCGACTATGCCCGTTTCAGAATCTATGGAATAGCGCAGCGTCACGCGCAGGGGCCGAGCAATGTCCTTCATGACGACGGTCACGCTGTCCTTGCCCAGGCTGTGCGATTCATATTTGAGCACGACGTCGCGGCCGCCGTCGGGCCAGGCGACCTTCAACGCCGGCTCCGCGAAAAGGCCGCCGCCCTGCCCCGGATATTCCTGCGGTGTGATCGACACCGCCATGTCGACGGAGGAATGATCCTTCAATGAAGGCAGAGGACCCAGCGCATCGCCCGCCGCGATCCTGCCACCCCAATAGACCGACTGCAGATAGCCACGATCGCTGATGCCAAATGCATAGGTGACGTCTCCGCCCTCCAACCGGAAGACCCGAGTGCGCGCGTCGTAGCTGGAACTGGCCCATGCGTCCGCGGCGCCGAGGGCGGTCGACGCCAGCAGCAATCCGCCCAGCAGATGGTGAGGGGTAACGCGCATCTCTCTCTCCCAACGTGATTTATCATATAAGTTCGTGAAATCGTGCCGCTGTCAATCGCGAAACCGTCGGCATCGCTCCTGATTTATCGTCCTATTCGTCATTTGCACGTCGGATGGCAACAGCGGTTGACGATATTATTTGTCATATTTATAAACCGATCAGCAAATAGTGATAGCCATATGCAGGGAGACTGAGATGCTGAAATTCCATCGCCACCGGTGTGGGCGGACCCTTTTGTGCAGCGTCAGCGCCGCTTCGTTTCTGGCCGGCGGCGCTGCTTTCGCGCAGAACGCCCCGGCCGCGTCGGAATCGGAAATCATCGTCACGGGCACCCGCGCCAGCCTTGGCCGCGCGGTCGACCTGAAGCGCGCGACGATCGGCGTGGTCGATTCGATCTCGGCGGAGGATATCGGCAAGTTCCCCGACCAGAATGTTGCCGAATCGCTCCAGCGCATCACTGGCGTGTCGATCGACCGCAGCGGCGGCGAAGGCCGCTTCATCACCGTGCGTGGCTTCGGTCCCGAATTCAACACGGTGCTGCTCAACGGCCGCCTGCTCGCGACCGAGAATAGCGGCCGCGAGTTCAGCTTCGACATCCTGCCTTCCGAACTGCTGAGCGCGGCGGAAGTATATAAGTCCGCGACGGCCGACCAGCAGGATGGCGGCATCGGCTCCACCGTCGTCCTGCGCACCGCCCGCCCGCTCGACCGTCCAGGCTTCCATTTTTCCGGCAGCGCCGCGATGAAATTCGACAGCACGCGCGACAAGGCGGCGCCGGTGGTGTCCGGCATCCTCAGCAAGACCAATGACGACGAGACATTCGGCGCATTGATCAGCTTCAACTATGACAAGCGCATCTCGCGCTTCTCCAATGTCAATACGAGCGGGTGGATAGACGGACAGAATCTGGACTTCGACAAGGACGGGACGGTCGACCTTGCCGATGTCGCGTTGCCACGCACGTACAATACCACGGTCGAACGCAATTCGCGCGAACGGATCGGCGGCACGCTGGCCCTGGACTGGATCGTCAGCGACAAGCTGACGCTGAAGCTCGACGCGCTCTACACCCAGCTCAAGGTCAATAGCTGGTCGAACCAGCTCGGCTTCTACACCGATCCGGGCGATATTATCGATGCCGAGGCGAACGGCAACGGAACAGTCACCCATTTCGTGCGCAGCGCCAATGGCGGCCTGGCCAGCGACAATATCGTCTTCGATTCGCCGCGCGACGCCAAGACCTACCAGATCGGCCTCAATGCGCGCTGGACGCCGGGCGACCACACGACGATCGATTTCGACATCTCGCATTCACGCGCCAAGGAAGGGGTCACTTCCGTATTCTATGTGGTAGGGGCGAAGAATGCCGGCGTGACGCCCACCTTCGACCTCAACCCCGGCAGCCTGCCGACCATCACCAACATCCTGCCCACCGACGATCCATCGCGCGCGCTGCTGCACTGCTGCTCGGAGCGCGGCTCGATCGTGAAGGATGAGATCACCTCCTTCCGCATCGACGGCAAGCAGGAGTTCGATACCTCGCTCAAGGCCATCCGCTTCGGCGTGATCGGCACGCGCCGGGAAAAGGACGTGACATCGCTGCTGACGCCCGATCCGCTCGGTTGCTTCTATTGCGGCTATTTCGCGAGCGCCGACCCCTCGCTGTTCAGCACGTTCAACGATGGCGGCGTGCTGGGCGGCGCGCCCATGAGCTGGCTGACCTACGATCCGCGTGCCCTGGCCCGCTATTATGGCAATCCGGCGGCAGTCTCGCAAAAGGGCGATCCCGCGCAGGAAGCCGCCTTCAACGCCGTCTTTGCCGCCAACGGTTCCAGTCTGGACCCGCGTTTCGACCCGCGCGGCTCGGGGTCGGTCCGCGAATATAATGCGGCGGCCTATGTGCAGGCGGAGATGGGCGGCGACTTCGGCGAGCATCGCTGGAATAGCATCGTCGGCGTCCGCTATGTCTATACCGACACGCTGGCCAAGGGCAATTCGGTCCAGCTCCTCAACATCACGCAGAATCCCGGCGATCCGACCGCGGGCGTCGCCACCTTCAGCCCGCCCGTGCCCGTGTCGGAAAGCCATCACTACGGCTTTCTGCTGCCATCGGCGACCTTCCGCGTCGACTGGACCGACAAGCTGGTGACGCGCGCAGCCTTCTCGCGGACGCTGACCCGTCCGACGCTCAGCAATCTGACGCTCAGCAAGTCCTACGACTTCCGCCCACCGCAATCGAACACCATCGCCAGCGGCAATCCGGGGCTGAAGCCCTATCTGGCGTGGAACGCGGACCTCGCGGTGGATTATTTCATCGGCAAGGCCAGCTATTTCAGCGTCGCCGGCTTCTATAAGTGGGTGGACAATTTCATTTCCCAGGTCACGACCACGGAAACCTATTTCGGCTTCAACTTCCAGGTCACGCGGCCGGAAAACACCCGCAAGTCCAAGGTTTACGGTTTCGAGGCCGCCGCCCAATATACGTTCGATTCCCTGCCGGAACCGTTCGACGGCCTGGGCGTGTCGGCCAACTATACCAAGGTCGAAAGCTCGACGAGCTTCGATCCCGCCATTGCCGTCGGCATCTTTTCGGTCGAAGGCCTGTCCGACAGCGCGAACGCCGTCATCTTCTACGAAAAGGGTCCGATCCAGCTTCGCGCCGCCTATAACTGGCGCGACAAGTTCCTGGCCCGGGCGCGCGGGCTCAACGGCCAGCCGGAAAATGTCGACTCCTATGGACAATATGATCTGAGCGGCAGCTTCAAGTTCACGCCCAACCTTTCCGTTTTCGCGGAAGTCGTGAACCTGACCAACAAGCATCGCCGCACCTTCTCCCGTTATGACGAACGGCTGATCCAGCTTGACGATACTGGCCGACGCGTATCGGTGGGTGTCCGCACGAGCTTTTAAAGAGCTCCTCCTGACGGCCGGCTGTTCTGCACGACGGCCGGCCGTCTCTTTACCGGGCAGCGACCCGGCGATAGACTGGGCGGGACACGCCATATGACGAGCAAAGCCTTTCCCGCGCCTGTCGAACACCGGATATGGGGCCATCTGCCCAGCGGCGATCCCGTCGAGCATTTCACCCTGACCGGCGCCGATGGGCTTCCCTTCGCCGTCACGACGCTGGGCGCGACGATCACGGACATTCGCGTACCCGATCGCCATGGGGTGCCGGCCCGCGTCGTGCTCGGCTTCGACAGCCTGGATGACTACCGGTCATCCGCCTACCGTGCCGCCTACCCCTATTTCGGCGCAACGATCGGCCGCTATGCCAACCGCATAGGCGGCGCCTGTTTTGTCATCGACGATGCGACCTATCCCCTGACCGCAAATGAGGGCCGGAATCATCTGCACGGCGGGCAGGGTTTCGACGGGCGGAACTGGATGCCCGAGCCGCTGCCGGGCAAAGCCGGCGTGCGGCTGCGCCTCGCCAGCCCGGACGGAGACCAGGGCTATCCGGGCAATCTGGAGGTCATCGCCGATTTCCTGTGGGAAGGTGATGAGATCGTCCTGCGATATGAGGCGCGCACCGACCGCCCCACCCATGTCAACCTCACCAGTCACAGCTATTTCAACCTGGGTGGACCGGCTTCGGGCAGCGCGCTCGATCATCTTGTGCAAATCCATGCCGACGCTTTCACGCCCATCGACTCCGATGCCTTGCCGACCGGCGCGATCGCGGCCGTGGAAGACACTCCGTTCGACCTGCGGACGCCCGTCCGGCTCAACCAGGCCCTGGCGGTCGTGCATCCGCAACTCCGGGCGGGGGATGGCTTCAACCATAATTTCGTGCTGCGCGACATGCCCATGGCCATGAAGCCCGCGGTCCGGCTGGCGCATCCGCCCAGCGGCCGCGTGCTGGATATCGCCACCAGCGAGCCGGGGGTGCAATTCTACAGCGGCAACGCGCTGGACAGCCGCATTACCGGACCTGATGGCGAGCCCATCGGGCGTCATGCGGGCCTGTGCTTCGAAACGCAGCATTTTCCCGATACGCCCAATATCGCGGCCTTCCCTTCCACCCTGCTGCGTCCGGGTGAAGTCTATCGATCCGAAACGCGCCTCCGGTTCGGTATTCTGTCCTAAAGCTGACTCTACAGGGAACGGCGCGGCGGGCGCCCGCTCTTGCTGAGCAACAGTTCGAGGGCGCCTGCGATCAGCGTCGCCATTTCCTGTGCCGCCTTCCGGGAATCGCCTGCCGCGATCGCATCGGCGACGCGCTTATGCTCTTCGGCGCTGGCGCGCGGCACGCCCTTATATTCGTTGGTCCGCCGGATGCTGAAGCGCAGGGTCGTTTCCGCAAGGTCGGTGAACTGACGCAGAAAGCGGTTGTTGCTGGCGTTGAGGACAGCGACGTGAAAGGCGATATCGGCCTCCAGCGCGTCGTCGTCGCCATTGTCAGCCGCCACCATGCGGTCGATCGCAGCCATGATCTGCGTCCGCTGCGTGCCTGTCGCGCTCTCGGCCGCCAGGGCGGCGGCACGCGGTTCGATCGCCAGGCGGACGTCGGTAAACTCGACGAGCAGGTCGATCGAGAATTTGCGCTCCAACATCCATCGCAGGACGTCGGGATCGAGCAGATTCCACTGGCTTTCCGGTTCGACGCGAGTGCCCTGGCGGGGCCGGGCGCTCAGCAGCCCCTTGGCGGTCAGCATCTTCACCGCTTCGCGAACGACGGGGCGGCTGGCGCTGAACTGCCGGCACAGATCGGCCTCGACGGGAAAGGGATCGCCGACCGCATAGCGCTGCGTAACGATGGCCCGGCCAAGATCGTGGACGATGCGCGCGGTCAGGTTGCGCCCATCATAAGCGATCCTCGTCGTCGTCTCATCCGCCATTCGCGCCTTCCGCTTCTCTTCCGTCCAACGACCCGTCCCCGCCGATCCACGCGCCGACAAGGGCGACCGCGCGTTTGCGGACTTCATCCACGGAACGGCCCGGCAAGTAAAGCGAGGAACCGATGCCGTTGAGCCCGCTCATCCGGCGAACATCGCCGCGGGAATACCACGCACGCCCGCATCCACTTCGAATAGTGAACCCGCATGTTCCTCGCCCTCCGTGCCCAGGGCGGCGGACGTCACGAACAGCCGGTCGAGATCCGCGCCGGCGAAGGCGCAGCTCGTGATGTTGCTGGCTGGCAGGGCGATCGAGCGGTCGAGCGTGCCATCGGGCAGGAAGCGGCTGATCCGCCCGCCCGCCCAATGCGCGATCCACAATCCCCCCTCGGCATCGGTGGTCATCCCGTCCGGGTAGCCCCAATCCTCTTCGAAGCGGAGAAAGACGCGCTTGCCGCCGATGGTCCCGTCATCCGCCAGATCGAAGGCATAGACCGTTCGGATGCCGCTGTCGCTATGATAGAGCGTGCGCCCATCGGGGCTGAAGGCCGGGCCGTTTGCAACCTGGTAGCCATCGTCCTGGCGCGTCCAGCGCAGATCGGGGTCGAGGCGGTAAAGCGCCCCGCTCGCCTCCCTGTCGCGGTCGTCCTTGCTGCCCGCCCAGATGCGTCCCGCCGGATCGGTCTTCGCATCGTTCAGGCGATTATGCGGCCGATCCGGTTCGGGATCGCCGATCGGCTCCAATAGAAAGGGGTCCAGTGACAGGCCCGCAAAACCGCTCTTCAACCCGACGATCAGGTCGTCGCGCCCCGCCCGCTCCATCACCCAACCGATCGGCTCGTCGAATCGCCAGCTTTCCACTGTCCTGCCGGCGAGTTCCATGCGGTGCAGCGCGGGCGCCAATATATCGACCCAATAGAGTGATCGCCTTCCGGGGGACCAGAGCGGCCCTTCCCCCAAAAGGGCCTTTTGCGGGGTTTCGACAATGCGGAACTGGTTCATTTTCCGTCCATAAAATCAAATCACATGATTTATATGATAAAATGTTGACGCCTGTCGATTCCAAACGATAAGCAGAGCGAAGAAAATGGCAGCGATCCGCCGCAACCCAGGGAGGGCAGATGTTTTCGAGGCGACAGCTCATGGCAGGCACGGCCGCGGCCTGGGCCGTGACGCTCGCCGGCTGCCGCGCGTCGAACGACGGCAGGGTTCGCATCGGCTTCATCGTCAAGCAGCCCGAGGAACAATGGTTCCAGAGCGAATGGCATTTCGCCGGGCTGGCCGCGCGCGACCTGGATTTCGACCTGATCCGCATCGGCGCGACCGATGGCGACCGGGTCCTGACCGCCATCGACAATCTGGCCGCCAAAAACGCCTCGGGCTTCGTCATCTGCGCGCCCGACTCCCGCCTCGGCACGGCCATCGAGCAGCGGGCGCGGGTCAACGAGCTTAAGGTCATGTCGGTCGACGATCGGCTGATCGGGCCGGACGGCAAGCCCATCGCCTCCATCCCGCATGTCGGCATCTCCGCCACGGCCATCGGCGAGATGGCGGGGGAAACCGCGATGACGGAGGCGCGACGGCGCGGCTGGGACATGCGGAGCACCGGCGTGCTGCGCATCGCCTATGACAGCCTGGAAACGGGCCGGGAACGCACCATGGGCGCGCGGCGCGCCATCATCGGCGCGGGCCTGCCGGCGGCACAGATATTCGACGCACCGCAGCGCACCACCGATACAGAGGGCGGCTTCACCGCCGCCGATCCGGTGCTGACCCGTCATCCCGCCCTGCGGCAATGGATCATCGTCGGCCTGAACGATGAAGCGGTGCTGGGCGGGGTGCGCGCCGCCGAGGGCCTGGGCCTGCGGGCGGATTCGGTGATCGGGATCGGCATCGGCGGATCGGGTTCCGCCGTGGCGGAATTTGCCAAGAGCCGGCCGACCGGCTTCTTCGCCTCCATCCTGCTCAGTCCGCGCCGGCACGGCTACGACACGGCCAAGGCGATGGTTGAATGGATCAGGCGCGGCATCCGCCCCGCCGCCATCGTCTATACAGACGGCAAGTTGATGACGCGCGCCAATTACCGCGCCCTGCTGAGCGAGGAAGCCGCATGATCCGCGAGACGCTGCTCGCCTGCCGGGGCGTGGGCAAGCGCTTCCCCGGCGTCGTCGCGCTCGACGATGTGAACTTCTCCGTCCGGGGCGGGGAAGTCCGTGCGTTGATGGGAGAGAATGGGGCGGGCAAGTCCACCCTGCTGAAGATCATCGCCGGCGAATATGTCCCGGACAGCGGCTGTATGGAAATAGCGGGGGAGGCGCGCGCCTTCCACGGACCGCGCGACAGCCAGGCCGCCGGCATCGCGATCATCCATCAGGAACTGCATCTCGCGCCCGATATGAGCGTCGCGGAAAATCTGCTGCTGGGTGTGATGCCGTCGCGCGGTGGGTTCATCCGGCGCGGGGCCATGCGCGCGTGCGCAGCAAAGATCCTGTCGCGGCTCGGCGAGGATATTGACCCCGACGCACGCTTAGGCTCCCTGTCCATCGGCAAGCGCCAGATGGTGGAAATCGGCAAGGCCCTGCTGCGCGACGCGCGCATCATCGCCTTCGACGAGCCGACCAGTTCACTGAGCGCGCGGGAGACCGAGGCGCTCATGCGCATCATCGGCGAACTGCGGGCGGACGGGCGCGCCATCCTTTATGTCAGCCACCGGATGGAGGAAGTGTTCGCGCTGGCGGACAGCGTCACCGTCCTGCGCGACGGCCGGCATGTCGCGGATTTCCACGACATGCCCGCGCTGACGCAGGACGCGCTGATCGCCGCCATGGCGGGCCGCACCATTTCCGCCATCTATGACTACCAGCGCCGGCCGCTGGGCGATGTCGCGGTGGAGATCGACGCCCTGGAAGGACCGGGCCTGCGCGCGCCCGTCAGTCTGTCGGTGCGCCGGGGCGAGATATTGGGCCTGTTCGGGCTTGTCGGCGCCGGCCGGTCGGAACTGTTCAAGCTGCTCTACGGCGCGGAACGTCCAACCGGAGGCAGCCTATATCTGAACGGCGAGCCGCTGAACGCCGCAAGCCCGCGCGACGCCATCGCCGCCGGCATGGCGCTCTGCCCGGAGGACCGCAAAGGCGAAGGGATCGTTCCATTGGCGGCGGTGGCCGAAAATATCGCCATTTCCCGCCGCAACCTTGCCGGACGGGACGCGCTGTTTATCGATCGTCCGGGAGAAGCGAGACAAGCCGATGAAATGATCGGCCTGATGCGCGTGAAGACGGCATCGCGCAACACGGCGATCGCCACGCTGTCTGGCGGCAACCAGCAGAAGGCGATCATCGCCCGCTGGTTGGCCGCCGATGCGAGCATCCTCCTCATGGACGAGCCGACGCGCGGCATCGACGTGGGCGCGCGCAGCGAAATCTACGCGCATATGTATCGGCTGGCCGAAGCGGGCAAGACGATCCTGTTCGCGTCGAGCGACATGCCGGAGGTGATGGGCGTGGCCGACCGCATCGTCGTGATGCGCGACGGCACCGTTTCGGGCGATCTCCCGCGGGAAGAAGCGACCGCCGAGGGCCTGCTCCGCCTCGCCCTTCCCGATGCCACGCCACGCTGAACGACTGCAAGGACTTCCCATGGCCAATTCCTCCCCTCCCCTGCTCCACCGCCTCGGCGCCGTCGGGCCGCTACTGATCTTCATCGTCCTGTTCGCCCTGCTTTCCCTGTTCGTGCCGGACTTTTTCGGCATCAGGAACATTCGCGGCCTCATGCTGTCGGTCACGCTGGTCGGCACCGTCGCGGCCACGATGATGCTGGTCCTGGCGCTGCGGGAAGTGGACCTGTCGGTCGGGTCCGTCACCGCCCTATCCGGCGTGGTGTGCGCGGTCGTGATCGCCGGCACGGGCAGCGTCGCCGCGGGCGTTCTGGCGGGGCTGATGGCGGGCATGGCGGTGGGATTGATCAATGGCATCGTAATCGCGCGACTGAAGGTCAATTCGCTGATCGTGACGCTGGCGATGATGGAGATCGTGCGGGGGCTGGCCTTCCTCGCCTCCAGTGGCGAAGCCGTCTCCATTCCGGCGGAACAGTTCTACGAACTCGGTTCGGGCACATGGCTCGGCGTCAATTATCCGATCTGGATCATGGTCGGCTGCTTCCTGCTATTCGGCATCCTGCTGAACCGCACCGTGTTCGGCCGCAACATCCTGGCCATCGGCGGCAATCCAGAGGCGGCGCGTCTGGCGGGCGTGCCGGTCGATCGCGTGCGCATCATCGTCTTCTGCATACAGGGGCTGGTTGCCGGGCTCGCCGGCATCGTGCTCGCCGCGCGTATCACCAGCGGCCAGCCCAACACCAGCCTGGGGCTGGAGCTTGCGGTTATATCCGCCTGCGTCCTGGGCGGTGTCTCGCTGGCGGGGGGCGTCGCGACGATCACGGGGGTGATCATCGGCGTGTTCATCATGGGCATCGCCCAGAATGCGCTCAACCTGCTCGATGTGCCGACCTTTTACCAATATGTGGTGCGCGGCGGCATCCTGCTCGCCGCCGTCATATTCGACCGGCTGCGCCAGGCAGGCGGCATCCGGCTGGCACGGCGTGCGCCGGCCCCTACGACAATCCAATCAAGCGTGAAGGGTTCTACCGCAGCATGACGTCGATAACCGAAATCGAATGGTTCCTGGTTCCACCCCGCTGGCTGTTCGTGCGTGTCGAGACATCCGACGGCGCGGTCGGCTGGGGCGAAGCGAGCCTGGAGGGCTATGCCGAAGCCGTGGCCGGGGCGCTGGAACATCTGAAGGACCGGCTGATCGGGCATGACCCGGACCGGATAGAGGACGCCTGGCAGATCGGCTATCGGCTGGGTTTCTATCGCGGCGGGCCGGTGCTGATGTCGGCGATTTCCGGGATCGACCAGGCGCTATGGGATATTAAGGGAAAGCGTCTGGGCGTCCCGGTATGGCAGCTTCTGGGCGGCCAGGTGCGGGAACGGGTGGACGTCTATGCCTGGATCGGCGGCGATCGTCCTGCCGACGTGGCGGCAGCGGCGGCCCAGCGCAAGCAGCAGGGATTCCGCGCGATCAAGATGAACGGGACGGAGGATCTGGGCTGGCTGGACAGCCCGTCCAAGCTGGAGGCGTCGGTCGAGCGGCTGCGGCTGGTGCGGGAAACGGGCATGGATGCAGGCATCGACTTCCATGGCCGGGTGCATCGGCCGATGGCGCGCCAGCTCATCCGGGCGCTAGAGCCGCTTGGCCCTATGTTCATCGAGGAGCCGGTGACATCGGAGCATCCGGAGGCGATCGCCCAGCTCGCCGGCCAGACCCATGTCCCGCTGGCGCTGGGCGAACGGCTTTATTCCCGTTGGGACTTCAAGCGCTTCTTCGAACTGGGCGCGGTCGACGTCATCCAGCCCGATCTCAGCCATGCCGGCGGCATATCGGAGGTGCGGCGGATCGCCGCCATGGCGGAAGCCTATGACGTTGCGGTCGCGCCGCATTGCCCGCTGGGACCGCTCGCGCTCGCTGCCTGTATGCAGATCGCCATCGCCACGCCCAATTTCGCGATCCAGGAAATGTCGCTGGGCATCCACTATAATGGGCCGGACGCGGATCTGACGACCTATCTGGAGGATGAGACGGTGTTCGCGATCGAGGCGGGCAGCGTCGCCGCACTGACGGCGCCGGGCCTGGGCATAGCCATCGACGAGGCCCGCGTCCGTGCGACCGCGATCACCCCCCATCGCTGGCGCAACCCCGTGTGGCGCGGCCCCGACGGGAGCCTCCGGGAATGGTGAATCCGATGCGCTTCACCGGCAGGACGGCGATCGTCACCGGCGCGCTGGGCGGAATCGGCCAGGCCGTCGCCAGGGCGTTCGCGGCCGAAGGCGCCAATCTGATGCTGGCCGATCTTGCCGCGGCGGACGAGGCCGTTCTCCGCGAACTCGCGGCGCTGGGCGCGGGCCGCGTGGCCGGCATGGCCTGCGATGTCGCAGACGAACATACCGTAGCCGCGGTGGTCGATCGCGCACGCGCGGAGCTGGGCGGATTCGACATGATGGTCAATGTCGCCGGCGCGATGATCTACAAGCCCATTGCCGAGTTGACCGGCGAGGACTGGCACCGCCTGCTTTCCGTCAATCTGCTGGGCGCGGCCTTCTTCACTACGCAGGCGCTGCGGCACATGCCCGACGGCGGCGCGATCGTGAACGTCGCATCGATCCATGCGATGCAGACATCGTCGCTCGTCGCGCCCTATGCGGCGGCGAAGGCTGCGCTGTGCAGCCTGACGCGCACGACCGCGATCGAGGGCAAGCCGCGCCGCATCCGCGCCAACGCCATCCTGCCCGGCGCCATCGATACGCCGATGCTGTGGTCCAGCCCCAATATCGAGTCCGGGGCGGAAGTCATCGCGCCCGACGATGTCGGCATACCGCAGGACATCGGATCGGCCGCGACATTTCTCGCGTCCGATGAAGCGCGGTTCATTTCCGGCGCCTCGCTACTGGTGGACGGCGGAAGGCTGGCTCGTCTCTGATACATCCAGACGGACGGCGGTTGCGATCAAGCCACCGCAAGATGCCCCGTAGCCATGCCGCCATCGATCATGATCGTCTGGCCCGTGATGAAGTTCGCTCCATCCCCGGCGAGAAAAATCATATAGGGGATAAAATCCCTGTCGCGATCACCGAGTTTGCCGCCGATCGGGATCAGCCGCTGCTTCTCAAAATCATGGTCACGCAGTTCCTCGGGCGACATGGATGCCCGCGTCCTGTCATAAAGGGGCGTCCAGATGGCGGGGGCGATGGCGTTCACGGTGATGCCATGGAATCGCTGGGCTTTTGCGGCTGGGGTGAAAGTGGCGATTTCATCGATGGCGGCAGCCGCATCGCGCGTGACGGCGAATCGCCGCCCAATACCGGCGGCGGCCAGCTCTCGGGCGGGCGGCTCCACGGCTTCGGCCTCCTCCACGAAACCTGCACCCAGCTTTGGGGTGAAAGCGGGGATCGGCAGGTGCCCGGCAACCCCGAGGTCGGCAACGCGGCGGCCGGCGGCGGCGCGCTCGCGGGCTGCATGATCCTGACCCGGCAGTAAATCCGCCCGAAGGATCGGCTATCCGGAACATTTCCAGATTGGCTGTTTACGGCCAACCTGGAAATGTCGCTCGAGGTGGCGTGACGCGGACACATCCGGCTCGATCCAATGCCATTCCGCGTCGGTAAGCGAAAGGAAGGGAAAGGCTGGCGATCGCCAAACTTCGGACGATCGATTTCCATGAACGCTCGTCCTTCCAGTCAACGGACATGGACCGATCCGTCAAGCGCGACCGGCGGGTGATCGGCAAACAGCGAAAGCGATGTGCTGCTAACATCGTAGAAACGAAAGCTCAGCGCCCGGAAGTGGTTGATATAGGCGATGCCCAGTCCCAGTCCTGGATCGACGACAAGGTCAAGCGCATAGCTGCCGTCTGGCGTCACCGGAAAGGCGATGTGGGGCGCCTGCCCCTTGGCGGCGGACACATGGAAACTCGCGTCCCCTGTCCTGCTGTCGACCGCCAGCAGGGCATCCTTGTCGCCGCCGCTGAAACGGACGCCAAAGCGGCTTCCCGGCTTGATCCTGACCTGCATTCGAACCAGCAGCGCCTGCCGCGCCTGACCGATCTGCCTTTGGGCCATCGACAATCGGCTTCGTTCCCGCGTGAACTGCCGCGCGATGGATTCGGGCAGATCGACCGCGAGCTCGCCATCCGCCCGGCGTCGCAGGGCATGGGCGACCAGGTCGCCGCCCCAGTCGAATGCCGCGCGATCGTCGCGTTGCCTTTTATGCGCGATCCAGCCGAACAGCAGGCGCTCATTGCCGCTTCCGGCCGATTTTCCGGCGTAGAAGGCCGCACCGTCGAGCGCGTCCCAGGCCCGGCGTGCATAAGATCCGGCGCTTTGCGCCGCGCGGAGATAGCGCACCTGCCGAAACTGCGCGCGCTGATCGGAATAGAGCAGATACCAGGCGTCGCCCTCGTTGAAGAGGTCGGGCACTTCGAGGTTGAGAGGAGAATCCTCCTCATAGAGTGGTGCCCGCGGTGCCCAGCGGGAGAGGTCGGGTGAACTGTAGAGGCCGATCACCGCCTTGCCCGCTTTGCGGGTCGTCAGCAGCATCCAATAGGCCCGGGCCTGGGGGTTCCAGAAAACGAACGGATCGCGGAAATCGAGGCGGTCATACGCCGTCGCGCCATCGAATGTCAGTTCGGGCCGCTTGCGCCATGGCCCGTCGAGCGTTGCGGCATCGGCCGCCATGACGACCTCTTTCGTCCGCCGTTCAGGGTGGTGACCCGTATAATAGAGCCGGTATCCGCCCTTGGGTTTGGCGATCACGCTCCCGCTGCCGGTCCAATAGTCCGGTGCCTCCGATCCAGACACCGGAACAGCCTCGACCGGAGCGGACCAATGTTGCAGATCCCGGCTCTGCGTCATCCAGAAGGGATGGCGGCCTTCATTCTTCAGATAGAAGATCGAATAGACGCCATTCTCGAAATGGGGATTGGGATCGCCGACACCATGTGCTTCATGGGCAAAATAGACGGGCGGCTGCGCCGCCGAGGATGTAGATGCGGCGATCAGCAACAGGGGCAAAAGACGCTGTAGCATGATGGTCCCTCTTCTCCCGCCCTGACGCCGCCGATGAACGGCGCCAGGGCTTTCGAACCGATGAAGGCGGGGGAACACTCCTCCCCTTCGCCGAAAGATCAGCCTATCCTTTACATTTTGAACCGGACGCCGAGGCTGAAATAGCGGCCCTCGATCCGCAGATCGCGGGGAAAATACTGGGTTTCATTATAGTAGCGGTAATTGTTGAACGGCTTGCCCAATATGTTGCTGACATTGCCGACGATCGTGATTCCCTTGATCGCTTCGTATGAGGCGGAGAAATCCAGGCGCGAAATGCCGCGCGTGATCTCGCCGGCATATTGATCCTCATTGCTGTTGCGGTTGTAGCTGTTGATGAAGCTCGACCGGCGATTATAGGACAGCCGCGCGGAGACCGGCCCCTTTTCGTAGAAGCCGGTCAGATTATAGGCCCATTTCGACAGCCCCGTGATCCGCACCTGACGCGCGCCTTCACCCAGCACCGTCGGCAGGGCATTGGTGCCGTCCAGATAGGTGACATTGGCCTGCACGCCGAAACCGGACAGGAAGCCGGGCAGGAAATCGAAGAAGGTCTGGAACGACGCCTCCGCGCCCTTTATCTTTCCCTTGCCGGCATTTTCCGGGCGGTTGATCTGGATACGCCCATAATCCGGGTCGATCACGTCACGGGTATAGTTGCTGATGAAACCTTCCAGATCGCGATAGAAGACGGCGAGCGTCGCCGACCCGTTCTTCGAGAAATAATATTCGAGCGTGGCGTCATAATTGTCGGACATCAGCGGCTTGAGGTTCGGATTGCCGCCATTGCCGAAGGCGGCATATTGGGGCGGCGATCCGTCGGGTCCGGGGCTGTTGCGGGTGATGTCGAGCGACGGGTTGAGCTGGCCGAAGCTGGGCCGCGTGCGCGTCTGGTTGAAGGCCAGGCGCACTTGGAATTCGGGCGTCAGCCGAATTCTGGTCTGGAAGGACGGCAGGACGTCCAGATAGTTCTGGTTCGATATCTGCGGGACGATCTGCGATGTACCGTCGGTTCCGTTCACGCGCGAAAAGCCGGAATAGCGGCCGTCGGTGTTGACCACGCGCACGCCGAAAGTGCCGTCGGCGGTGATGCCGCCAAGATCGAATTCATATTTGGCCTGGCCATACATGGCATAGCTGGCTTCCTTGGCGGTGAAGCCGTTGAGCGGATCGAACGGAATGTCCTCGGTCGCAAACTTCGTCACCGCATCGCGAATGCCGCCGTCATTGGGAAACATCACCGTCAGTTGCTGCACCGAAGCATAGGCCAGTTGCCGCAGCGCCTCGACATTGTCGCGGATCGCGCCCCGGGTCGGCGCCAGCCAGTTCTGGAAGCGCTGCGGATCGCCGCGGAAGCCGTCATTGATCAATTGCAGTTCGCCGGTCGGCAGGCTCGCCAGCGGTAGACCGAGGCCCGCCGTATAGGCATAGCGGTTGTTGTTCTGCATCAGCGCGGTGCGGTCGCTCGCCCGAATGCCGAACTGGATCTTCGGCAGCCAGCTCATGTCGGTTTCAAGGTCGAGGTCGAGCCGTCCCTGCACGCCATCGCCCTTGGCGACGAAGTGCCGCTGATAATAGCCGCGCCAGACATAGTTGGCGGGGTTGGTCTTGTCGAAATCACCCAGATCGAAGATCGCCGATCCCTTGACGTCCCATTCGACGTTGATGGTCGGCGCGCTGGCAAGCTGCCCGTCGACACTGTCCTCGTCGGCCTCATATTTGCTGTAGGTATAGGCGAAATCGCCCGACAGGGTGGCGCGTCCCGTCTTCCACTTGAAGCCCAGCGCCGCCTGATAGGTGTCGGTCTGGTCATCCTGGGTCGAACGGAAGAATTCGGGCACATAGCCGCCCGTCTTGGTGAAGCTGGCGGCCTTGAGCGGCTCGCCTTCGACCAGGACCACATTGCTCAATGTCGGGGGAACGCCGTCGACGCTGCGGCGCTCGAAATTGACGTTGAAGCCGTCGCGCAGCACCTTGCCGCGATAGGCCTGCCAAAGGCCTTCCGCATAGATTTCCAGGTCCGGCGTCGGGCGCCACTGGATGGCGCCGTTGATGGCGGGCCGGTGCCGGACGCCCTTTTCGTAGAAATTGCCGGCATTGGCAGGAAAGCGGAAATTGCCCACGCCCGGGGTCGTCACCGTCATGTCGTCGGACGGATCGTCGGCGCCAAAACCCAGGGGGCTGATGACGGCGGAATCCGCATAGCGGTCGGCGTTGCGATAGGTCATGCGGACATAGCTGAAATTGACGAGCGCGCCGATCTCGCCGATCGACGTGTCCCAGCGCTTGGTCAGCAGCAGGTTGGCCGACGGGTCGAAGGCCCTGGACTGGTCATTATAGGAGCCGCGGACTTCGCCGGCGATTTCCGTATCCTTGACATCGAAGGGCCGACGCGCGCGCAGGTTGATCAGGCCGGCAAGACCCGGCTCGATCAGGTCGGACGTGCCGGACTTATAGACCTCCAGGCCGGCGGCCACGCCGGCCGGAAAATCCTGCAGGTGCAGCACGCGGTCGTCGGCGGTGAAGAATTCGCGGCCGTTGAAGGTGGTGTTCACGTCGGGCAGGCCGCGCACCAGCACCACGCCCGCCTCGTCATTATAACGCAGCACCTGCACGCCGACGACGCGGGAAATCGCCTCGGCCGCATTATTGTCGGGAAGTTTGCCGATATCTTCCGATACGATCGCATCGACGATGGCGTCGGACCGGCGCTTCATGTCCTGCGCCGATCCGAGCGCGGCGCGATAGCCCGTCACCACGATGTCGGAAACCGGCACGGAATCGATCGTCTCCCCGTCCTTTTTTTGCGCGGCGGCCTCCTCTTCCGCCTTGTCCTGCGCAATGGCCGGCGCGGTCAGGAGAAGAGATGCCAGCGAAGTGGAGCCGAGCAGTGCAACTGTCCTGAAGTTCATGATTATCCTCCCTTTGTTTATAACTGCGCTGGCCGCACGCCGCCGTTTCCCGGCTGGCTGCGTCAGCGGAAATTCCATGTCACCCAATGGGGAAAGGCTGTTTTCAGCCGGTGTTCGGAATGATCCTCAGTTGGCGGCCTCCTGTCTGATCGGCCAGGCGGTCATATCCATCATGGCGGGGCCGCCGCGCGCCGAAGCGCTCCAGCCAAGGGCGCCGGAGCCGCGGAAAAAACGGTCGGTGATCGTCTGCTCGCCATCGTTGATGAACAGTTCGACGATCGATTCATCGACCAGCAGGCGAAGCGAAACCTTGCCCTTGCTCAAATCCACCGGCGCGACATGGCGGTTGGCGAAGCCGTCATGGAAATACGGCCCGGAACGGGTGCGATCGACGAACACTTCGTTCGCCGTCGGGTTGACGCCGATGATCGTCTGATAGCCTTCGCCATCGGTCAGCGCGATCGCGACCTGTTCGGCGCCGCTTAATGTCAGGTCCGCCTTGAGTTCGGCGGCCCCACCCGTCACCGGCAGCGGAACGGGCTCCTCGCCCAGCCGAATCTGCCGCCCGATCTGCGCGACGCCGCGCAAAGACTCCAGCTCGCGCACGGGCCGCTGCGTCAGGCGATAGCCCCGATCGGTTTTCCGCAGGGCGATGGTGCGCGGCACGGTCATGATCCCGCGCGACGGATAGGTCGGTATCGACTCCGCATAACGCCAGTCATTGGCCCAGCCGATCCAGATTCGACGCGGATCATCCCTAGGCAGGTCGTTCCAGGCGACGGCGGCATAGAAGTCGGCGCCATAATCGGTCCAGACCGGATCGCTTCCCCAGCCTTCGACCGGGGTAAAGCGTCGCCCATCGAAGTCGCCGACGAAATATTGCCCGCCCGAACCACCGCCCACGGCCTTGTCGCCAAGATTGACGCTGAGCACCCAGCGTTCTTCCCCGGCCTTCCCGCCTTCGACGGGCAGCAGGTTGAGGTCGGGGCACTCCCAATTGCGTCCCTGCCCGCCCGCCGGGCCGAAGCTGCTCGCAAAGGTCCATTGTCTGAGATCGGGCGACGTGAAGATCACCGCCCGGTTCTCCTCGGCCATGACCGCGATCATCACCCAGGCCTTGGTCGGCGCGTGCCAGAAGACCTTGGGATCGCGAAACTCCGGCGATCCTACGCTCAGCACCTCGCCATGGATCGTCCAGCTGCGGCCCCGATCATTGCTGTAGGCCAGATATTGGGACTGGAGCCTGGCCTTGGGATTATGCCCGGTATAGATGGCGATCATCGGCGACTTGCCGTTGCGACCAAAGCCGCTGCTGTTCTTCCAGTCGATCACGGCGCTGCCGGAAAAGGCCATGACGTCGCCCGTCTCGGGGATCGCGACCGGCAATTCCTGCCACGTCACCAGATCGCGGCTCACCGCATGGCCCCAGCTCATATGGCCCCAACGGTCGCCATGGGGATTATATTGATAGAAGAGATGATATTCCCCTTCATAGTAGACCAGCCCGTTGGGATCGTTCATCCAGTTCCGCTTAGGCGCGAAATGATAGGCGGGGCGGGGATCGGCCCGTTGAGCCTCCGCCTGAACCGGGATCAAGGCTGCGGTCGCCAGCAGGAACAGCGTTCTCATCATACCCGTGCACTCCCCAGCTTCATGTCTTCCAGCGCCACGCCATTGGTTTCCGGCATGAATTTCCATGTCCAGACGAACTGGAGCAGCATCATCGCGCCGAAGAAGGCGAACACCCAGCCACCAACGCTCACGGCAAAGACCGGAAAGGCCCAGGTGATCGCCGCCGCCATGACCCAGTGGGTGGTGCTGCCCAGCGCCTGGCCCTTGCCGCGCACCGCGCTCGGGAATATTTCGGAGATGAACACCCAGATCACCGCCCCTTGGGACATGGCGAAGGCAGCGATGAAACCCAGCAGGCCGATCAGGATCAGCGCGCCGTCCGGGCGGGCGCTCTCCAGCTGGAACCCGACCAGGAACAGGGCTGCGGCGCAGAGGATGGACCCCATATAGAGGAGCGGCTTGCGGCCGAAACGATCGATCAGGAAAAGCGCAAGGATGGTGAAGAGCAGGTTGGTCCCGCCGATGGCGATGGACTGGAGCAGCGCGCTGTCGGCGCCGGCTCCGGCAAGTTCGAAGACGCGCGGCGCATAGTAAAGCAGCGCATTGATCCCCGAAAGCTGGTTGAACATGGCGATGGCGATGGCGCAGGCGACCGGGCGGGCGTAGGCGGCCTGGAACAGACCCGGCGCCGCGGTCCGGTCGACACGCGCCTCCGCGTCCTGGATGTGGCGCAGTTCCCCGACCGGATCGCGAAAGCCGAGTCTCTTCATGACGTCGATCGCCTGTGGTCCCCGCCCGTGGATCGCCAGCCAGCGCGGGCTTTCCGGCAGAAGGAGGGTCACGCTCAGGAACAGGATAGAGGGCAGCGTGACGATGCCGAACATCCACCGCCACGCCGTCTCCGCGGGCGCCAGATTGGCGATCGCATAGTTAGAGAGAAACGCGATCAATATGCCCATCACGATATTGAGCTGGTTGAGGGCGACGAGCCGCCCCCGGAACCGCGCAGGCGAAACTTCCGCGATATAGATGGGCGTCACCACCGAGGCGGCGCCGATCGCCAGACCTCCCAGGAACCGGAAAGCCAGGAGCATCGTCCAATTGCCCGCAAGCCCAGTGCCCAGCGACGACACCACATAGCAGATCGCGACCGTCAGCATCACCGCGCGCCGGCCGAAGCGGTCGGCCGGCGCCCCCGCGATCAGCGAACCGATCACCGTGCCGATAAGGGCTGAGGCGACCGTGAAACCCAACATGCCGTCGCTCAAGCCGAACCGCGTCTGCAACGCGGAGGTCGTTCCCGAAATGACGGCCGTATCGAAGCCGAACAGAAGACCGCCGAGCGCCGCGCCCGCCGCGCTCACTATGATGGCGGCCGTGACCCGGGCGTCGCCCGCATCGCCAAATCGATCGGCCGCATGATCCGATGGGGAGGGACTACGCAAGTGCTGCTCCTGACAAAGAAGATTGGCTCGGGGAAGACGGCAGCCCGACGGACCAGTGCATCGGCCATTGGCGGGTCGCGGTCCGGTAGGCGAGGGCAAGGGCGCCCGTCAGCCCGGCGGACGCGCCGGCCGTTGGGGCCGCGATATAATCGTCCATATCGATGGCCCTCATGCTCGCGTCATAGCCAGCGAGCTTCGCGGTCGATGCGGCCCGGACACGCGCATACATGCCCGGCGAGTCCATCACGCCGCCGCCGATGATGATCCGGTCGGGCCGCACGATATAGGTCAATGTCGCGCAGAGGCCCGCCAGATAGTCGGCCTCGATATCCCAGCCTGGATGATCGGGCGGCAACTGTTCACCCGGCACGCCCCAGCGGGCGTGCATTGCTGGCCCGCAGGCGAGACCCTCAAGACAATCGCCATGGAAGGGACAGATACCGGGGAACGCATCGTCCCCCGGCGCGCGGGGCAAGCGGATATGCCCGGCCTCGGGATGGTTCGCGCCGCCATGAGGCGCGCCGCCGATCAACAGACCGACGCCGATCCCGGTGCCCACCGTCACATAGCAGAATGTGTCCAGCCCCTGCCCGCTGCCGAAAAGCCGTTCCCCGACCGCCGCGCAATTGACGTCCGTGTCGATCGCCATGGGCGCATCGATCGTCCGCGCGAAATGGCCGAGCAGGTCGACATCCTGCCAGCCCGCCTTGGGCGTGGATGTGATGCAGCCATAGTCCTTGGCCACGGGGTTGAGCGACAGCGGACCGAAACTCCCGATCGAAAAGGCCGACAAAGGCCCCATATCCGCCATGGCCTGCGCGAAGAAGGCGCTCGCCGCGCCCAGCGTATCGGCGGGCTGGGTCGTCGAAATCCGCAGCTGACGAATCAGCTGGCCGTCGCGATCGGCGATGCCGCAAAGGAATTTGGTGCCACCGGCTTCGATCGCGCCAAGGAGAAGGCTCTCATTCTGCATGGGTTACTCGCACAGCAAGCCAGCCCATGCACGACAGAGCATGGACCGAGGCTTTAGGAATGTAGGATTGATTGCGGGCATGGCGCGCCACCAGCCCCGCGTAGCAGGCCACCAGAGACAGGACGCCGTCGAGGCGCCATGCAATCTGCGGAACATATCATGTGGATCGGCCTCCACGATCATCCTCTTCCCTGTTTTGCAGCACGTATTCGTGCTTGCCCGCCGCCATGTGCGACTCCATTAAATCTACAAATGTGATTTAGTCTGTCAACCGCTATCTTCGCGACGTAGGAAAGCCTTGCGCCGCCGAAAAAAAGGGGGAAGATTCAAGCTGAAAGCCCATATCCTCCCCCTCATATTTCCAGTGTGCAGCCTGGAAAATCGGGCACGTCCGTCTGTCGCGGCAGACGATCCTTATTGGGTCGGTCAGGGGTGCGTGGCGGAAGAAAGGAGAGATTTTCTTCCGCCACGCACCTGCAAAAACGAGCGAAGCTCAAGGACGGGGAGTGATTGCTGCCCCCGTCATCGTCTTCAAGCCCACTTCTGCTGCCTGACGGATTAAATCTATCAATGTGATTTAGTCTGTCAAGCATCACTTTGTCAGTGTCGCCCTTGCCTTTTGGGGGCGGTGTGTTTCAAACATCCGCCCCTATCGGGCATCATATCGCTGTCGATAAAATGGAATGGGGTCGCTGGTGAACAAGCGTGGCAGCAATGCAGTGGGCGTTCGCCGCTATAATGAACGGCTTATCCTCGCCACGATAAGGCGGCTCAATGGCGCCTCAAAGGCCGATCTTTCCCGAATAACCGGCCTTTCCCCCCAGGCCGCGGTGCGGATCGTCGAGAGCCTTGCGGATGAAGGACGGCTGGTCCGCGCGGGGAAGCGCACGGGCGGCATGGGTCAACCGTCAATCATCTACCGCATCAACAGCGACAGCGGCTGCACGATCGGCTTCGAAATAGGCCGTAACCGCCTGACCTGTACGATGCTCGATTTCGACGGGCGAATCATCGCCTGCGACAGCCAGGGGACGGATTTCCCAAGCCCGCAGAGCGCCGCGGATCGCATCAGAGCCTTCGCGCAAGACCATCTGCCGCAATTGCGCAGGGAACAGCAGGAGGGTTTTCTCGGCTATGGCATCGCCATGCCATGGTTCATCGGCGAATGGCGGGAAGAGGCGGGCATCGCCGACCGTCAGGCCAGGGAATGGTCCGCGGCCGGGCTGGAGGATTTTTTCCAGCGCGCCCTGGATGGTCCCGTCCTGTTCGAAAATGACGGCAATGCCGGCGCGCTCGCGGAACTCATGTGTGGCGTGGGAATGGGACTCGCCAACTTTCTCTATATCCATATCGGCAATTTCGTGGGCGGCGGCTTGATCCTGAATGGTGAAATCAAGCGCGGCCGAAACGGCAATGCCGGCGCGCTTGCCTCCATGCCGATCCCGCGCGGCGAAGGCCTGGATTTCCTCCTTCATTCCGCTTCGCTCTATCAATTTTCCCCGGATGGCAAACCGCATGGCGATCAGGAGCGGGAGTGGCTGGCCCAGTGCGCCGGCGCGCTGGCATTCACGATCATCGGCGCGAACAGTCTGCTGGACCTCGATGCCGTGATCATCGGCGGCGCGCTTTCGCAAGACAGCCTGCATGTCCTGCGCGCGATAGTGCAGGACCGGATAAGAGAGGCGGCGCCCAGGGACTTTTTCGAACCTGATCTGCTGGTCGGCCGCAACGGCGAAACCGCGCCCGCGCTCGGGGCGGGCCTGCTCCCCCTCTATTCCACCTATTCCCCCAACCTCACCTCCTTGCTGAAAAGTGGCACGGTCCAGTCATAGACGCGGCGCGCCTCCAAACAGCTTCATCGCATCCACCGTGAACTTGAAACCGAGGATGAAGGCATCCTTGATATTCTTCGTCCGATCCGGCGCGCCCGTCTGATCCGGGTGGAGGATATATTGCACATTGGGCGAAAGGCGGATCGCCGGACTGACCTGCATCCCATAGGTCAGTTCCATCATATATTGATGGCGCCGAATGTCCGCGCGGCCGCCCGCAGCGACCCGCGCCGCATTCATCCGCCGCATCGCCAGATCGCTGAAGCGCTGGTCGTTGATCGCGAAGCCGATCACATCCTTGTCGCGCCCGGCGAAGGTGCCGGTCTGGACAATGCCGATCCCCAGATAGCGGCTTTCCTCGACCCGGCCCGACAGGTTGGTCATGGCGACGCCGAACAGACTCAATCCGCGCTCGGAAGCCGGATCGGGACGGGTGAGCATCTGGTCGAACCGGACATAAAGACCGGACCGCCCGTGCCGGGCCGCCGCCGGTCGCCCGGTCAGGATCGCAATGCCGCCATCCTCGTCGCGCAGCGGATCGGTATAATCGCCGCGGTCGAACCAACCGCCAACGATATAATGGCGCGGCAGGCGATCGTTCGTAAAATCGCTGCCATAGCTCAATTCCCACGGCACGATGACGCCGGTCGCATTTTTCGTGCTGAAATTGAAACCATGGTCGTCAGCGCGCTTTCGGTCCGGGTTCACTTCATAGACGCCCGCGTGCAGCATGACCTTCGGCGTGACATGCAGCTTCGCATGGGCCATCCAGCTCGACGCCGGAAAATAGGTGAAATTGCTGTTCTTGAAGACGAAGGTCGGGTTGCCGCAGGCCGAATTGGTCTGGAAATGGCAATAAAGCGGGGAGTTGAGGAAATGGATATTGGCCTGGCTGCGCCCCGCCTCGACATCCAGCCGACCGTCGAGAAAGGTCTGCTGCCAGGTCAGGATCGCCAGATGCGTATTCTGCGTGCCGTAGATTTCCTGCACCGACGTATTGTTGCCGATGGCCATGGCGGCAAGATTCCTGCCATGGCGGTTGGTGACGGCAACATGCAGCGCGCCGCCGCCGATGCCGAGCATATGGTCGAGATCGAAATCCGCGCCGACATAGACCTGACCGGCATGGGCCGCCTCGCGGCGCAGGCCGCCGGACAGATTGGCCGCCGCCTCGCCGGTATAGCCCAGGGAAAACGTCACCCCCTGCCCGGCCAGTGGCTGCCAGGACGCCTCCGCTTGAACCTTCGCCTCCTGCCGGGCGGAGGACCGGGCGGCATCCGCCTCTGCCCCATCCTGCGCCGATACGGCGGGCGCGGCCAGAGCCATGGCGCACGCCAGGCCGGCGCCGCCCATCATCTCGAAACGCATGATTAGCCTCTCCGTTTATACCCACGCGGCCAGGCGTCAGGCCGATGCCTTGGTTGCGGGACGCTTCAACAGCCCCACGAGCAGCGCGCTCGCCAGCGTCCCGGCAAGGATCGCCAGCGCATAGACCCCGACATGGGAGACGGCGCCGGGGATCGGCAGGACGAACAAGCCGCCATGCGGCACCTTCAACTCCACGCCCATCGCCATGGATATGGCGCCGGCCACGGCGGACCCGGCCATCAATGCCGGAATGACCCGCAGCGGATCGCGCGCGGCGAAGGGGATCGCGCCTTCGGTGATGAACGCCAGCCCCAGCACGGCGGCGGCCGCCCCGGCTTCGCGCTCTTCATGCGAGAAACGGTTGCGGAACAGGCGCGTGGCGAGCGCGACGGCCAGCGGCGGCGTCATGCCTGCCGCCATGGTCGCGGCCATGGGCGTGTAGACCTGGCTGGAAATCAGGCCGACGGAAAAGGCATAGCCCGCCTTGTTGACCGGCCCGCCCATGTCGAACGCCGACATCGCGCCGAGGATGAGTCCCAGCACCAGCGCGCTCGATCCCTGCATAGTGCGCAGCCAGTCGGTGAGGAAGGTCAGCGCCGCCGCGACCGGCCCGCCCACCGCATAGATCATCAGCAGCCCGGTCAGCAGCGTCCCCAGCAGCGGCAGGATCAGCACGGGCTTCAGGCCCTGCAAATTCTTGGGCAGGCGGATCAGCCGGTTGAGCCAGTCGACGCCATAGCCCGCAATGAAGCCGGCGACGATGCCGCCCAGAAAGCCCGCCCCCAGATTGGCGGCGAGCAGGCCGCCGATCATGCCCGGCGCGATGCCGGGACGATCGGCGACGGAATAGGCGATATAGCCCGCCAGCGCCGGCACCATCAGCACGAAGCCGCCCTTGGCGCCGATCTCGAACAGGGCGTGCGCCAGCGTGCCCGCCGCGGCGGGATCATTCGCATGAATGCCGCCCAACGCGAAGGCCAGCGCGATCAGCAGGCCGCCCGCCACCACGAAGGGCAGCATGAAGGACACGCCGGTCATCAGATGCTTGTAGGGACCGGCGCGTTTCGCGCCCGATGCCCCGGCGGCCGGACCGGCCTGCTGCGCCTCCGCCCCGCCGCCGCCCTGCACGGTCGCTTCCGCCAGCGCCCGCTCGATCAGCCGCGCGCCGCCGGTGATGGCAGGCTTGGTATTGCCCGCGAATAGGCGCTTGCCCGCAAAGCGGCTGCGATCGACCTCGCGGTCGGCGGCGATCAGCACGATGTCGGCGGCAGCGATTTCCTCCGCCGTCAGCGGATTGCCCGCGCCGACCGAACCCTGCGTCTCGACGCGAATGCTGTAGCCAAGCTGGCGCGCGCCTTCAGTCAGCCCCTCCGCCGCCATGAAGGTATGAGCGATGCCGGTGGGGCAGGAGGTGATGGCGACGATGCGCGGCGTTGCCGACGGCGCACCTTCTTGCGCTCCTCCGGCCAGCGCGGCGGCGGGGTCGGCCAGCACCGCCTCCAGCGTCAGGCGGCGATGCGGGCGGGCGTCGGGCGCAGGGTCGGCCCCTTCCGGGGCGATGAGAAGCAGGTCGCCCTCGGCGTCCGCCGGCAGCGGATTGACGACGCCCTGCGCAGTGCGCAGCTCGATTTCGATGGCCCGTCCCTCGGCGCGCGCGGCCTTGCGCAGCGCCTCCCCGGCAAGGACGCCGGCGACGCCGGACTCGCCGGCCTCCACGACCGCGAAAATCCTGCTCATTGCTTCTCTCCCATAAGGGCCTCGGTCACGACATGGTCGGCGAGAGCCTCAATTCTGTCCCTTGTCGGCAGATGCGGGCCGGCGCGGCCCAGCTTGCCGACGGCGAAGGCGGTCGACAGGCGCGCGACGCGCTCCAGCCCCGCCCCTTCGGCAAAGGCCGCGGCCAGTCCCGCCACCATGGCGTCGCCCGCGCCCACCGTGCTGTCGACGCGCTCGACCGCCAGACGCGCGCGCACCGACTCTTCGCGGGTCATGAACAGCCCGCCCTGCGCGCCCATGGAGACGGCGATCAGCTCGACTCCCCGCGCCAGCAACGATGCTGCGACCTCGGCAATCTGCTGCGGCCGGTCGAGCGGGGCGCCATGCCATTCCTCCAGTTCATGGAGATTGGGCTTCACTATGTTCGGCAGGACGGCGCCATCCAGCGCATGGCGCAGCGCCGCGCCGCTGCTGTCGAGCAGCACAATGGCCCCCTTTGTCCGCAGCATGGCGGTGAGGCGGGCATAGATATCGGGCGGGCATCCCGGCGGCAGACTGCCCGACAGGATGATGAGGTCGCCGGGCCGGGCTGCCGCATCGAGCGTCGCGGTCAGCTCATCGATGCTCGCCTGGGTCGCGGGCGCGCCGTCCATGTTGATGTCGGTCGTGCCTTGGGCATCCACCAGCTTCAGATTGACGCGCGTGCCGCCCGGATGGCGCTGGCAGCGGTCGATGATCGGCTTGGCGGCGAACAGCACGTCGAAGGGCGCGGCATTTTCGGTCCCCAGTAACCCCATCACCGTCACCGGCAGTCCCCAGTCGGCCAGGCAACTGGCGGCGTTGATCCCCTTGCCGCCGGCATCCTGCCGCACCGTGCGGGCGCGGTGGACGTCGCCGGGGATGAGGCGGTCGAGCATCACCGTCTGGTCGATGGCGGGGTTGAGCGTCAGGGTCAGGATGGCCATCATGCGTCCTCCCCGTCGAGCGCCCGCACGTCGGCAGCGCTCGTTGCATCAAGGGCGCGGTCGGCAAGCGCCTGAAGATCGGCTAGGCTGCTTGCGCGGATGCGCGCCTTCACGGCGGGAATGTCGCGCGGCGTCATGGACAGTTCCTGCACGCCAAGCCCCGTCAGCAACGCCGCGCCGAAGGGATCGCCCGCTATGCCCCCGCACACGCCCACCCAGCGATCATGCCTGCGCGCGCCCTCGACGGTCATGGCGATCAGCCGCAGCACGGCCGGATGCAGGCTGTCGGCCTCGCTCGCCAGTTCCGGGTTCTGGCGGTCGATGGCCAGCGCATATTGGGTGAGGTCGTTGGTGCCGATCGAAAAGAAGTCGGCATGGGCGGCCAGCTTATGGGCCTGGACGGCGGCGGCGGGCACCTCGATCATGATGCCGATGGGGACCATGGGCGCGTCCAGTTCCACGCGGATCGCCTCGCAGCGTTCGCGCAGCGCGACGAGTTCGGACGCGGAGGTGATCATCGGAAACATGATCGACAGGTCGCCGCCGCCCTTCGCCGCACGATAAAGGGCGCGCAATTGCGGCTCCAGCAGGTCGGGGCGGCGCAGCAGCAGCCGCGCGCCGCGCACGCCCAGAAACGGATTTTCCTCCTTGGGCAGATCGAGATGCGGCACCTGCTTGTCCCCGCCGATGTCGAGCGCGCGGACGATCAGCGGCCGGTCGCCCAGCGCGTCGATCATGGCGCGATAGATGGCGCATTGCTCATCCTCGCCGGGGCTGTCGCCGCGTTCCAGAAACAGGAACTCGGTGCGCATCAGGCCCACCCCTTCTCCGCCCTGCGCCAGGGCGAAGGCGACCTGATCGGGCCGGTTCACATTGGCGCCGATGGCCAGTTCATGACCGTCGCGGGTGCGCGCGGGCAGGGCGCGTTCGGCCTCCTCGGCGGCGCGCCTGGCGGCAATCTCCTCGATCCACGCACGGGCGGAGGCGATATCCTCCGCCGAAGGGTCGAGCCAGATGCGGCCGCTGTCGCCATCGACGATGGCGGTGGTCCCGGCCGCCTGCGCCAACAGATCGGCCCCGCCCGCCACCACCGACGGCAACCCCAGCGTGCGGGCCAGGATCGCGCTGTGCGATGTCGGGCCGCCCAGCGCCGTGGCGATGCCGGCCACCCGGCCGGTGTCCAGCGTCGCCGTATCCGATGGCGACAGGTCCGCCGCGACCAGGACGCAGGGCTGCTCCGGCAGGTCGGTCAAAGTGCCGACGCTCAGGCCCGGATCGATCTGGGCTAGCACGCGCCGGCCGACATCGTGCAAGTCGGCGGCGCGTGCAGCCAGCACCGGATTGCCCAGCGCGGAAAGCTGTCCCGCCATACGGTCGATCGCCTGATGCCAGGACCAGGCGACGCCATGCCCCTCCACCATCAGCTGGCAGGTCAGGGTGATGAGGTCGGTATCGTCCAGCAGCCCGGCCTGCGCCGCGAAGATCGCGGCATCCCCCGCGCCCAGCCGCCGGGTGGTGTCGTCGACCAGCGCCTTCATCTGCGCCTTTGTGCGGACCAGCGCGTCGTTCAGCAGCGCGCCGTCGGCGACCAGATCGACCGGCTGATCCGGCACCTCCAGTTCGGCCGCGGCCAGCACATGGACCGGCCCGATGGCCAGGCCGGGGCTGGCGGCGACACCAGCGATCATGGCGGGATGGCCGGTCGGCTTCCATCCGCGCACCGGAGCCTTCGCCTTTTCGGCGGCGCGGGCGGCATCCGCCTTTTCGCGGGCGGTCAGGCCGGTGACGGCGCGCATGAACTGGTCGAGCGCGGGCCGGGCGCCGGCGGAAATGGTGATGCGGTCGCCCGCCTTCAGCCCCAGTTGCAGCAGTGAAACGAGGCTGCGCGGATCGGCCATGTCGTCGCCATGGCGGACGCGCAGCAGGCTGGCCCCGGCCTTGGCCGCTTCGCCCCAGGCCGATGCCGGGCGGGCGTGCAGACCCGCCGGATAGTCCACCGTCCATTCGATGCTTTCGGCCAGATCCTCCGCGGCGGGCCGCGCTTTGCCGGACGCGATGTCCTGATGCAGCGCCGCCGCGATCTCCCCAGCATCGTCCGTGGCCAACAGCGCCGTCAGCCGCCCTTCATCCTGAATCAGGCGGGTCAGGCGGCGCAGGATCGCGATATGACTGTCAGAACTGGCGGCGATGCCGACCACCAGATGGGCGCGCTGACCGGGGTTCCACTCGATCCCCTCGCGCAGTTGCAGGACGACGATGCCGTCACGCCGCACCAGCCCCTTATCCTCGCCCAGGCCGTGCGGAATGGCGACGCCCGACCCCAGATAGGTGTTCGCCACCGCCTCCCGCCGGACCATGCTCTGTTCATAGCCGGGCGCGACGCAGCCGGCGGCGACCAATATCTGGCCCGCCTGGAGGATCGCGGCCTCCTTGTCGGACGCCTGCGCGTCGATGCGGATCAAATCTTCGTGGCGAAGCGCGTTCAGGGGTTCGGCGATCATGGCTCTTCAGCTTCCTCTCTGTTTTCAGGAAAACGTTTTCTCATGATTCTGTCAAGCGACTTGCAATTCAGCCCGAAAATCGGCCATATTCCGTACTGAAGCGTGAGAGGATAAGGAAAACGATTTTCCAATGGCCGTCGGAATCAAGGATGTAGCGCGAGTCGCGGCGGTATCGCCCGCCACCGTCTCCCGCGTGCTGTCGGGCCGGGCGGTCGATGCGACGATGCGCGACCGCGTGCTCGCTGCGGTGAAGACGACCGGCTACCGCCCCAATCTCGCCGCCCGGCGCCTCCGCTCGCGCCACAGCAACACCATCGGCCTGATCGTCGCGGACATCCGCAACCCCTTCTTCACGGCGGTATCGCGCACGGTCGAGGACATCGCCTATGAACGCGGCCTGCGGGTCATCCTCTGCAACACGAACGAGGACCCCGCCAAGGAAGCCATGTATCTGCAACTGATGCAGGAAGAACGGGTGACGGGCGTCATCCTGGCCCCGACCCGGCAGGGCGCCGAACGGGTCGCGCGCGCGAAGGCCGATCATCCCATCATCCTGATCGATCGCGTGGCAACGACCACCTCCGACTGCGTCGTGCTCGACAATGAAGCGATGGCGGGAGCGCTGGTCGCCCATCTCCATGCGCAGGGGTTCAAGACGGTCGCCGGATTGTTCGGCGCGGCCAGCACCACCGGCGCGGAACGGCGGGCCGGCTTCGAAAAGGCCGCCCAAGGCCTGGGCATGGCGACCCGGTCCCTGTCGGTCCCCCATGGCGACGGCGAAGCGGAACGGCTGGTTGCCGCCCTGCTCGACGAACCGGACCGGCCGGAGGCGATCGTCGCGAGCAACGGCGTGATGCTGATGTCGGTGCTGCGGGCGACCCATGCGCTGGGCCTGTCCGTCCCACGGGACGTGGCCCTCGCCGGATTCGACAATGACGCCTGGATGGAGTTCGCCGCCGACGGGCTCAGCGTCATCGAACAGCCGGTCGAGGAGATCGGCCGCACCGCCATGGCCATGCTGCTCGACCGGCTCGACCATCCGGACGCGGCCGCGCGCAAGGTGGTTCTGACCGGACGTCTCGTCGCCCGCGGCTCCACTGCCAGGATTTCACAAGTCGAGGAAATGAAGAGATGAAACCACCCATCGGCCGGGATACCAGGCTCTGCATGTCCTTGTCGGGCCGACCCGGTAACGCCGGCTCGCGCTTTCACAACCGCCTCTATGAAATATTAGGGCTGGACTATGTCTATAAGAGCTTCAGCACGCAGGATCTGGCTGCCGCCATCGGCGGCATACGCGCGCTGGATATTCGCGGCTGCGCCATATCCATGCCGTTCAAGGAAGCCGTGATCCCGCTGATCGATGCGCTTGAAGCCTCTGCGCGCGCGATCGACAGCGTCAATACGATCGTCAACGACGATGGCCGACTGACCGGATACAATACCGACTATGTCGCGGTGCGCCAGCTTCTGGAACGACGGATTGAAAAGCCTGCGCCGTTCCTGCTTCGCGGCAGCGGCGGCATGGCGAAGGCCGTGGCGGCCGCGCTACGGGATGCGGGCTTTACCGAAGGCGTGATCATCGCGCGCAACGAACCGGCCGGACGCGCGATTGCGGAGCAATATGGCTATGGGTGGCGCGCCGACCTGCCGGGCGAAAGCGCGCCCCTCCTGATCAACGTCACCCCCTTGGGGATGGAGGGACAGGATGGCGACGCCCTCGCCTTCCCGCCGGCGCATATTGCCGCCTGCGCCATCGCGTTCGATGTCGTCGCCCAGCCGGTGGAAACGCCTTTCGTCCGCGCGGCAAGGGCCGCCGGGAAAGACATTATTTCGGGTGGTGAGGTCATCGTCCTCCAGGCGCTCGAACAATTTGTCCTCTACACCGGCATCCGCCCGGAGATGGAGGATATCCGCGCAGCGGCGCGCCATGCTCACGGCCCGGATGTGGCGGACAGGATCACCGGCTGAAGCTGACGCCGATCCAGAGCGTGCGCGGCGTGCCGAGGTCGATCGATCCGCCGGCATTACGGGTGAGGACCTCCTCGTCGAACAGATTTTCGCCGCGCGCGACCAGGCTCAGGCCATGGCCGACCGGCAGGCGCGCGATCGCGTCCACCGTCAGCGCGTCGGGCAACACGTCGCTTTGCAGATCGTCCTCATATTGATCCGCGACATAGCGCATGGTCGCCGACAGCGACGGCCCCTGCCGCGGCGCCCAGGCCAGCGTCGCGCTGGCGGCATGACGCGGGCTTTGCGCCGGGGTGAAGCCGTCGAAGGCCGCGCCCGGCGCATGGACCCTGCTATGGCTATAGGCATAGGAAGCCGACAGGCGGACATCGCCCAGCGCTGCCGTCGCCGTCAGTTCCACGCCCTTGGCGACGACGCGATCCACATTCTGCCGCTGCCGGATATTGGTCGCGATCGTCACATTGGCGATGGCATCGTCCAGCCGATTGTAGAAGGCGGTCGCGGAGAGGCTGACACCTTCGGCTGGGGTCAGGTCGATCCCGGCCTCCGCGCCCTTCAGCTTCTCGGGCGTCAGCGCCGCATTGGCTTCCGTCCTGATCGGGAAGACGATGAAGGGCCGGTACAGCTCGTTGAGCGTCGGCAGGCGGAAACCGCTATAGGCCGCCGCCCGTAGCGCCACCGCATCGCCGGCCCTGTAAAGCGCACCCACCCGTCCCGACACTTCCCAGTCGGACCGGTCGGCAAAATCACTCCCCGTCGCCGCGCCGGTCGTCGCGCTGACCTCATGGAAGAAACCGTTGCGGATTGTCCAGCGATCCACCCGCGCGCCCCCTGTCAGCACCAGTTTACCGATGCTCCAGTCATCCTCGACGAACAGGCCGGTCGTCCGCTGGTCGCCACCGGCATGGCGCAGGAAGGTGCGCGGATTGGCGGCGACATTGGCGTTATAGCCATCCTCATACATATCGCCGGTCGCAAAGCGCGAGTCGGCGCCGATGCGCAGCACATGGCTGCCGCCAACCGGCGGCCGCAATTCGATCTTGCCGCCCAGCCCCGTGGAAGGCGTGTTGCGCTGGTCCAGCGACTTGCGGAAGCTGGAGGAGGAGATGACGATGTTGGAGAAATTGCGCGCCTGGATATAGGCCAGCGCATCGACCTGCCATGGCCCGCGGGAGATATAGCGGATGCTGGCATCCTGCCCCTGGCTCATGCTGTCGGCGCCGGCAAAGCGCAGCGTGCGGTTATCCTCGAACAGGGTCGCGCGGAATTGCAGTTCGGACGTGGCGCCGATCGGCGCGACCGCGCGCAAATTGGTCGACNGCTGTCGGCGCCGGCAAAGCGCAGCGTGCGGTTATCCTCGAACAGGGTCGCGCGGAATTGCAGTTCGGACGTGGCGCCGATCGGCGCGACCGCGCGCAAATTGGTCGACCAGCCATCATAAGCGGCAGGGGCGGTCGCGGCGTTGCGCTGGGACCGGGGCGTGGTCTGGAAACCATCGCCCCGGTCCCAGCGTCCCGACAGCGAGACATAGCCGCTGCCCAGGTCCGGCGTCACGGTGGCGGACAATTCGGTCGAATCGCGGCTGCCGTAAAAGGCGCTGGCGGCGAAATCGGGCAACTGGTCGCGGGTTGCGCTCGCCATCTCGATCGTGCCGGCGACCGCCCCCGCCCCGAAAACGCCGATGCCCCCGCCCCGGGTCACGCGCACGACCGAAAGGCGTTCGGGCGCCAGCGCGCTGAAGGGGATATAGCCGAAAAAGGGATCGGCGATCGGCACGCCGTCGAGCAGCATCAGCGTCCGGCTCGACGCATTGCCGCCCAGCGCGCGCAGCGTGGCGCCCTGATTGGACGGGTTGGAGGATCGGCTGTCGGACCGACGGAACTGCTGGAATCCGGCGACATCGCCCAGCACGCTCTCGATCCGCCCCGACGCGCTGTCCATCAACCGCTGCCGGTCGATCACCACCGATCCATAGGCCGGCGTGCCAGGCGGCAGGTCCAGCCCCGCGCCCGTCACGACGATGGATGGCGCGTCGCCCGGCGCTTCGGCCCGGGCGACGGTGGGCACAATCAGCAACAGGATGGACAGACAATGTTTCTTCATGGTGCCCCCTCGACTTGCCCCCTTTGTGGTTTTTCACCGTCTTTGCAAAGGAAAAGGGGCTGCGCACGTCTTCGGGCCCTGGGTCGATAGCCCCGCTTCCCACAGCAAAAGCGAAAGCCGATTGCGAAAATCGCAAGCTGCGCTAAGGGCGATCATGTGGGGCGCAGATGCGTCCCGCATGATCGCGCCGGTGCCCCGCAAGGGGCTTGAATGGGAACAGGGTGAGGCGGCTTTCCAGAAAGCCGGCAAATCCAGGGCTGTCCCTGCAACTGTAAGCGGCGAGCGCGATGCACGGGTTCCGGGCCGATCCGGGACAGCCACTGGGGAAACCTGGGAAGGTGTGCATCAAGCGACGACCCGCGAGCCAGGAGACCAGCCGGCGTGGGTCGCTCATGTCCCAGGTCCAGGGAAAGGCCGGGGCACGGAAGGATGTCCGTCGAGCGACGACCAAGCGGCGCGGGCCGCTTCGGCGCAGGCTGGTCGAGCGCAATGACGCCGGCTCGCCAGCCCTGCGCCGGTCGATCGCGATAGGCGCATCGGCAGGCCCCGCCTTCGTTGCCGGTGTTCGGAAGGGGGCCTTCCATGAAGTTCGTTACGACCATTTCCCTGATTGCCATGGCGGCGGCGACGCCCGCACTGGCGCAAACGCCCGATGGCGAGCCGGGCACGCCGCCGGGCGACGAGATCATCGTCACCGCGTCCCGTTCCGGCGAGGGCGTCAGGGCCAGCCAGCTCGGCGCGTCCGTCACCGTGATCGACGCCGCCACGCTGGAGGCGCGGCAAACCCGCGTCGTGTCCGACGTGCTGCGCGACGTGCCGGGCATCGCCGTCAGCCGCATCGGCGGGGTCGGCGGTCAGACGCAAATCCGCCTGCGCGGCAGCGAAGCCAATCATGTGCTGGTGCTGATCGACGGCATAGAGGCGGCCGACCCCTATTATGGCGAATATGATTTCGGCACGCTGATCGCCGATCCCGCCGCCCGGATCGAGATATTGCGCGGCCAGCAATCCTCGCTCTACGGTTCCGACGCGATCGGGGGCGTGATCAACTATATCACCCTGTCGGGCCGGGAAGCGCCGGGTATCAGCGCGCGGGCGGAGGGCGGCTCCTTCGGCACGGTCAGCGGCGCGGCGCGGATCGCGGGCGCGAGCGACGCCTTCGACTATGCGCTGTCCGCCTCCTATTATGACACGGACGGCTATCCGACCGCGCGCGGCGGCAGCCGGGACATCGGCTCGCAAAGCCTGGGCGCCAGCACCAAGCTCAACTGGACGCCGACCGACGCCCTCAAGCTGACCGGCGTGCTGCGCTACAGTCTGACCAGGGCGGACACCAACAATAGCGAGTTCGATCCGGCCAGCCCGCTTTTCGGCTATACCGTCGACAGCCCCGGCGTGCGCTATCGCAACGAAGCGCTCTATGGCCTGCTGTCCGCGCAGGTCACGGGGCTGGACGGGCGCTGGATCAGCACCTTGTCGGGCCAGTTCGCCGACACCACCCGCAAGGGGTATAACGCCTTCGGCTTCGACTATGGCGACAAGGGCCGCCGCTACAAAGGCTCCCTCACCTCCAGCCTGACGCTGGGCACGGAGGCGGTGACGCACCGCATCACCGGCGCGGTCGATGTGGAGCGGGAAAGTTTCCAAAACACGACGCCATCCGATTTTGTCTTCCAGGGCAAGCGTCATACCGACAATCTGGGCCTGGTTGGCCAATATGAACTGACCGCCGGCCCCCTCTCGCTGGGCGGGTCGGTGCGTTACGACGATAATAACCGCTTCGAAGATACCACCACCTGGCGCGTTCAGGGCAGCTATGCGCTGCCGACCGGCACGCGCATCCGCGCCGCCTATGGCACGGGCGTCAAGAATCCCGGCTATTATGAACTCTACGGCTATATGGACGGCACCTATATCGGCAACGCGAACCTGAAGCCGGAAAAATCCGAAGGCTGGGAAGTCGGGCTTGAACAGAGCGTCGGCGGCTGGGCGACGATCGGCGCGACCTGGTTCGATTCCACGCTGAAGGATGAAATCTATACCAGCTACCCCGCCCCCGATTTCATCGCCACACCCGCCAATCGCGACACGAAGAGCAAGCAGCATGGGATCGAGGCGTTCGTGAGCGCCCAGCCCTTGCCCCAACTGCGTTTCGACCTTGCCTATACATGGCTCAACGCCAGGGAGGATGGCGTGCGCGAAATCCGTCGGCCCAGGCATGTCGCCAGCTTCAACACCACGGTCAGCAGCGCCGACCAGCGGCTCTCCGGCACCCTCACCATCCGCTACAATGGCCGCGCGACCGACACGGCCTATACCGACCCCAGCTATGCCCCCGTCACCGTATCGATGCGGGAATATGTGCTGGTGAACCTCAGCCTCGACTATAAGCTGGCGCGGAACGTCGCGCTGTTCGGCCGGGTCGAGAATCTTGCCGACGAAGACTATGAGGAAGTGTTCAGCTTCGCCACCGCCGGGCGCGCCGCCTATGGCGGCGTCCGCCTGAGCTTCTGACCTGTCGGGCGACGCGCGGCACCCGGCAGCGCGTCGTCTCGTTAAGAATGAATGTCAGCGATGCGCCCTATCCCATTGCATAATCTGTCCGGCCATGCTGCGCGCGGCAAGGGCATAGGCCTGCGTCCCGCACACGGTCCAGGCTTGCGGGATGCTGATGCGGGGAATGTCGCGCAGCGCGGGATGGTGCAGCATCTCGCTGCCCTGATCGGTCGCGCGGTCGGTGGCGCTTTCCACGATCAGGAAGTCGGGGCGCGCCGCCACCATCTCCTCCAGGCTGACCTGCGCCAGCGGCGGCTTGCCGAGCTTCGCGGCAAGGTTCACCAGCCCCATATGCCGCATCAGATCGTCGATCAGCGTGCCCGTGCCGGTCATATATCCCCGCCGCTGATAATAGGCGGCAACGCGGCCCCGCCCCGGCCGGGGAAGCCCCGCCAGTTCCCTTTTCATCCGCGCGACCATGGCCTCGCCCCGATCGGCATGGCCGACCGCAACGGCGGTCGCCCGGATCGAGGCGTAGATATCCGCCAGACTGTCCGCGCTCTTAAGGTCGAGCGTCCGGTAGCCGCGCCGGTTCAATCCCCCCGGCATGGCGCTGCGCCAGGCCGGCAGGCCGGCGACCAGGTCCGGCCCGATCGCCAATATCTGCTCGGCCGAATTGCGGAGCAGCGGCAGGCCTCGCGCTCGCGCCGCCTCGGCCGACATCTCCGCATCCCTTGCGTTGCGGGTCAGCCCGGCGATCTGGCTGCGGTCGGCCAGCGCAAGGACAAGCTGGTCGGCGCAGAGGTTCAGCGACACGATACGCTGCGGCGGGCGAGCCGGCCCAGTAACTGGTGCGGCGACCGGCGCCCCGGCCCGGAGCACCGATCCACCCGCCACGAGCAGGCACAAGCAGGGGGAAAGAAGAAAGGCCTTGCGCAACATGGTTCTCCCCATAATCGCCGGCGCATGTGCGGCAAATGGCTAAGATGATGGAGATGACGCAAAAGCGCATCCTGCTCCTTTCGGGCCTGACCGTCCTCACGGCAGCGGCGGCGATCGGATCGCTGCTGCTAGGGGCGGTCGACATCCCCCTGCCCCACATCTGGGCCGCGCTTTGGGGCCATGGCGACAGGGTGACGGACATCATCCTGTTCGACCTGCGCCTGCCGCGCACGCTCATAGGCCTCGCCGTCGGCGCGATGCTGGGCCTGGCGGGCGCGGCGATGCAGGGCTATCTGCGCAATCCGCTGGCCGAACCGTCGGTGCTGGGAACGTCGAGCGCGGCGGCGCTGGGCGCGGTAGGCGCGCTCTATTTCGGTCTGGCCGAGCTTCATCCGGTGATGCTGCCGCTCCTGTCGATCGGCGGCGCCTGCCTGTCGCTGCTGCTCCTTTTCTTCCTCGCTGGACGGTCGGAAAGTTCGCTGACGCTGATCCTTGCCGGGATCGCAGTGGCGACGCTGGCGCAGGCGGGCATCGCCCTGGCGCTCAACCTCTCGCCCAATCCCTTCGCCGCGATGGAGATCATGACCTGGCTGATGGGCAGTCTGGAAAACCGCTCCTTCGACCATCTCTGGATCGCGCTGCCCTGTATCGTCACCGGCATGGTGCTGCTGTTGTGGGATGGCCGCGCGCTCGATGCGCTGACGCTGGGCGAGGATGGCGCGCAGGCGCTGGGCGTGGACCTGCGCCGCACGCGCTTTCGCCTGCTGCTCGGCACGGCGATCGGCGTGGGCGGCGCGGTGGCGGTGTCGGGCGCGATCGGCTTCATCGGCCTGATCGTGCCGCACCTGTTGCGCCCACTGACCGATCGCAGCCCCTCGGCGATCCTGCTGCCCGCCGCGCTGGGCGGCGCCGCGCTGCTGACCTTCGCCGATATAGCGGTGCGGCTGATCAACATCATGAACGAACTGAAGCTGGGCGTGGTCACGGCTTTCCTCGGCATCCCGATCTTCCTCCTCCATCTGATGCGCGAGCGGCGGCTATGGTGATGCTGGAACTGGACGCGATCCGCGTCACCCTTGGACGACGATCCGTCCTGAACGGAATCAGCGCGCGCTTCGGAGCCGGCGCCCTGGTCGGGATCGTCGGCCCCAACGGCGCGGGCAAGTCGACGCTCGCACGGGCGATGCTCGGCCTTGTCCCGGTGAAAGGCCATGTCCTGATCGACGGCCAGGACGTCGCCGCCCTGCGCCGCGACGCACTTGCGCGGCGGGTCGCCTATCTGCCGCAGGGCCAGACGCTCCATTGGCCGCTGACGGTGGAACGGCTCGTCGGCCTCGGTCGCTTGCCCCATCTCGGCCCCATGTCGCGCATCCGTGGCGAGGATGCGGCGGCGATCGAGCGGGCGATGGCGCGCGCCGACGTGCTGGACCTGCGCCAGCGGATCGCGACCGAACTGTCCGGCGGCGAGCGGGCGCGCGTGCTGCTGGCCAGGGCGCTGGCGGTCGAAGCCCCCGCCCTGATCGCCGACGAACCGCTGGCCAGCCTCGACCCCGGCCACCAGATCGACGTCATGGACCTGCTGCGGGCGCAGGCGCAGGACGGGGCGCTGGTGATCGCCGTGCTCCACGACCTCACCATGGCCGCGCGCTATTGCGACCGGCTCCTGCTGATCGACCGGGGCCGCCTGGTCGCCGATGGCGGCCCGGCGGAGGTGCTCACCCCCGACCATCTCCGCGCCGTCTACGGCATAGAGGCGCGGGTCGATCTGGACGGCGTCTGGCCCACCGTCACGCCGCTGGGGCGCAGCCCGTTGACCGGGGCATCGAAATCGATGTAACGCCCGCATCGCGACAGGTTCCTCGGCGACGGGGACGAAGATGGGAACGGGACAAACCCGGCTGCCCCTGCAACTGTATGCGGCGAGCCATCGGCCCTATGCCATTGGGATGAACGTCCCGAGAAGGCGGCTGACCGGCGTTGACCCGCAAGCCAGGAGACCTGCCTGTCGCAGTCGTCTTTCGCGCGGACAGGGTGAGCCGGGCGGACGGGGGTGAACCCGCGCGACGACAGGGAAAACCGCGCGATGCGCGGCCGGTGTCGCGCGCAATATATCGCGATCGCACCGGCTCCATCGCACGGCTATGTCGATGGGATTGCCGTGCCGAAATGTCTTTGCCGAGATATCCGATGCTGAAGCGGGTCGATCCGGGACCGGCGATCGTCGCCTGCAACAGCTGCCGCCATAGCAAGGATGCGCGGGAAGACCCCGACGGCGTTCGCGGCGGCGCCCGGCTGGTGTCCGCCCTGAAGCGCGTAAAGGCCAGCGATCCCCGCTATGATCGCGTCGTGGTGCAGGAAATGCCCTGCCTTTTCGCCTGTCAGGATTTCTGCACCGTCCACCTGCGCGCGCCGGACAAGGTCGGCTATGTGCTGGGCCGGTTCGCGCCGGATGAGGAGGCCGCCCGCGCCATATTGGACTATGCCGTCCATTATGTCGAAAGCGACCATGGCCGCGTCCCCTTTTCGCAATGGCCGCAAGGTGTCAAAGGCCATTTCATCACGCGCACGCCGCCACCGGGATTTGTCGCCGAATGACCAGCTTCGCCTCCGCCGCCGCCTTCGAAGCCGCCCTGTCCGACCTGCGCGGCCCGGACCCGGAAGCCGCCGCCGCCGCCCGCGCGCGTCAGGAGCAATTGACCAAGCCGCCGGGGTCGCTCGGACGCCTCGAAGAGATAGCGATCTTCTTCGCCGGCTGGCAGAGGCGCGATCGGCCGGGCATCGACCGGGCGCGCGCGGCCGTCTTCGCCGGCAACCATGGCGTCACCGTCCATGGCGTCAGCGCCTATCCCGCCAGCGTCACGGCGCAGATGGTCGCGAATTTCGAGGCCGGCGGCGCCGCGATCAACGCCCTGTCGGGAGTCGCGGGACTGGAACTCAAGGTCGTCGCGCTGAATCTGGACCGGCCGACCGCCGACTTCACCACCGAGCCAGCCATGAGCGTGGAGGACTGTCTGGCAGCACTCAACGCAGGCGCGGCGACGGTGGATGAGCGGCTCGACCTCCTGATCCTCGGCGAAATGGGCATCGGCAATTCGACGGCGGCCGCTGCACTCTGCGCCCGCAGCTATGGGACGGAGGCCCAATATTGGGTCGGCCCCGGCACGGGGATCGACGGCGAAGGCGTCCGGCGCAAGGGGCAGCTCATCGACCGCGCGCTCGCCCATCATGGCGATGCGCCCCGCTCCGCCTTCGAAACATTGCGCCGGGTCGGCGGGCGCGAGATTGCGGCGATTGCCGGCGCGATCCTGCGCGCGCGCCAATTGTCGATCCCGGTGCTGCTCGACGGCTTCATCTGCTCCTCCGCCATCGCCCCGCTCGCCATCGACAATCCGGCCATCACCGGCCATTGCCTGGCGGGCCATTGCTCGCTGGAGCCGGGCCATGCGCGCCTGCTCGAACGGCTGGAATTGACGCCTTTGCTGTCACTCGACATGCGGCTTGGCGAAGGGAGCGGCGCTGCGGTCGCCGCCAACATCGTCCGTGCGGCGCTGGCCGCCCATGACCGGATGGCGACCTTCGCCGAAGCGGCGGTGTCCGGTTCGCTGTGAGCGACGGCTTCGCCCTTCATTTCCTGCGTCATGGCGCGCCGGAGCAGCCCGGCCTCATGCTCGGCCGCACCGACGCCCCGCCCACGGCGGAGGGGATCGCCGCCTGCGTCAGACAGGTCGCCGATCTCGCCATCGACCGGATCGTCTCGTCCGACCTGCAACGCTGCCAGCGCGCCGCCGCAGCCATCGGCGACTCGCATGGATTGACGCCGCAGATCGACCCGCGCTGGCGCGAACTCGACTTCGGCGTCTGGGACGGCCAGCCCGCCAGCGCGATCGATCCCGAACCGCTCGCGCGCTTCTGGGCCGATCCCGACCGGCACCCGCCACCGCAGGGCGAATGCTGGTCCGCGCTGGTCGACCGGATCGCGTCCGCGCTAACGGACCTGCCCCCCGCCCCCACAGTGATCGTGACCCATGGCGGGGCGATCCGCGCCGCCCTGCACCGCCTGTGCCGCATGGCCCATCAACAGCTTTGGGCGTTCGACCTGCCCTATGGCGCGCTCCTCTCGCTCCATATCTGGCCCGGCGAGCCATGGACGGCCCAGATCAGGGCGCTTCGTCCGTGCGAGGGACCGGCATGAAGGGGTTGATCATCGCCATCCAGTTCCTCACCCGTCTGCCGATGCCGCGCGTCGACGTGACCAACACCGAATTTGCCGCCTCCATCCGCTGGTTTCCGGCGGTCGGCCTGATCGTCGGCACGATGGTCGCCGCCACCGGCTGGATCGGCGCGCAGATCGATCCCTGGGCGGGGGCGCTCGCTGCGCTCATCTGCTGGGTGGCGGTAACGGGCGCGCTCCATCTCGACGGACTGGGCGACATTGCCGATGCGGCGGGCGCGGCGCACAAGGATCGCGAACGACTGGTCGCGGTGCTTGCCGATCCCCATGTCGGCAGCTTCGCCATCGTCGCGATCGTGACCCAGCTCCTCTGCAAGCTGGTCCTGCTGCGCCTGCTGATCGAGGCCCAGGCCTATGTCGCGATCGCCCTCATTCCCCTCGCCGCGCGAATCGGCACGCTGTTCTGGACCCGCTATCTGCCTCCGCTGCATGAAGGGCTGGGCGCCCTCTTTCGGCACGCCGTCTGCCCATATGACCTGATCCTCTGGACCGCTCTGCTGGTCGGCGCGACCTTCCTCTCGCCGTCGCTCTGGATCGCGCCCGCGGCGTGGCTGCTCTGGGCCTGGTGGCTGCGTCGCCGCATCGGCGGGATTTCGGGCGATGGCCATGGCGCGGGCACAGAAGTGACGGAAAGCCTGCTGCTGCTGGCCGCCCTGCTCTGGAACCGGCTGGCATGACCCGTCCCTGGACCTTTCATGGCGGCTCGCTGGAGGCTGCAAAGGCCCATTTCGGCACGGATGCCCAGCCATGGGCCGACCTCTCCACCGGCATCAATCCCCATCCCTGGCCCGGTGCGGACGCGGTGGCGATCGACTGGCAACGCCTGCCCGAACCCGAAACATTGCGCCGGCTGGAAGCGGCGGCATCTGTCTATTTCGGTGTCGACGCCCGCCATGTCTGCGCCGTCCCCGGCACCGAGATCGGCCTTCGGCTGACCGGGCGGCTGATCGACGGAGCGGCCAGCCATGTCAGCCCCAGCTACCGGACCCATGGCGAAATGATCGCCGGATCGGCCGCCACCACATGGTGCGACGCCGCCCGATCCGAAGGAAGCCTGATCCTCGCCAACCCGAACAATCCGGACGGGCATGTCCTCGACCGGGGCGAACTGCTGCATCTGTTGGAGGCACGCCGGGAAAAGGGCTGGCTGCTGCTCGACGAAGCCTTTGCCGATACCGACCCGGCAATCAGCCTCGCGCCGCTGGTGGACGACGACCGGCGGCTGCTGATCTTCCGTTCCTTCGGCAAATTTTTCGGCCTGGCCGGTGTGCGGCTGGGTTTCGTCCTCGGTCCGTCGGCGCTTCTGGCTGCGCTGCGCGATCGGCTTGGGGCCTGGCCGCTCTCCGCCGCCGCGATCGCGATCGGCACGGCCGCCTATCAGGACCGCCATTGGATCGCGCAGACCCGCAGCCGCCTGCGCACCGACGCCGCCAGCCTGGACGCGGTGCTGGAGCAAGCGGGCCATCGCCCGATCGGGCATTGCCCTCTCTTTCGCCTGATCGAAACGGGCGAAGCGCCGACGCTGTTCGAGCGGCTCGCCCGTGGGGCCATCCTGACCCGCCCCTTCGCCGAACAGCCGCGCTGGCTGCGAATCGGCCTTCCGGCCGATCGCGCCACATTGCTCCGTCTGGAGCAGGCCCTCGGCCATGGCTGATCCGGTCGCCCTTGCGGCGCTGGCGCTGGATGCCACCCTTGGCTGGCCCCAATCTCTCTACCGGCGCATCGGCCATCCGGTCGGCCTGTTCGCCCGTCTGATCGAAGGATGCGAGAGGCGGTGGAACGGGCCGGAGACGCGGTTCTTCCTGCGGCGGGCATGGGGCGTGATGACGGTCCTGATCCTTCTCATCGTCGTCGGCGGCTTCTGCTCGCTGTTGCAGTCGCTGCTGCTGCGGAGTCTCGGCGGCCCCGGCTGGATCATCCTGTCCCTGCTCGCCTGGCCCGCTCTGGCGCAGCGCAGCCTCTTCGACCATGTCCAGCCCGTCGCGCTGGCATTGGAGGCGGGCGATCTGCCAGCGGCCCGAATCGCCGTCGGCGCCATCGTCGGCCGGGACACGCACTCGCTCGACGAAAGCGCCATCGCCCGCGCCGCCATCGAAAGCCTGGCCGAAAGCTATTGCGACGGGGTGACGGCCCCTTTCGTCTGGCTGCTGCTGCTCGGCCTGCCCGGCATCTGGGTCTATAAGGCGATCAACACCGCCGACAGCCTGATCGGCCATCGCGAGGAACGCTGGCGCGCCTTTGGCTGGGCGGCGGCGCGAACGGACGATCTGCTCAATCTCGCCCCCGCGCGCCTGTCGGGCCTGCTGCTTTGCCTGGCGGGCGGGCGCGGCTGGCGCATCCTGTGGCGCAATGCGCGCAACCATGCTTCGCCCAATGCGGGCTGGCCCGAAGCCGCCATGGCCGGCGCGCTGGGCGTGCGGCTCGCCGGGCCGGTCAGCTATGATGCCGTCCCGCACCCCAAGCCCTGGATCGGCGGCGAGGGACGCGATGCCCATGCCTATGACATTCGTCGCGCCCTCGCCGTCTATCGCCGCGCCTGTCTGCTGCTATGGATGATCGCGGCGGCGGCATGGCTGTTCTGATCCCCGCCCCGAAAGGCCCCTGATGACCGGACATAGCCTCTTCGTCCTCGGCGGCGCCCGATCGGGCAAGAGCCGCTATGCGCAAAGCCGTGCGGAATCGGTGGATGGCAGCGCCATCTTCGTCGCCACTGCCGAAGCCTATGACGACGAAATGCACGACCGCATCGCCCGCCACCAGGCCGACCGCGATCATCGCTGGCGAACGGTCGATGCCCCGATCGACTTGCCCGCGACCATCCGGTCGCTCAGCGCCCCCGTCCATATCCTGCTGGTCGACTGCCTGACGCTCTGGCTCTCCAATCTCCTGCTGACCGATGCCGATATCGCGGCGGCGGGCGCTCAGTTGATCCAGTCCATCACCGGATTCGAAGGCCATCTCATCCTCGTCGCGAACGAGGTCGGCCTCGGCATCGTGCCCGACAATGCGCTCGCCCGGCGCTTTCGCGACGAAGCGGGGCGCCTGAACCAGTCGGTCGCCGCGATCGCCGATGAGGTTATGCTGATCACCGCAGGCCTCCCGCTCCGATTGAAATGACCTGCATCGAACGACCGGCTTGCAGGATCATGGACACCGGCTCTAGATCGTCCTGCTCGCCTGGATGTCCGAAACAGAGTCTCATCATGCCCGAAACGCCCTATCGTCTCCTCCCCCCGTCCCCCAAGACCCGTCATGGCTGAGGCGGAGGTCGCGCAGACGCAGGATATGCGCTTCGTCGAAGGGGGCGCCTTCCTGATGGGGTCTGACCGCTTCTATCCCGAGGAAGCGCCGGTGCGCCGGGTGCAGGTCGACGGCTTCTGGATCGACGAGACGCCCGTGACCAACCGCGAATATGCGCGCTTCGTGGCGGCGACCGGCTATCGCACCCTTGCGGAGATCGCGCCCGATCCGAAGGATTATCCCGGCATGGACCCGGCCATGGCGCGGGCGGGATCGCTGCTGTTCCAGCGCACCGCCGGCCCGGTCGACCTTGGCGATTATAGCCAGTGGTGGAGCTTCAGCTTCGGCACCGACTGGCGGCATCCCCATGGGCCGGACAGCCATGCCCATGATCTGCCCGACCATCCGGTCGTGCATGTCGCGTTTGAGGATGCAGAGGCTTATGCGCGCTGGGCCGGCAAGGCGCTGCCGACCGAAGCCGAATGGGAATATGCCGCGCGCGGCGGGCTGGACGGCGCGGATTATAGCTGGGGCGACGCGCTGGCGCCGGACGGGCAAATGCTGGCCAATTACTGGCAGGGCGCCTTCCCCTACGGCAATACGCTGGAGGACGGCTATGAACGCACTTCGCCGGTGCGCACCTATCCCGCCAACGGCCATGGCCTGTATGACATGATCGGCAATGTCTGGGAATGGACGGTGGACTGGTTCGCCCAGCCGCGGGTGGAGCGCAAGGCGAAGGGCAGCTGCTGCGTCCCCGCCAATCCGCGCGGCGGCACGAAGCGGGAAAGCCTCGACCCGGCGATGCCCCACGTCGCCATCCCCCGCAAGGTCCTGAAGGGCGGATCGCATCTATGCGCGGCCAATTATTGCCAGCGCTACCGCCCAGCGGCGCGCCATCCCCAGGCGATCGACAGCGCCACCAGCCATATCGGCTTTCGCTGCATCCGTCGCGGCCGCAAATGAGGATGCCCTGCGAATCCGGCGCAGCCCCGTCAGCGACCGGCCACCTGCGCGCCGCGATAGAATTGGACGATATCGCGCGGCGAGATGGTCCGGTTGCATTTCCGCCCCAGGAAGAATGTGCCGCTCGCGGCGTCGGACGCATAGTCCGACCGGATGAGGGCATCGAACCATGGCAGCCAGACAAAGGCCATCTTGAACATCTTGCCGATGCGGCGTGACCGGAACAGGCTCTTGAAGAAATAGTCGATGGACCAGAGCAGCTGCGTCCCCGGACCGCCGCTGACCCCAGAACCGATCAGCGAGAATTTGCGGAAGAGATAGCGATGACCGCTCTCGGTGAAGCGCATGAAGTCATAGGCGCCTTCATGCACATGCTGCAGGAACGGGGTTTCGGCATAGACGATCCCGCCCGGCCGCAGCACGCGCCAGATCTCGTCCACCACCCCTTGCGGATCGATGACATGCTCCAGCACCGCCTGGATCACCACCGCGTCTACGGCCTCGTCGCACAAGGGAATGTGATGGGCGTCGGCGATCAATTGGGTATTGGCGGTCTGGTAGATGTCCAGCGCGATGACCCGCGCCATCGGACAGTCATAGAGCGCGTCGGTTCCCTGGCCGATCGTGCCGCCGCCGATCACCAGGACCGACGAACTGCGCTGCGGCGGAAGGCTTTCCATCAGCTTTGCGATATTGTCGCGCGTGCTCTTCTTTTCCGGCGACAGCATCCGCTTGAAAAGGCTCCGGCCGGATCGGATTTTCGGACGTTCGATCGGGCTGCCGGCGGCGGAGGCGCGCAGGACGTCCGGCGACAGGACCGAACGGGAAAAATCGACGAGGACCGGCTTTCCATCCAGAACCGGATATATGACCGGCGCGTCGCCGTCAGTCTCATAGCCGGCGTCGGTGCGGACCAGCGGCTTGCCCGTCGCGGGACATCGGAGCAACAGCTCAAGCCGTTCGAGATTCTCGATCATCGTCTGTGCCTCACCTGTTAGCGGACGAGGCCAGACTAGCGCAGCGGGGACGCCTTCGGATCAACCCTTGGGCCTAGTCAGACAGGAGTAATCCGCATGGGTGCGGTCGGGGCTTCATCGCCTGAAATGCGGCTCGCTCCGTGCGCCCGCGCGCGCGACGAGCAAAGCCACCGCGGTCCGGTTGTCTGCGCCCAGCTTCTCGAAGATGGTGCGGACATAAGTTTTGATCGTTGCTTCCGACAGGCCAAGGGCACTGGCCGCCTCGCGATTGCTGCGCCCGTCGGCGATCATCAGCGCCACCTGCCGCTCGCGCGGCGTCAGGTCCGCCAGAGGCGAACCGTCCCGACTGGTGCGGACGCGGCCCACTGCAGCCTGCAACACGTCGGGCGGCATCCATCGCTGACCGGCCAGCACGGCCTCCAGCGCGTCGATCAGCGTCGCGCCGGCCGTTTCCTTGAGGACGATGCCGTTTATTCCGGCGGCGACCGCGTGCACCGTCTCCTGATCCGAAATCGCAGCCGTCAGCAGCACGCCGCGCCCGGCCCAGCCGGCGGCGCGCGCCTGGACGAACAGTTCAAGCCCGTTCATCTTGGGCATGGCGATATCGATCACCGCCAGATCGGGCCGCAGGGCGCATATGGCGGACAATCCATGCCGCCCGTCGCCGCAGGTCGCCACGATCCGAAAATGGTTGCTGCCGGCGATCAGGTCGGCCAGCCCGCGGACCAGAAGCGGGTGATCATCGCATATCACCAGCGACGCAGCGTTCATGTCAGGGCCGCTTTCGTCAGCGTTGCGGGAAGCGAGAGCTGGAGTATCAGCCCGAAATCCCCCCGCCTCACTTCCAGGTCGCCACCCAGTTCGCGCGCGCGGGCGGCCAGGGAAGCGGGAACCGGCAGGTCCGGCGCCAGATGCCCATTGCCATTGTCCGCGATGCTCAGGGTCAACCGTTCGCCCCGGTCCACGATCTTCACGCCCAGGCGCGTCGCACGACCATGTTTGACCGCATTCGCCGTCGCTTCGGACAGCGCCAGGCAGAGTTCGGTCGCGATCGGCGCCGTCGTCACCAGATAGGCAGGGACGATCTCCACCGCGATCGCGCAGCCCCATTGCGGCTCCAGCGCCTCGACGAAGACGCCGATCTGGTCGGCCAGGCAGCAGGCGCTCTGCTGCTTGGCGAAGGAGCCGTCGACCAGCCGGCGAAGACGCTTCTGCTGCTGTTCGAGCGCGGCGCGGATATGCGCCACATGATGGCTGACTGCGGGCACGACCCGTTCCTGCTCGCGCAGTTCCAGCACGGCCGCGGTCAGGCTCTGGAGGACGCCATCGTGCAGGTCGCGCGCCAGCCTCGACCGCTCCTTGAGTTCCGCCGCGGTGACATAGTCGCGCACCAGGGAATGCTGTTCCAGATCGATGGCAATGCGCGCCGCGACGATCCGGGTCAGGACGGCCGTGTCATTGTCGCGCGGCCCTTCCGAGAGGAGAAACAGCCTGCCGCTATACCGGATCGTTGAAATCGCCGAATGATAGACGGCGGCGATTTCCGCCGGCGAAAGACTTGGCAGGGCGCCCAGCCGCTGGAGGTCCTCCACCTGGGTTCGCCAATCCGCCATGCCGGTTTCGGCCGGCTCCGCAATTGTCCCCGGCTCGCCCTTCTCGATCAGGCGAAACCGGCCCTCGCGCCACAGCGCGATATGCGAACCAGGCTCGTCGGGGTCGCGCCACAGCACGGCGATGGCGTGCGCGTTGAGCACTTTCGCCGCGTGCCGGAGCGAAAAGGCGAGCCAGGGCTGGTCGACGTCCGGCACGAATTCATGCGGCCACTGCGCAAGTTCGCCGAGCCTGGAAATGGTGCGGTTCCGGTAGGCTATGAAATAGCCGAGCAGGAGAACCAGAACCCAGCAGAAGACCGATCGGATGATCAGCACATTGGCGTCGGATTCGCCGTCCTGCAAATCGGGTATGGCCACGATCACCAGCACACCCTGAAGCGCGGCGGCGACGCAGATCGTGCCCTTGATATTCCAGTGCACGGCGGCGGAAATGATGACGAAGATGAAGAAGATCAGGAACGGGCTTTCAAGCTCTCCGGTGATGTAGGAGAGGATGCCGACCACCAGGATGTCGACGATCGTCGATGCGACGCGCAGGACGACGCTTGCCGCGACCTTCCCGTGCAACAGCAGCAGCAGGACAGCGAAGCCGACATAGCTCGCCAGCAGTCCATAGGCCGTCGTCACGAACCGTTCGGGCTGGGTCGGGTCGACATAGACGGCGGCAAGGCCGAAGGACGACACGATCACCCGGCCCAGCCCGATCCTGAATTCCGGGCCTGAACCGCCCAGCAGCCTTCGCCAGTCGCGCCCCGGCGCCGGGAACGCAGCGGACAATGCGGGCGCCGTCTCCCGGCTCATGGGCGCAGCGGTCGAAACGAGGACCGGGCGGCCGGGAATAGCCCATGACGGACCGGCGTCATCTGTCGCGAAGGATCGAAGCGGAACCCGTCCAAATGCCTGTCCAGTCCCGGCACGGCCAAATGACCGCCCCCGATCAGGCTGCCGGCAAAGGCCATCCCGATCCTGCCGTCATGAGAGCGCCGCCCATCCATCGCCCGAAAATTAGGATGACGGGAACAGATTGAGGAGCGCGCTTAGGGATTAGCTCGAACGCGCATCCGGCCCGATGGCGCGCTGCGCGCTATACCCGTCCGGGGCTAGAGCAGGATGACATTTTCTTGGATCGTCATTGCGAGCGCAGCGAAGCAATCCAGTGTCGCGCCATGGATTGCTTCGCTACGCTCACAATGACGGGTGGATCAATGTGAAGTCATCATACTCTAAACCGTAAAAATCTTGCCGGGATTGAACAGATTCTTCGGGTCCAGCGCCCGCTTGATCGCGCGCATCAGGTCGACCGCATCCCCCAGTTCGTCGACCAGGCAATGCTGCTTGCCAAGGCCGATGCCATGTTCGCCGGTGCAGGTGCCGTCCATCGCCAGGGCGCGCTGGACCAATCGGTCGTTGAGCGCTTCCACCTGCGCCATTTCCTCCGGCGCATGGGGGTCGATCGAGAAGATGACATGGAAATTGCCGTCGCCGACATGGCCCAGGATCGTCCCCGGAACGCGCGCGCCGTCCAGATCGGCCCGCGTTTCCAGGATACATTGGGCCAGGCGGCTGATCGGCACGCACACGTCCGTCGCCCATCCGATCGCGCCGGGCCGGATGTTGACCGCGGCATAATAGGCTTCGTGCCGCGCCTTCCACAGCTTCGATCGTTCCTCGGGCCGATTGGACCAGCGAAACGCGCCGCCGCCGTTTGCGGCGGCGATCTCCTCCACCGTGCGAACCTGCTCCTCGACATAGGATGGCGATCCGTGAAATTCGAAGAACAGCGTGTTCAGTTCGGGATAGTCGAGCTTCGACCAGCGGTTGACGGCGCGCATCTGATGGTCGTCCAATATCTCGACCCGCGCCAGCGGCACGCCGATCTGGATCGCCTGCACCACCGTGTCGACCGCGCCCTGCAAGCTGTCGAAACTGCACACGGCGGCGGAAATCGCCTCGGGAATGGCGTGCAGCCGCAACGTGATCTCGGTGATGATGCCCAGCGTCCCCTCGCTGCCGATCATCAACCGGGTGAGGTCATAGCCCGCCGCAGACTTGCGCGCGCGCCGTGCGGTGCGGATATCCCGTCCATCGGGCGTCACGACGCGCAGCGACAGGACCGCCTCGCGCATCGTGCCGTATCGGACGGCGTTGGTGCCCGACGCGCGGGTCGACGCCATGCCGCCGATCGTGGCGTTGGCGCCAGGATCGATCGGGAAGAACAGCCCCTGGTCGCGCAGATATTCGTTGAGCTGCTCGCGTCGCACCCCGGCCTGCACGGTGCAGTCGAAATCCTCGCCATTCACCTCCACGATCGCGTCCATTTGGGTGAGGTCGACGGTGACGCCGCCCTGCACCGGCAGCGTGCTCCCCTCGATCGAGGTGCCGGCGCCATAGGGAATGATCGGCACCTCCGCGGCGGCGCAGATCTTCACCAGTTCGACCACTTCCTCGGTCGATCGGACGAAGACCACCGCGTCGGGCAGCATGGGCACGAAATGGGTTTCGCTCTGGCCATGCTGGCTGCGGACCGCTTCGCCGGTCGCCAGACGATCGCCGAACAGATCGCGCAGCCGATCGAGAAAGCCGTCGGGCAATGATCTGTGCGGCTGGTGGAAAGGATCATGCATGGCCGTCTAACCCGAAAGCTGGCGCGGATCGCCGATGATGCCAGGGTCGAAGATCGGCGACCCCATCAGTTGTAGCGCGCTTTTCCCGGCATGGCTCCCATAATATTTCCCGCATTCCAGTGACGGGCACCCCTCCTATTCCGCATTCCTCCATCACCAGGATAAAAATTAACTATTTGATTATATTGAATATTTTTCGGATTATGGCGGCCATGACGCCGTTTGATTGTCTATTTCGCTGTCTGTTTTGCAACGGGGGAGCGGGCAGCCGGTCTTCCCCCTCGCCCCTTGGCCGCTTTCGGCTTCTTGAACCAGAAGGTCCATACCGCCAACGTCCCCAGCACGGTCAGCGCAAGCCCCGACAGCGTCATGACGATCCTGAACGGCAGGCCCCCGACCTTGGCCGCGTGGAGCGGATAGAGGAGATTATAGCCCTTGACCGAAATCGGCAGCCGGGCGGCGTCACGCGCCGCGACGAGCCTGCCGGTGTCGGCCGCGAACCAGAGCGTGGTGCGGCCATTGGGCAGCCACTCCTCGGGCGACCGCATCCGCAGCGTGATGAGGCCGCTATTCCTGCGCGGCAGGTTGATCCGGCGCAGTTCGGCGTCGGGGAAGCGGCTCCGCGCGGTGCGGATCATGGCCGACCAGTCCAGCCTGTCGGAGAGTTTCGCGTCGATCGGCGGCGGCGCTTTCAACGACCTGTCGATCGTGGCGGGCGCGCCGGGACCCAGCAGCAGGGCGGCCATCGGCCTGAAGACCAGTACCGCGCCCGTCACCAGCGACAGAAGCAACAGGGGCGCGACGACCACGCCCAGATCGCGATGATGACGGACGATGGCAGGCCGGCTCATCCGCGCCGGCCACAGGCGAAATGCGTAAGTCTTGCGCGTGCGCCACCACAGCAAAGTGCCGGTGACGACGAAGAACAGCCCGCACAGCGCGGCGATGCCGATCACCACCTCGCCCGTGTCGCCGGAGAAAAGATGATGATGCAGATCGAACATCCAGATTTCGGGGCGTTCCCACTGGCTCTGCCATTGGGTGACGACAGCGCCATTCTGATCCAGATAGGCGCCGGCGCCGCCGCCACGGGCCGTCCGCAACAGGCCGAAATTCTGCGACGCGAAAGTCAGCGATTGCGGCCGGACCGCCGGATCGCCCATGATCTTCTGCGTGACCATCGCCAGATGCGCCGTATCCTGCACTTGCGCGTCATGGGCGTGAGGCAGCAACACCCAGGCGTCCTTGTGCACGAGCAGCGCGCCGGTCAGGCCGAGCATCGCCAGCAAGAGGCCAACGATGCCGCCCGTCCAGCGATGCAGCGTGTCGATCAGCTTCATCAGAAGCGATAATCCCATGACAGAGTGAAGTTGCGCCCGCGCCCGGCGAAATAATGGGCATTGTCGTTGGGGCGGACCGTCTGGCTGTAATAGTCGATGTAGAAGCTGTCGAAGATATTCTGCGCTGCCAGTGTCACGGCGCCGAAGCGCGTCTGGTAACGCAGGCTGATGTCGGTCACGTCATAGCCGTCGAAGCGATAGAGCGGATTATATTTTCCGGGTTCCCGCTCGAACTGGCGCGAGAGGAAGAATTGCGTCTGGATACGCGCTGTCAGCGGTCCGTTGACATAGCTGGCGGCGACGTTGAGCCGGTCGGGGGAAATATTCGCGCCGTCCAGATCGCGATCCACGACGTCCACATCATCGTCCGATCCGTCCGTCCGGCCGATCAGATGCGCATAGCCGGTCGACAGGGTCAGGCCGGGCAAGGGCATCTTGGCCGACAGGTTCAGTTCCAGCCCCTGTATTTCGACGCGCTGGCGCTGGATTTCAAACGGCGCACCGATCGCGGTCTGGACGAGCAGCGATCCATTCTTGCTGGTCGACCAGAAATAAGCGGCGCTCGCATTGAGCGGACCCTGCTTCAATTCGACGCCGATTTCGCGATTATTGGACACGATCGGGCTGATATTGACATAATCGTCCAGATCGACGCCCGGTGTACCGACGGCACGGGCGATGCGGCCGACATCGGGCACGGTATAGCCTTCGGCATAGCTGGCATAGGCGCGGATGCCGTCCCACGGCTCCAGGATGACGCCGCCGTTGAACAAGGTGTCGCTGAAGCTCGGCGTGCCACCGGACACGGCGTAGCCGCCATAGCTGGCCAGCGTCTGATAATCGTCGATGCTGATGCGCACATCCTCATGCCGCACGCCGCCGGCCAGACGCAGCTTCTTGTCGAACAAGGCAAGATTGAACTGCGCGAAGGGCGCGAGGCTGCGATAGTCGGTCGGCGGCACCCAGGTCCGGTTGGTCGCGATCAACCGCTGTTCGGTGAGATCGTAGAGCGCGTCGAAACCCAGGGTCGCGGTCAGCGCCTCGAAACCCGGAACGGCGCGCTCATAGCTGATCTTGCCGCCATATTTGCGACTGCGATTCTGCGACTGGTCGAACAACGTGCCGATCGGCGCAAGCGATGCGTCCTGGAAGGTCGCGATGGGCGCAACCTCGCCGCCATATGTGTCGCGCGAGCGGTTGAAGAAAAGCTGCGCGATGAAATTGCCGCCCCACAAATTGCTGTCGGTCAGCGTTAGGGCAGCGCTTTCCGTCCGGCTCCTGGCGGGTTCGCCCGGCGGCGTGCCCCGGACGGACGTGGTCGGCCGATCGATCCTATAGTCGCCATTGGCGGCGATATAATCGCCCTCACCCTTCAACTCGAACCGGCTCATCGTCAGGTCCAGCCGGGCACTGTCGCTCAACGCATAGCCGAAACGCCCGAACAGCGACCAGCTGCGGCTGTCCTGCGTTTCACCCTGCGTCAGGTCGGTGCCGACGCGATTGCCATGCCCGTCGTAAAAGGCGCCGCGCTTCTCATAGGCCGCCCCAACGGTGGCGTCCCAGCGGCCGCTGCGCCAGCCAATGAGGCCGGCGACCTTGCCGCCGATGCCATCGCCGCTGAACCGCGTATCGGTATTGCCCTGCACCAGCACGCGCCCGGTGATGCCGTCCGTCTTGGGCGGTGCGACCGTGACCTGATTGACGATCCCGCCCGTGCCGCCAATCCCCTGCAACGCGTTCGAACCGTAGATCAGCTCCACCCGGTCGATGAAGAAGGGATCGACGGTAAAGCCGTCGCGCGCGCCGTCGCGCAACGCGGCGGTCTGGGGAATGCCGTTGATCGCATAGAGCGGCGAACGGCCACGCAATGTTTCGCCAGCGCCGGACAATTTCTGGCGCGTCGGCGAAAAAGATGGGGTCAAGGTGGAGATCGCATCGACGATCGACCCACCGATCGCGACCTGCTGGTTCAACGTCTCCTGATCAATGACCTCGATGGTAAGGGGCAGCGCGTTGGCAGGCAGGATCGTGCGCGCCGCGGTCACGACGATCGAGTCGCTGGGTTCATCGGCAGGCGCCCCCTGGGCAAGGGCTGGCATGGACGAGAAAAGCGCCAGGACCGACGCGGAACAAATGAAACGGCGCATGAAACCCCTCTGAAAGCCGCGCGCCCTCTACAGAAAAGAATATGCTTTTGCAAGTCATTCGCATATCATGGCCCAACACTCCGCACGCAATGTTGCACCTCCCAAATGGGAGCCTATATGTCTGCCATGCGACTGGACGACGGCGGACTCTTGGCGGCCCTGCACGAGGGCATATTCCAGCAGCCCTTGTGGCATGATTTTCTGGACAGGCTGCGCGCGCATAGTGGCGCGCGCTATGTCAGCCTGGCGTTTCGGCCGATCGACGAAGACGCCATCGTCGAACTGCATTCCGGCCCAGCTATGCCGCCACATCTCGATCGCCTCTTCGTGGAAAAATACGGCCAGCGCGATCCCCTTCCCTATCGGGAGATGCGGCAAGAGCGGATCTACACGCTCGACGAATTGCTCAATCCGCACGATCCGGTCCAGCACGCCTATCGCGACGAATTTCTGCATGGGCTGGGCGTCATCAATATACGCTCCGTCCGCGTCACCGAACCAAGTGGCGTCGACGCCTGGCTGACCTGCGCGGGCGACCGGAATATCGGATCGGCGGCCAGCGCGCTTTTGACGGCGCTCGTCCCGCATTTGCGCATCGCGCTCCGCAGCCTGATCGCGCTAGAACGCGAACGCTTTCGTTCGTCGGTGACGTCGGACGCGTTCGGACGGTTGAATTTCGGCTGGATGACACTGGACGCTCGCTGCCGGATCATCGACATGACCCCCCATGTCGAACAATTATTCCAGCGCACGACGATATTGCGCCGGGGCCGTTATGATCGATTGACGCCCGCCTCGCCGGAAATGGATCGCACGCTTACGGCGCTCGTCAAATCCTATGTCGATGCACGCGAAGGCAGGCCGCGCGCCTTCAACCTCAGCCGCGATCCCTGGATGGACATGCTCGTCACTCCGGTCCACAATCGCTTTTCCACCCCGCATTCCAAGCCGGTCGCCATTGCCTATCTGAGCGGCGATCGCTGGTCGCACGCCGATCGCTGCGAACAATTGGCCGACCTGTTCGGCCTTCTCCCCAGCGAGGCCAGGCTGGCCTGGGCGATCGCCAGCGGCTTTTCGATTCAGGAGGCTGCGGCGGAACTCGGCATCACGGTCGAAACCGCCCGCAACTATTCGAAGAAAGTCTATGCCAAGACGGGCGCGCGCGGTCAGGCCGAACTGGTTCGCAACATATTGACCAGTGTGCTGTCGATCGCGGGCAACGCTTGACCCATCGCCTCTGCCGAATAGATGAAGTCATCGCTGCCCGCGCCGAACCGGAAAGCCCGATGGAAGGATGTGATAGGATAGGCGCCATACAGGATCGACATGACCAGCAACTGCATGAGCGACTTATATAAGGCGTCTTTGACAAAGTTGTCGGCATACGGCAAAGTCGCCATTGCTGGTCCACAGACATGGCAATGCGGCGTGGTCCTTGACATCTATCTCGACGGGAAATCCTCATGTCCGATACCGAAAAGCCCGATTACACGATATTGACCGTGCAATTGTTGAGCGCCTATGTCGCCAATAATTCCGTACCGAGCAACGAACTCGCGGCACTTATCCAGTCGACACGTAGCGCACTGATCGAGGAAACCGCGCCTGCCGAAGTCGAGACACCCGAGCATATACCGGCGGTCAGCATTCGAAAGAGCCTTTCCTCGCGCGAACATGTCATCAGCCTGATCGACGGACGCCCCTACAAGACGCTGAAGCGCCATCTCGCCGCCAATGGCCTGACGCCGGACGAGTATCGCGAGCGTTTCGGTTTGCCCAAATCCTATCCGATGGTCGCACCCGGCTATTCCGAACAGCGCCGCGCCGTCGCTCAGAAGATCGGCCTTGGCCAGCGCGGCACGGCCGCCCAGGCAGCGGCCCAGTCTTCGCCGCCATCGAATAAGCCGGTAGCGGCGGATAAGCCGCTGACGGCAACCGAAAAATCTTCGGATCAAAAGAGCCGCGGCAAGACCGGAACTCCAGCAGCGCAAACGAAGGCCGCAGCGCCCCCGTCGCGGAAGAGCCCGACGAAGAAGCCGGCCGAGGAGCAGATCACCGTTGCGGCAGAAACGGCTCCCAAACCCACCCGCAAAGCCAAGGCACCCAAGAGTAGCGCCGAAACGGCTGTTTCCCCCGCTAAGACATCCCGCAACGCGAAGCCCGCGGCAAGCGAAACCGTCAAGCCCACACGCGAAGGCAAAGCCTCGACCCGTTCCAGGGCAAAGCCGGCTCCGGCAGACAAGGGCGTGGGCCCCGTCGAAACGGCTGCGTCGGCAAAGCCTGCGCGTCGGAAGCTGGGCATCAGCGCGCCCAAGGCAAAGCCTGCGGGTTCGGATCCAAAGTCAAATACCGCGCCCGTCCCGGCAGAAGGCTGAAAATCGACGCCATCGTCTTGCCACATGGCTTGACGATGGCGGTTGAATGGATCGGCCAGCACCCCGGCCGGACTTCAGTCACAGAGACTTTCACCCAACCGATATTTGGTTTAACCTGGATCAGTTCGCTACGTCCTGGCGATCTTGCCGCGAGCGCCTATGGCAGTAGAAATCGAGCGAAAATTTCTGGTCGTCAGCGACTCCTGGAAAAATGCAGCCGACGGCGGCCGACTGCTTCGCCAAGCTTATATCGCGCACGAAAGCCATGCGAGCGTGCGCGTCCGCCTCGTAGACGACCGGGCATGGCTCACGATCAAAAGTGCGCGTGCGGGCATTTCGCGCGATGAATTTGAATATGAGATATCGGCGGCAGACGGGCAGGAGATGCTGGAACGGCTATCCGCCAGCCCGATAATAGAAAAGACGCGCTATCACGTTCCACATGCGGGACGTGTCTGGGATGTCGATGTCTTCGCTGGACGTGCGACAGGCCTTATATTGGCCGAAGTGGAGCTTTCCACCACGGATCAGTTCGTCGAACTGCCGGACTGGGTGGGAAAGGAAGTCACCGACGATCCTCGCTTTCGCAATTCGGCCATCGCCCTCATGCCTTCGGTCGAAACCGCTGACTGAACATTATCGACGGACGCATATTTCATTATCATCAGCCATTGTTCAGCCGGACTGTCGCTACGGCACCAAGATTCAGCCTGCCAAAGTCGGGCGTCGCCATTGTCTCCTATCGATGGAGGCCATAAAAGGCGCGCCCAGCCCCTTCGAACAGGCGCGCGCGCGCTGGCTCGCCCAGATCACCGGCAAGGCGCAATGCGTCGTCCACCCAGTCGGCATAGCGATCGCCCATGTGCAGCAGAACCGGCCAGTCGCTGCCCCACATCGTGCGCTCGCCAAAACAATGCAGGATATGCGCGACATAGGGCGCCAGCGCATCCGCCATCTGCCCCTGCGCCTGTTCGGTTCGCAAGCCCGAAAGCTTGCACCAGACATTGGGATGGCGGGCGAGTGCGGCGAGTTGCTCACGCCAGGGATCGAATATTCGTTCCGCCGCGCGGGGCTTGGCGCCATGGTCGATCACGATCGGCAGATCGGGCCAGCGCGCGGCGAAGCGGGCAATGACGGACAGATGCCGCGGCTGGACCAATGCGTCGAAGCGCAGGCCATGTGCCAGCATCGCCTCGATCGCCGGAACAAGATCATCGCGCAATATCCAGTCGCTATCCTCTATCCCCTGCAGCATGGGTCGCAAACCGACAAGCTTGGGTCTGGCGGCAATCTGCGCGATCCGCGCAGGCGCCGCACCATCCTCCAGTGCGGCCCAGCCGACCACGCCCAGCACCAGCGGCTCATTCGCCGCCAGATCGAGCATCCAATCGGTGTCACGATCGTCCGGCTGGGACTGGACTAAAATGGTTCCCGCCATATCCAGCCCCTCGGTCGCGGCATATAAATCGTTGGGCAGGAAATCGCGATGGAGCAAAGGCCAATCGGCATCGGGCCACATTTGCCCAGGACCGCCGATCCGCCAGAAATGCTGGTGCGAATCCAATATGCGGGGTCGCATCACGCCAAATCCTCGTGCATGTCGACCCTATGCTTTCCCATCATCGAACTTTGTTTCTCCGATAAACATACGACATCATATAATATGAGCATTGGCTGTCCACACCGCTTCCACATTGGCGTCAGAATGGACTATGCGGCAGTCGAAGCGATTTCAATCGTTCAGGGGATTCCTGATCCTCTGCCACATCCCGGACTTTCAGGCTGTGCCGCGCAGTTCACGCGGCAGGCCCAGCCCCCGCTCCGCGATCAGATTGCGCTGGATCTGGTTGGTGCCGCCATAGATGGTGTCGGCGCGCGAGAAGAGGAACAGATTGGGCAGCGTGTCCCATTCATAATCGGCATGATCGCTGATCTCGCCCCCCTGCCCCAGCACGTCCATCGCGAGCTCGCCGAGGTTCCGCCGCCAACTCGCCCACTGGATCTTGTAGGTCAGCGCCGCCCCGTCGATCTTCGCATGGTCGGTCTGCGACAGCATCCGCAACGCGCCATAGCGCATCAACCGCAGGCCGATTTCCGCCCTGGCGATCCGCTGGCGGATCAGCGGGTCGTTGGCCGCGCCATTGCTCCGGGCCGCCGCGATAATCTCGTCCAGTTCATTGCGAAAGCCCATTTGCTGGCCCAGCGTCGACACGCCGCGCTCGAACGCCAGCAGCCCCATGGCGATGCGCCAGCCGTCGCCCACCGCGCCAATCAGGCTGTCCGCCGGGCAGCGCGCATCGGTGAAAAAGGTTTCATTGAACTCCGCGTCGCCGTTGATCTGGCGGATGCCGCGAATATCGATGCCCGGCTGATCGATCGGCATCATCAGGAAGGTCAGGCCCTTTGGCCCCTGCGATCCTTCCTCTGAACGGGTGACGACGAAGATCCAGTCGGAAACATGGGCAAGGCTGGTCCAGATCTTCTGGCCGTTGACGACCCATTCGTCGCCCTCCAGGCGCGCCCTGGTCCGCACGCTGGCCAGGTCCGACCCGGCATTGGGTTCGGAAAAGCCCTGGCAGAAAATGGTCTTGCCCGCCGCGATGCCGGGCAGGAAGCGCTGCTTCTGTTCTTCCCCGCCGAAGGTCAGGATGGTCGGCCCGGCCAGTTCGATGCCGATATGATTGACCCGCCCGGGCACGCCCGCGCGGGCATATTCCTCGGCAAAGATCACCTGCTGCGCCAGCGTCGCGTCACGCCCGCCCCATTTGCGGGGCCAGCCGATGCACGACCAGCCATGGGCGGCAAGCTGCTGCTCCCATTCCTTGCGTCGCTCCGGGCTGCCGGTCAGCTTGGTGATGCCCTTGATGTCGCGAAATTCACCCGCCATCTGGCCGCCCAGCCAATCGGCGCATTCCTGCCGAAACAGTTCATCCTCGGGAGAAAAACCAAGTTTCATGCTGCTTCCCCCAACATCATCGTGGCAATTTTCTCCCGATGCCAGTTGCCGCTGCCAAGCATGGTCTGGAGCGAACGGGCGCGCTTGAAGAAGAGATGCGCGTCATGCTCCCAGGTGAAGCCGATACCGCCATGGAGCTGGATCATATCCCCGGCGCAGCGGAAGAAACTGTCGGCGGCAAAGGATTTGGCGGCGTGGATCGCGATGTCCGCTTCGTCCGATCCCTCGTCCACCGTGCAGGCGGCCCAATAGACAGCCGAACGCGCCTGCTCAATCTCGATCATCATGTCGGCCAACCGATGCTTGTAGGCCTGAAAGGAGCCGATCGGGCGACCGAACTGAACCCGCTCCTTGGCATAAGCGACCGTGCGGTCGAGGCAGGCCTGCGCGCCGCCCAGCGCTTCGGCGGCCGTCATGATAAGGGCCGCACGATGTGCCGCGCCCAGCCCTGCGCCCGGATCAGGCAAGAGTTCGCCCGGCGCATCGGTCAGCGCGACACGGGCGAAGGGGCGGGTCTGGTCCATGCTGGTCTGCATCGTCACGGCGACGCCCGGCGCATCTGCGCGCACGATCCAGACCTGCCGCATGTCGGTGACGACGAAGATGTCGGCGCTTACCCCATGCGTGACGAAGCGCGATCCGCCCGTCAGCCTGTCGCCGTTGGCCTGCAACGCCCCGTCATGGACATAGCCCGCAATCCGATCGCCCGCGATCAGAGGCGGCAACCATTGCGTCCGCTGCGCATCGCTGCCCCCCGCCGCGATCGCCTGCGCCGCCTGCGCGAGACTGCCCAGCATCGGCAAGGCGGCGACCTGCGCGCCCGCCGCTTCGGCGATGATCGCCAATTCGACCAGACCCAGCCCCGCGCCCCCGGCGCTGTCCGGGATGCCGATGCCCGACAGGCCGAGATCCCGGCAGAAAGCGTGCCACAGCGCGCGATCGATACCGTCGCCGGCCATCGCCTTGCGGGTGCGCTCGCTCGTCGCATTGTCCGCAAAGAAGGCGCGCGCCGTCTCCGCGATCATCTGTTGTTCGTCGGTAAATGCGAATTCCATCTGGGGTCGCCTTCAATATCCCTGTTAGAGCCTCTTCCAAGCAGATGGAATCATCTGCTGGCTCGGAAAAGGCGGCAAAAAAAGACTAGAGCAGCCGAGCCGATGCAATCGGATCGGAAGCTGCTCTAGGCCTTGCCCGCGCGATCGGCCTTGCTGCCGACGACTTGCGGGACAAGGATGATGAGCCGGCCATGGTCCAGCGCATCCAGCTTCTGTCGCGAACGGAACGGCAGCGCGCTTGCGCTATTTTAGCCGTCCGATATTGTGCTATATTATGATTTTCCTTGGTTCAAGCAATGATTTGCGGAAATTTTTATTATATAAATTCCGAATACCTTAAAGAGCGTTACGCACCGCCGTCCATCGGCGCATCTGTGATCCGCACCACCCGGTTGCTGAATTTTACCGTTCTGACCGCCAATGAGGTTTCGACATGATGGACGCCCGGCATCGCCAATATCCGGCCCGATGCCAGCGCGTGGAGATTGTCCAGATCGTCGTATAGACAGGTGGCCATGATGTTGAACGGCCCCAGCACGATCATCACCGATTGAACCAGCGGGATATGTGCAATATCACGCGCGATCCGGCGCGCCTGGCTCACCTCGGCCTGCACCGCGACAAAGGCGATGTTGGTCGCCTTTTCCAGCTTCAGACTGGTCAGCGCGGTAAAGGCGATCAGCCCGTCCTGCTGCAAGCGCTTGATCCGTCCGCGCACCGTGCCTTCATTGACGCCCAGGTCACCGGCGATCTTGCGGTTGGAGACGCGGGCATCCTGCGCCAGAATGGCGATCAGCTGATGGTCCAGCTCGTCCAGAACCGGCTTGCTCATGCGAGCCTCCTGCTGTCGATCGGCGCAGTGTCGAGACCATATTTGACGATGTCCAGGCCGATCGCCGGGGTCATCGCGCGGACGCCGGGTACCTGCGACAATTTGTCGGCGACGAGCAGCCACAGTTCATCCATGTCACGCAACGCGAGCAGCAGGCTGATCTCATAGCGGCCGGTGACGAGATGGGCGGCGAACACTTCGCGAAAGGCGGCCAGATCCTCCGCCACATCCAGCGCAGGACGGCCGCTGACCTCGACAGCCACATGGATAAGGACATGAAAGCCATGGACCGCGAAATCGGACACAGCGACGACGCGCAACATGCCCGCATCCTCCATCCGGCGGATGCGGGTCGACACGGTCGAGGCGATCAGATTCAGGGACTCCGCAATCTGCTGGTTGGTCGCCCGACCATTTTGCCGCAACTGTTCGACAATCCTGCGGTCGGTTTCGTCGAACGCGAACATCTCATTCATAGACGGCTTCAATCCCTTTCCGTTGCCGGTCTTGCCAGCAAAGGATCGGCAGGTCGAATCGAAAGCGTGTCATGCAGGGCCGCCCGATCGCGCTCGACCCGCCCGCTTGCGGCCCAGCCGAGCAGCGCAGCCAGGAAGCCGAAGGGGATGACGAGGGTCAGCGCCATACGTAGCGCCGCGGCATCATGCCCCATCATCTCGCTCAGCGCGCCTGCCGCCCATGGCCCCACGAAAAAGCCAAGCAGGGTCGTGACCGCCAGGAACAGCGCCGTCGATGCCGCGCGGATGCGCGGCGGCAGCATATATTGCAGGCTGGCGAGGAAGCCGACCGACCAGCCGCCGCCCAGCAATCCGGCAGGAATGGCCGCCAGACGCGCCAGAGTGAAGCTCCCCGCCCAGGTCGCGAACAGGATGGCGCAGGTCGCCGCGCCCAGCGCCAACGCCGAAAGCCGTGCCGGCCAGACCATGCTGCGCCGCGCCAGCCGGTCGGACAGGGCGCCGAACAGCAACATGCCGACCAGTCCCGACGCACCGAAATTGAGTGCGAAGGTGGATTTCACCGCCACCGGATCAAGCCCATAGCTGCGGGTAAAAAGCTCCGGCCCCCAATAGCCGAAGGCGACGCCCGACAGCACGCCGAAGCCGAAGGCGAACATCATGCTGCAATAGGCCGGGCTGCGGATCAGGCAGCGCAGCAATAGACCGAAGGGCATGGCATCGACCGGGCCTTCGCCCCCGCCCCCGCGCCGCGGCTCGCGGATCAGCAGCAGGGCGCAAAAACCCAGCAACAGGCCAACGACGCCCATGATATGAAAGGCCATGCGCCAGTCATGCTGGGCCGCGATTGCAGGACCACCCGCCTGACCGGCAATCTGGCCGACATAGGCGGCAAGGCCGAGGATCGCGAAGGCCAGGCCGCGCCGCTCAGGCCTGAAATAATCGGACAGCAGCGAATAGGCGGGCGCTACGAACGCCGCCTCCCCCACGCCGACCGCGATCCGCGCCAGGGTCAGGCTGACCGGGCCATGGGCCAGGCCGGTGGCGATGGTCGCGCCACTCCACAGCACGCAGCCCGCCGCGATGATCTGCACCCGCGACGTGCGGTCCGCCAACCGCGCAAAGGGCACGCCAAGGAGAACATAGAGCAGGACGAAGGCCGGCCCCATCAGCATCCCGACCATTGCATCGCCGATGCCGAACTCTGCCTTGATCGGCCCGATCAGCCCGGTGATGAGGTATCGGTCGGCATAGTTGACGATATAGATGAGCAGCAGCGTCGCGAGCACAACCCAGGGGTTGGAAACAGGGCGCATCAGCTTTCCCTCAGTCACGCAGCAATGACCCGCCATTGACATGCCACAACTGTCCGTTGACCCATTCGCCATCGTCGGACGCCAGGAAGGCGACCGCCCCGGCAATATCGTCCGGCTGGCCGAGGCGGCGGTGCGGCAGGCTGTCGAGCATCGACCGGACATAATCCTCGGTCAGATGCTGGGCGACCGCTTCGGTCAGGACGATGCCGGGGCAGATGCCGTTGGCGCGGATGCCCTGCTTGCCGAATTTCCGCGCGACGTGGCGCACGAGGGCGTGCAACGCATTCTTGGTCATGGGATAGGCGACCTGCAACGGATTGCCCGAAATCGCGGCGCCCGAGGAGGTGTAGATCATCGCGCCCCCGCCGCGCTCGATCAGCACCGGCAGGGCCGCCTGCGTTGCGAGGAAATGGCTCTTGGCATTGATCGCAAAGGAGCGATCGAGCACCGCCTCGCTGCAATTGAGGACATCGATATCGCCTTCGGTGCCGCCCGCAAGATTGGAATGGTAAAAGTCGAGGGCGCCAAATTCGGCAAGCGCGGCGGCGACGATGGCGGCCTGCGACGCGGCCCTGGTTCCATCCAGCTGCACGCCGATCGCCCTTCCGCCGGCCTCGCAAATGGCGCGCGCGGTTTCGCGCGCCCAATCCCCGACAATATCGCCGATCACGACACAGGCCCCTTCGGCCGCGAGCCGGCGCGCCGTGGCGGCCCCGATCCCGCGCCCGCCGCCCGCGACAACCCCTGTCTTGCCTGCCAATCCCCGCATCATTCTCTCCAAATACCGGTCCTGAAATCGTCACAGCGCCGGGCGCTGGTCCTTCCAGGGGGCGGCCTTTTCCAACTGCCCGGCAAGCCGGAACAACAGCGCCTCGTCGCCATAGCGGCCCATGAACATGACCCCCACCGGCAGACCGTTCTTCGCCATGCCCAGCGGCACTGACATGGCCGGCTGACCGGTCATGTTGGCGATCTGGGTGAAAGGCGAGAAGGCCGCGGTGCGCTGGCCCCAGGTCATGAAATCGACATCGGGCGTCAGATTGATCCGGCCCAGTTCCAGCGGCGGCGCGGCCAGCGTGGGCGACAGGATCATGTCATAACCGGCCATGAACTGCGCCATGACGACAGCCGCATTCTGAAGCGTGTTGTTGGCGCGCGCAAAGTCCATGCCGGTCGTCTTCTGTCCATAGCCGACGAAGCCCAGAGTGATGGGTTCGAGGACATCGGGACTGATGGCCACACCGGTCGCCTTGGCGCGATCCAGCATGTCCGCCGCGACCGACGCGCCGATCAGAACGAAACTCGCGGCCCCGATCGCTGCGACGTCCAGCTTCGGCGCGGCCTCCTCGACATGGTGACCGAGACTTTCGCAGAGGCGCGCAGCGTTGCGGGCGGCCTCGATGCATTCGGCATCGACCGGCGATCCCACGGGCGCATTCAGCATCAGCGCGATGCGCAACCGGCCGGGCGCCCGGCCAGCTTGCGATAGGAATGTCTCCGCCGGGGTCGGCGCGGCATAGCGGCTCCCCGGCTCCGGTCCCTGGGTCGCATCGAGAATCGCGGCGGAATCGCGCACGCTGCGGGTGATCGCATGATGCACCGACAGCCCGCCCCAGCCCTCGGTGCGCGGCGGCCCCATCGGCACCCGCCCCCGACTGGGCTTGAGCCCGAACAGGCCGCAACAGGAGGCCGGGATACGGATCGAACCGCCGCCGTCGGTCGCATGGGCCGCCGGCAACACCCCCGCCGCCACCGCCGCCGCTGCGCCGCCCGACGATCCGCCGGTAATATGGGCAGGGTTCCACGGATTGCGCGTATCGCCGGTCAGCTTGTTTTCGGTCGTGCCGGTCAGCCCCAGTTCGGGCACCGTCGTCTTGCCGAAAATGACGAAGCCCGCCTTTTCGATCCGCCGGACCAGTTCCGAGGTCACTTCGGGCTTATACTTCTTGAAGAAGCGGCTGCCATTTTCAGTCGGCAGCCCGGCGATATAGGTATTCAAATCCTTGAGCAGCCACGGCACACCAGCGAACGGCCCCTGCGGCAATCCCCTGGCTATCGCCGCACGGCCATAGTCATAATGTTTCTGGGCGAGAAAGTTGAAACGCGGATCAAGCGCCTCCGCGCGAGCGATGGCCGCCTCCAGCAATTCACCGGCCGAAACCTGCTTCTTGCGGACCAGATCGGCGAGGCCCAGGGCGTCATGGCTATCCAGCGGTTCGGTCCGCATTGCCGCGACAGCGCCCGATGCACTTGCCACGCCCATAAGGGCGGCCGCGCCCGCAATCATTTCGCGACGGGTGACGCCGGTATCTGCTTCCATCGCACCCCCCTCAGTCCTGCACATAATAGCGCGCATAATATTTGCGGAACTGCGGGATCGGCCCGTCACCGTCGCAGATGATCGGATTGGGCTCGAACTTCTGTCGGTCCCACACCACCTTGTCCTGGTCGAACTGCTTGCAGATGTCGCGGATGATTGCCTTGGCCACGCCTGCCCGCTCCCCTTCGGCCTGCGCCTTGGGCTGGGTGAAGCAGAAGCGGACATGGACATGATCCAGCTCGACCGGCGCGAGGCAGGCGACCAGCAACGTTTCAGAAATGCCGGTGAAGCGCGTCCAGCTCTGCCCCGGACCCATGGTGTCGTAACTGATGCAGCCATCGACCTCGCCCCAGGGCGTGCCCATCTTCGCCCTGACATCCGCGCCACGGCCCCATTCGCCCCAGCGCAATTCGCCCAGCGGCACATTGGCGGTGCCGTGGATGAAGCGGAAATGGGCGACGTCCACACCATTTTCCGCCATGTTCTGGATCGAACCCCAGACATTCCATTCATGTACCTCGAAATCGGTCCAGTCCGGGTCGGCGGCCTCCGGCAATATGGCGACATCGAATAGCGGATCGGCGTCCTGTGGGTGATACCAGGCCCAGATGAAGCGGTTGGCTTCGGTAATGTGCCAGTTGCGGGTGCATTTGCGCTTCACCTGCGGCGGGATGTTGCGCGCATAGGGCACATCTTTCACCACTGCCTCATCGCCGTCATAGCGCCAGGCGTGGAAAGGACATTCGAGCAGATTGCCATGGACCTTGCCGCCATGGCCCATATGCGCGCCCAGATGCTTGCAATAGGCGTCGAGCATACGGACCTTGCCGTCCTCACCCCGCCAGATAGCAAGATCCTGCGAGAAATAGCGCAGGGGCTTGACCTCTCCCACCGCCAGTTCGGACGAGAGCAGCACCGGATACCAGCCAAAGGGGATGCCGATGTCGAGATTGCGCTCGGCGATCGATGCGCGCCCCTCCACTTCGGCCAGCCGCCAGTCGAGCAAGTCCTGCCCGCGCAGCTTTTCAAGGATCTGCCAGACGGCAACGGGGGGCGTGCGAGCGTCAGCGGCGGCGCCGGTCTCTGTATTGGGCATGGGAACCTCTGTCTGATTATGCAAGGTCAAAGACCTTGAGAGCGTTTTCACGCAGGAATTTCGGCCAAACCTCATCCTTGAACGGAACATTCTGCATGTCGCTGAAGATACGTTCGAGACTGAGACCCATCGGAAAATATCCGGCATAGATGATCTTGTCGGCGCCGCGTGTATTGGCGTAATCGATGATCGCCTTGGGATAATGTTTTGGTGCAAAGGCGCTGGTCGAATAATAGAGGTTCGGCCATTTTAGCATCAGCTTGACCGCCAGCGCTTCCCATGGCTCCGCGCCATGACGCATGACGATTTTAAGATCCGGGAAGTACCAGCAGACCTCGTCCAGATGTTCGACCTTCTGCGTTTCCATCGGGATGCGCGGGCCGGGAATACCGGCGTTCAACAGCACCGGAAGACCCAGTTCCGCCGCGCAGGTGTAGAGCGGAAACATATATTTATGGTTGATCGCCACCTGCGGCAACGTGCCCGCCGGAAAGATGCTGATCGCCGACAGGCCGACCTTGGCATGGATACGCTTGATCCGACGCACCTCTTCCATGCCCCGATTCGGGTCGCAGGGCAGGTCGAAGAAAAAGCGGTCGCCATACATTTCCTTGGCGCGATAGGATGTCGCATTATCGTTCCAGCCGACCAGCGCCTTGTCGATATTGTGCCGGTCCATCTGCTCGACGGTCCAGGACACGAAATCGTCGACCTGGCCGGTCTGCGGAATATCCTTGAACATATATTGCGCCGGCATGGCGAATTGCTGGAGCGTCTGCCGATCCTTGATGAGCGGCCGGAAAGGCGCGAACCATTCGGACCGATCCTCCGCTTCCGGAATGCCCAACATGCAGTCGATGATCCCGATATCCTTGGGCATCCCCATGGAAAACTCTCCTGTCAGTTTTTGACGGCAAGTTGCGGCCACAAGGCACGCAGCGCCATCTTGTCGATTTTCTCGGCATGATTGCGCGGCAATGGCCCGCGCAGAAAGGCGACATGAGCGGGCGCCTTGTACCGGGCCAGTCGGCCGGCCACCCAGTCGATGACGGCGCGTTCGTCCAGGCCGTCCGCCTGCACGACCGCGACCAGCAATTCGCCCATCCGATCGTCCGTAATGCCAAAGGCGGCGCATTCGGTGATCTGCGGCATTTCGCTCAGGACGCGCTCAACCTCGGCGCAATAGATATTCTCGCCCCCGGAAATGACCATGTCCTTCGCCCGGTCGACGATGAAGATATAGCCGTTTTCATCCTGATAGCCGATGTCGCCAGTGCGCAACCAGCCATCGGGCGTAAAGCTTCTGGCGGTGTCTTCAGGCCGATTCCAGTAGCCGCTCATAACCATGGCGCTGCGCACAACGATCTCGCCGGTTTCGCCGGGATCGCAAATGGCACCGTCCGGTCCTTCGATCCGCAGGTCGACCAGCGGCAACACCCGGCCCGCCGAAGCACGAGCGCGCAGGAAATCCGCGCCGACGGCCTGGGCGATCGCGCCCGCCGTTTCGGTCATGCCATAGCCGACCCCCATCATCGCATGGGGGCAGAGCGCCCGCACCTCTTCCAGCAGATTGAGCGGCAAGGCCTGCCCGCCCGACCCGATATTCCGCACCGAGCCGAGATCCGCGCCTTTCCGCCGCGCATGATTCACCATGTCCCACAACATGGTCGGTACGGTCGCGAGCTGTGTCACCCTTTCGCGCTCGATCAGACGCACCGCTTCCGGGGCATCCCAGCGGCGCATCACGACGATCTTGCCACCGGACAGGAAGGGCGCGAGAAAACCCGCGCCGAGGCCGGAAATATGGAAAAGCGGTGCGACGAGCAGGAGAGCCTGCGGCGGCACCTGCGCCATCATCGCCTCGACCGAACACCCATAATGCTGCGCCATATTGTGCATCACCATCGATCCGGTGAGCTGCGCACCGAGCAGTCCGGTGATAACGGCGCGGTGGGACAGAACGGCCCCCTTGACCCGCCCGGTCGTTCCCGAGGTGAAAAGAATGGCGCAGGAATCGCCCGGACCGGCGGGCTGACCATCCTCCAGCGGCGCGCCAATCCCGGCCAAAGGCCGGGTAATATCCAACAAGCCTCCCTCATAGCCGCCCTCGCGGATCAACGCAGCACGTTCTCCGTCGGTCAGAACGAACCGGGGCGTCACTTCCCCGATCATGGCGACCAGTTCGGCGGCGGAGCCGCGGCTGTTGAGCAGCACCGCAACGCCACCAGCGCGGATCACGGCCAGAAACGCCACCATCCATTCGGCACGGTTGCGCGTGCAGATGGCGACGCGATCGCCGCGCCGGATATCCAGATGACCGATCAGCCGGTCGCGCCAGTCGAAAATGTCCGCGAAACTGAACCGCCGTTCCCCCTGTGGCCCGTCGAAATCGACGATCGCGGTCTGATCACCGAACCGGCGGGCAGTTTCGATCAGTTGGCCAAGGTCGGAAGGCGCATGAACGAAAAAGCGGACCCCGTCCTGCTGCCCGATCTCAAAGGGCGTGCCCGGCGCGGTTACGGCCGCGAAAATCGGATCAATCTTGCTCATGACTTCCTTAAATCAATGGACGGCTACGGGATTTTTCGGCGGGGAACCGCCCGTCCCAGCCTCGCGCGCTATCGGACCGGACGACTTGGCCGGTCACAAGAACGATGCAGCCCAGTTCGCCAATGGCGACGGCGATACCGCGCCCGACGCGCCGGCTAAAACCGGCGACAAGAGCCAGCTTCGTTCCGGACATCCGAATTTCCTCGATTCGTCTTCTGTTCTCGATGGAGCGATCCTATTCCTCATTATGCGTAATTCAACAATTATTTTTTTCCGCATATATTGGCTGCATGGAAACCCAAAACGTTCGCTCGCATCTTGGGTCATCCGACGGAGAAAACGCAGAATATCCATCCAAATATCGATTCCCTTCGGCCACACGCTCCAGGAAAATCCGGCGCTCCCGCAATATGCAATGCCACACCGCCTTCACGCGGTTCCGATATATTCGGAATTTATTAATTTACAAATTACGCAATTTGAAGAATCCTGAGAAGGAGAACAGCGCTGGCCCGCACAAATGCGGCACGGCTTTCACCATAGAAGAGGTTCGACATCGGATGATCCAGGATTTCGAAGGACGCGTCGCCATCATCACCGGCGGCAGCGACGGCATCGGGCTGGCTACTGCCGCCCTGCTGGCCCGCCGCGGCGCACAAGTCGTGATTTGTGGACGCAGGCAGGCCCTGCTCGATCGCGCACGGGACAGGATCGAATCGGACGGCGGCAAGGTCGAGGCGATCCAACTCGACGTGTCCGACGATATGGCGCTCACGGCCATGATCGAGACGGTTGCCAACCGGTATGGCCGGCTCGACATGCTGGTGAATAATGCCATGTCGACCCATTATGCGCCGATCGACCGACTGACCCTGGCCCATTGGCGCAAGGATTTCGCGGTCAATGCCGATGCCGTCTTCGTCAGCACCAAGGCGGCGATGAAAGTCATGGCTGCGGCGGGCAAGGGCGCCATCGTCAACATCGCGTCGACCTGCGGCATCCGTGCCACCGTCAATATGGCGAGCTATTCGGCATCAAAGGCCGCGCTGGTGCATTTCACCGCCGTTGCGGCGATGGAAGGCGCCCCGCTGGGGATTCGCATCAATGCGATCATCCCCGGTCAGGTCCAGACCGCAGGAACCGAGGAATTTTCCGCCCGTGCGCCCGACATCGCGGCACGGACGACCGATGTCATCCCCATGGGGCGCGGCGGCCAGCCCCATGAACTGGCCCAGGCCATCGCCTTCATGCTGTCCGACGCCGCCAGCTATATCACCGGCACCGCGCTCCCGGTCGACGGCGGCAAGGCCGCGCAGCTTTATATGCCGTCCTAGGTCGGAAAACATATCGGACGGCCTTCTCGAAAAGCGGAATTTTTGTGCCGATTTTTCGCGTCATAGAAGGCTACCTAATTGATGCACCAACGTTTTGCGTATATAATATTGACATTAATTCCGCATAAGTTCATTTCAAAGTTCAGAAAAGCACGATGGGGAGAGATTGGATGTCGAAACGCCACGCACATGGGGCATTTCAGCTGTTGCTGGGCGCAAGCAGTCTGGCTCTCGCAGGCCAGGCCATGGCGCAAACCAGCACTGCGTCGCCGGATGTCGGCCTCGATGAAATCGTCGTTACCGCACAGAAGCGGGCACAGAATCTCCAAGATGTGCCGATCGCGATCAGCGCCATCGGCTCCGAGAAGATCGAACAGCTGGGCATCAAGGATAGCCGCGATCTGAGCGGCCTTGCCCCGAACGTCGTGATCACCCAGGGCACGGTCAGCAACAGCGCCGCCGTTTTTTCCATGCGCGGCATTTCCAATGGCGGCAGCGAAAGCTTCGGCATCGACGCAGCCAATGGCCTTTATGTCGATGGTGTCTATATCGCGCGCGGCGGCGCCATGGGGCTGAGCGTTATGGATACCGAGCGGGTGGAAGTGCTGCGCGGCCCCCAGGGGACGCTGTTTGGGCGCAATACCACCGGCGGCGCGATCCATTTCATCTCCCGTTCACCCGCCTCGACCTTTCGCCTGAAGGCGGAAGCAGGCTATGGTAATTTCGATGCGTGGAACGGCAAGATCAGCCTCGATCCGGGCGAGATTGCGGGCATCTCCACAAGCTTCTCCTACAGCCACAGCGAACGCGATGGTCTGGTTGACAATATCGAGCAGCCCAGCGATTCCAAAGATCCGGGGGCGCGCAAGTCCGATGCGTTCCGCACCGCGGCCCGCATCGAATTGGGCGGCACAGGCAGCATCCAGTATATTTTCGACTGGGCGCGGATCAGCGGCACGCCGCTGCCCTTCATCCTGACCAACGCGGCAGATGGCGCCTATCGTCCGCCGATTACCGTCGATGGGCAATCGGTCGTGGTCACGCAGCAGGCACCGGTGGATCAATATCTGGCCGCCGCGACCTTCGCCAATCCCGAATGCGCCGCGCTGGCGGTTCCTGCGCGCACCTATCGCCACACAGTGTGCAACAATGTGCTGAGCCATGCGCTCGACAAAAGCTGGGGCCATAATTTGCAGGTCCAGAATGATTTTGGCGGCTTCAAGGTCAAGTCGACCACCGGTTATCGCTTCTGGAATAGCGATTATGTAACCGATCTGGATGGAATCGGCGCCTTCAGCGGTCCGGCCTTCTCAAACGCCAGCCTGTTCAACGGGATGCCGGTATCGCTGCTGCAATTTATCCCGTCCATCCCGGCGGCGGCCCGCCCGTTCATCGCCGCCGCCCCGGTGCCTACGATCAGCCAGGATCTGTTCGACATTGGCAACAAGCGTCGCCACAAGCAGTTCAGCCAGGAAATCGAAATTTCGGGCGACACCAGCACCCTCGACTGGGTCGTGGGCGGCTTTTACTTCTGGGAAAAGGGGTCGGAGGACGGCTATCAGAATAGCGGCTTCATCCTCGATACCAACAACATCCTCCTCGCCAATTTCGGTGCCCTCGGCCCCGCCTTCGCCGCCGTCAACCCGGCGCGCTATCGCCTGGTCCAGACTCTAGCTCGGCTTACCTATACCGCGTCGAGCGAAAGCACGGCCCTCTACGGCCAGGCCACTTTCTATCCCGGCGGACGGGACAGCGGCATCCGGCTGACGGCGGGTGGGCGCTATACGTGGGACGAAAAGAAGATGCTGCGCGTCCAGAATGGCGCAGCCCCACTGGCCGTTCCCGAAGCGGGCAATGCGAAGTTTCGCAAATTCACCTGGAGCCTGATGGCAGGCTATGATGTCACGGACGGCATCAATCTCTACGCGCGCGCCGCGACCGGCTATCGTTCCGGCGGTTTCAATTCGCAGGACCCGGCAATCACAGGCACCAGTCAGCTCGGCAGCTTCCGGCCGGAAAAGGTGACGTCCTATGAAATCGGCCTGAAGAGCGAATTGTTCAACCGCCGCCTGCGCTTCAACATCTCCGCCTATCACAATATCTATGATGATCTCGCGGTCCTTGGTCCCGTTACCGATGCGCCGGTCGGCACTTTCGCTACCCGGATCATCAATGCGGGCAAGGTCAATTATACCGGTGTCGAGGTCGAAACGCAGGCAGTCATCAATGACAATTTCTCACTCGATGGCAGCCTTGGCTATATTGATATCAAATATAAGGAATTTCTGGCTGGACAGTCTCCGACGGCAGGGGCGCCACCCGTCAATATCGCGTCGATCGTTACGCCGGGTTTCACTTCGCCGCTAACCGCCAATGTCGCGCTGAATGCGCAATTCCCGCTCAACTGGGGCAATGCAACTCTGCGCGGCCGCATCGGCTACACCCATGAAGACGGCAAATATAATTTCTCCAGTTCGGTAGGATCGCCTTTCAACGAGCAGATCAAGGGCGACGACATCGACCTGGTCGATGCGCAAATCGGTATTGACGGCATTCCGCTGGGCGCCGGCGAGGGCGAAGTCCGGTTGTGGGTCAAGAACCTGACAAACGCCAAGGATTTTGTACGCAGCATCGACTATGGCCAGCTCGGCTTTGCCGGAGGCTATTATGCCGAACCCCGGACCTACGGGATCACGGTCGGCATGAAATTCTGAGCAGGTTCAAGTAAGCCTCTCTCCTGGCGTGCTGACGACGCCCCGCCTTCCTGCCGGAGGTGGGGCTTTTTTGGCGTTGTCCAAGAAACATAAAGAATGCGCCTGTCGGCGCAAAAAGAAAAGGCGGGCATTATGGCCCGCCCTCCTTCTTCTTCAAATAGCGGTCGCGCCGCCGTCAATCACCATCGGGTGCCCGGTCACGAAGCTCGCGGCGTCGGAACAGAGCCACACCACAGCCTCGGCAATTTCCTCCGCCTGGCCCATGCGGCCCATAGGCGTCATGGAATCGAGCAATTGCCGCATGTCGTCATCGGCGACCAGCGGCGCCGTCATCGGCGTGACGATGACACCCGGACAGACCGCGTTGACACGGATTCCGGCCTTCGCCCAGCGCAGCGCGCCGTGGCGGGTGAGGCCAACCACGCCATGTTTGGTCGCAACATAGGCCGGCTGGCTGGGATTGCCGACAAGGCCATTGATCGAGGCGGTATTGACGATGGCGCCGCCACCCTGCTTCAACATCACCTCGGCCTCCTCACGCATACACATCATGACACCGCTCAGGTTGATGCCGATCGCGCGCTGCCACACCGCATCGTCATATTCGCTCGCCGTCAGATTGGTGATACCCGCATTGTTGAAGGCGCAGTCGAGACGGCCGAACTGTTCGACGGCGGCGGCAACCATCACCTTTACCTGCGCACCATCGCTGACGTCGCAATGCTGGAAGGCGGCCTTGCCGCCCTGCGCCTCGATCAGGGCGACAGTTTCGCGACCGCCCTCATCATTCACGTCGCTGACCAGAACGGCGGCACCCGATCGCGCAAAGGCCAGCGCGGCCGCGCGGCCGATCCCGCCACCCGCGCCCGTGACCAGCGCGACCTTGCCCTGAAGGCGATAGTCGATCATCCTATTCTCCTGTTCTTCGCTTAATTCACGCCGGTACGGTCGGAACTTCTCCCCACATGGTGTAGCGCGACACACCGTCGTCGCCGATTTCCTCCGACAGGCAAGATGTGATGCGACTGACGGTTTCGGCGATCCACCAGCGTCCGTCCCGCTTGCGATAGACGTCCTCATATTCCACCGCGAGGCGCGTCACCGATTTGGTGGCGAGCAGGATGGTGCGGAAATTGAGCGACCACAGCCCCCGTGCTTCATTCGCGCCGGTCAGCGTGATTTGGGCGTTGGCCGCATGATGAAGGTCATAGACCCCGCCCTGGCAGGCCATCTCCTCGAACACCCGCGCGAAATCATCGCGATGGGTGAACAGGGGAAAGTTCTGATAGGCGATGCGCACTGCATCGGGAAGGAAACAGTCGCGCACCTCCTCCACCAGCTTGAGATCGCAAGCCCGCAGATAGCGCCCCTTCAACTGGCGAATGGCGTCCTTGTCTTCCAACGCCACGACTCGCGCTGCGAGCTGTTCCAGACTGATCGACACCCTCTTCTCCTTGATCAAATGAACCGGGCCAGATCGGATGCGGGGCGTAATGCCCTTGCGCCCATCACTGGCTATTTGCGTCCTGCTTGACGATTTCCAAGAACAGGGGCCGTTCGCCACCGCCATGGACTTCGAGCCGCGCGCCGCTGATATAGGCCGCGCCCGGCGATGCCAGGAACAGCACCGCTTCGGCAATATCGTGTCCCCGCCCCATCCGGCCGAGCGGCAGGGAGGCTGCGATCCGCCGTTGCGCTTCGTCGCTGCCATAGGTAAGTTCGGACTGCTCCGTTTCGATCAGGCCGACAATGATGGCATTGACGCGAACCTGAGGCCCCCATTCCTGGGCCAGGCTGGTGGTCAAGCTGACCAGCCCCGCCTTGGCCGCGCCATAGATCGCCGTATCGGGCGACGGGCGGACGGCAGACACGCTGGCGATATTGACGATCGAGCCATGTACCGCGCGCAAATGCGGATAGGCCGCCTGCGATACATGCAACGGCGCCAGAAGGTTGAGTTGCAGGATGCGTTCAGAAAAACGCGGGCTGGCTGTCGCGGCGTCGGCCTGCGGAGAACCACCGGCATTGTTGACTACCAGATCCAACCGGCCATGACGCGCCGCCACGGCATCGATCCAGGCCGTCACGGCGGCCGGCTCCCTGATGTCGCAGGTATCAAATTCGGCCGCTTTCCCATCGATCGCGATCGGCGCCTGCGGCAGCGTCCGCCCGCAAATGGCGACGCTATAGCCGTTCGCCAGCAAATGGCGCGTGATTGCTGCGCCAATACCCCGCGTGCCGCCCGTAACGATTGCGACCTTCGCTTCTGTCACTCTGTGCCATCCTCTCGCCTGTTATCGGGATACCCCCATGCGCCACTGGGCGCGACGCGGAAACCCTGACAACATATCCTATCAGCGCTCTGAATACGCATATATAGATAAAATGATAAATATATAATGGTTTTGCGTTCCATTATTATGGGATCACCCATGACATTCGCGACAAAGATGCTCATAGATCGGGCGGCAAGCTGGAGAATGGATCGAGCCTAGCCCGCCGACGCCGCCTTGCGGCCTGCCCGCCGGCCGAAGAAAGTGCAGTCGGCCAGGCTCAATCCCGAACTATAGCCATGACCCCAGGCAGGCAGACCCGACGTGCAGCGCCCGGCCGCAAAAAGGCCAGGAACAGCCGCGCCCGCCCGGTCGAGTACTTCACCATCGATCGAGGTGCGCAGGCCGCCCAGCGTGAAGAAGCTGAAATAGCTGTTCTGGAAATGCAGTTCCAGGGCGATGAACGGTCCTTGATCGAGCGGCGTCAGGATCGGCGGTCGCTTGCCGAACAGCGGGTCGCGACCTTCATGGGCATGGGCATTGTAGAAGGCCATCGTCGCGCTGAGCGTGCCCGAAGGCATCTCCAGTTCAGCCTCCACTTCGGCCCAGCTGTCACCCGTTCCGGCGATGCCGATGCCCGCCATATCAAGCGGCTGTGAGAAATGCGCATTGTCGAGCAACAGATAGACCCGGTCGCCCAACTGGTCGACCGCATGGCGACTGACCCGGCCATGATAGCAATCCTCGTTGACGAAGCGCTGCCCCGCCTGATTGACGAAAACACCATAGGCATGGGATTCGGGCATCGTCCAAGGACAGGTGGTGAAGAATTGCTCCATATGGATTGCATCGCCGCCCGCGCCCATGCCCAGTTCGATGCCCGATCCGTCGTCCTGATCGCCGATCGGGCTATTGATGCGAAAAGTGTCAGGACAATAACGCCGCCGCATCGCTTCGTTCATGACGAAGCCACCGGTGCACAGAATCACGCCCTTCGTCGCTTTCACGAAACGGTCGATATTATCGATCCGCAGCACCGCCCCCATGATCCGATCGCCATCACGCACCAGCGCTACCGCGCGGGCATCGGGAACGATTTGGACTGCCAAGTCGCGCGCCCGCGCCTCCAGCAGATCGACCAGCGGGCGTCCACCGCCCCATCCTATATGCTGAATCACATGACCGCGCGGCGCGGGCCGGGCGACGTCGCAAAAAGGATAGGCCGCTTCGCTGCCCGACCAGATCAGCGTAGAATCATCGGTCGGCTCGATATGCTTGCCGGGCAGATAATTGCCGCGATAGGGGATGCCCTGCGCCTTGAGCCAGGCATAATGATCGAGCGACTCCTGCGCATAAAGATCGCATTTCGCTTCATCCGCACAAGGCCCGCCAGCCGCCTTCAGATAGGCGGCCATGTCTTCAGTCGCATCCTCAAAGCCCGCAGCCCGCTGCGCATCCGTGCCGCCACCGCCGCCGATATAGATTTCGCCGCCCGACAGCGCCGACGCGCCTCCGCTGCCCGATCCGCGTTCGAACAGCATGACGCGGGCGCCGCCTTGCGCCGCTTCGATCGCTGCGCAGGCACCTGCGGCACCGAAGCCGATCACCGCCACGTCCGTTTCGAAATCCCAGCGGGCAACCTGATCGGCGGGGAAGGGCCGATGCAGCGATATGTCGGTCACGCGATATCCTCTCAACTCTTTTAAGGGCAATCGCGTCCCGCCGCCCCTGTCCGGCATCGACGCTATTGACGGATTGCAGCCTCCTCTTTTTCCCTATTGGCGCCATGTGGAAAATGCCGGATTAGCGCAAAGGTCATGACAAAAAGGCTCAACAAGCATCTCTCGCGCCCCGTACCTGGCCAGGTATCGATCGCGATCGCGCGCGACCTGATGCGGCTGGTCGATCAGTTCGGCGAAGATTCTCTGGCGCTGCTCCAGGCCGCCGGTCTGGCGCAACACGCCGCTTTGCTGACCGCGGCGGGGCGGGACAATCGCGCGCTTTCCCATGCTGATTTCGCCCGGCTCTATGCTCATTGCACCTTGCTGCTCGACGAACATGCCGCCCGGCAGGAAGGGCGCGATCCGTTGACCAAGTCCGGTTTCGACCTGATGTGCCAATGCCTCATCACCTGTCGGACGCTGCGTGACGTGATCGATCGGATGGATCGTTTTGCGGCGCTGCTTTCGCCCCGCCTCGGAAGACTCATCCTCAAGGTGGATGCGGGTGTCGCGCGGCTGGACATGCCGGTGCAGCGCAAGGTGCGCAATGCCTGCGCCTATCTGTCCGACCTCACTGGCCTGTCCACCTATGCCCGGCTCTATGGTTGGTTGATCGGGGAGGAATTGCCGCTGCTGGGGGCGGCGATGCGTTATCCCCCGCTGCTCGACGCGCGCACCATCGCCCATCTGATGCCCTGTCCGGTTCGCCATGGTGCGCCGGAAAATTGTTTCCGCTTTCCGGCCGCCTATCTCGACCGGCCGGTGATCCGCAGCCATCATGAACTGGAAAGCCTGCTCGAACATTTCCCCTTCGACGTGGAGGAGCCTCAATCGAAGGACGCCCCGCTCTCCGAACGCATCGGCCATCTGTTCGGCGCGATGCTCGCCAGTGGCGAGCCGCCCTCGACCGCTGCCGATCTCGCTCGGCAGTTCAGCATCAGCGTTGCGACGTTGAAACGCCGTCTGGCGTCGGAAAATACGTCGCTTGCCCAGCTCAAAGCCGGGGCGAGACAGGCGCTGGCGATGCGCCTGCTGACGGACCCCCGCCTGACCATCAGCGAAGTAGGGCGGCGCGCCCAGTTCAGCGACACCGGGGCGTTTCGCCGCGCCTTCCGCCAATGGACGGGCCAATCGCCTACGACATGGCGGACGGCCTCGACAGGGTGGAATGGAAGGGTCAGTGATCAGGCGTAACGGCCGCCCGGGCAAGCCGGTGGATCATGGCTCGAAATTCGGCGAGCTGTGCGGGCGCCGCCGGATCATAAGAACGGGTCGGCCCAAGTTGATGCGCATTGCAGACATAGTGCAGCGCGCCACCCGCCACAGTGTTGAGCAGCAACATGGCCGAAACGGGCTGGAACTGTCCGCTTGCAACGCCCGCCGCCACGACAGACTCGATATCTTGCAAGGCGGTTTCGGAAAAGCGCACAGGATTGTCGCCATGAGCAGCCGAATCCGCGATCAGCCGCTGGATGATGCGCGCAGCGGTGGGGCGGCCGACCAGGAAATCGAGCCAGGCGTCAAGCAACGCCAATAGCCGGGCCATCGGATCGCTCACACCCTCCATGCGCTTCAACACGAAGTCATGCATGGATGCGAAAATATCCGCCTCCACCGCATCATAAAGCGGCTGCTTGCCGGGAAAATGATAGAGGATCGAAGGGCGGCGGATGCCGACTGCTTCGGCAACATGGTCCAACCGTGCCGCCCCATAGCCGATGTCGGCGAAAATATGTTCCGCGGTGGACAATATCTGGTGACGGGTAGCGTCTCCGCGAGCTTGGCGTGTCGGTGGTCTGATAGCACTCATGGTCCCGCCCTTATGCGCGGCTCTTCGACCCGTGCAACGCCGATTACGTGATGCTTGATCAAAGATAGGCCATCCCGTCTTGAAATTCTACTAACTTGTAGGTAAATTTTATGCGCGCTGGGAGAAAGGGCTGTCCAGCGGCTATATGGCATCGACCTCAGCATCGATTTCTTGGCGCCAAACCACCCAGTCTCTGCCCGTTTTTCTTTGAATCGAAAGGATATGCCCGATGACCCTTGCTCCTGCCCTCGCCTCTCCCGCCTCTCCCGTCATCATCACCGGCGGCGCGTCGGGCATCGGCCTTGCTTCTGCTGAAGCACTGGCCGCAGTAGGGCGGCCCGTCGCTCTGTGGGATATTGACGGCGACAAGGCGGCGGCGGCGGCACAGGCCATCACCAAGACCCTTGGCGCGTCCGCGACCGGGATCGCCATCGACCTGCGCGATCTGGATGCGATCCAGCCGGCGATCACGGCGACGCGGCAGGCTGTCGGCGCACCGGGCGGGCTGGTTCACGCGGCTGGCGTCGTCGACACCGCCTCGTTGGACGGCATGACGGCGGAAAGCTGGGACAGCGGGATCGCCATCCACCTGCGCGCGCTGGCCTTCATAACCAAGGCTATCCATGCCGATCTCGCCGCCCGGCCCGGCTCGGCGATCGTCGCGATCGCGTCGATCAACGCAACGCTCGGCAATGCCGTCAACCCGATCTACAGCGCCGCCAAGGGCGGCATGTTGTCGCTGGTCCGGTCGCTCGCCGATCGGCTGGCGATGGACGGCATCCGCATCAATTCGGTGTCGCCCGGCCAGATATTGACGCCCATGCTCCGGCCCAGCGTCGACGCCCTGCCTGACGGATATTTCGAGCGGCGCATCCTGCTCGGCCGCCTGGGCGATCCGCAGGAAGTCGCCCGGGTCGTGCGCTTTCTGCTGTCCGACGAGGCCAGCTATGTCACTGCGGCGCAGATCGTCGTCGATGGCGGAAATATCTCTTCGCAGCGCGGTTGAGGCGGAGGACCGGAAAGCCCCGTTCGACCATTGCCTGAGGGGACGGCCCGAACGGCGGGAATGGCGCCTAATCCAAATGGACCATGCGGCCCCGATCCGCGCCTCTACGATGCGCCCAGCGGTAAAAATGCCGGATGCGAGGAGAGACGATGAACGGCATGGATTTTACGGGGCGCACCGTCCTGATCACGGGCGGCGGCGCGGGTATCGGGCTGGCCTGCGCGCAGGCCTTCATCGCTGCTGGTGCGCGGGTCATCATCGCGGAGGCGGACGAGACGCGCTGCGCCGATTTCGCCGCAGCCTATCCGCAGGCGCAGGCCATCCGCTGCGACGTCACCCGCAGAGCGGACGTCGATGCCCTGGCGAACCGAATCCGCGAAACCGACAACGAACTGGACATATTGATCAACAATGTCGGCCACTTCCTTCACAGCAAGGCTTTCGAAACCCTGAGCGACGAGGAGATCGACGATAGTCTGGACATCAATTTCGGTCAGGTCGTGCGCGTCACCCGCGCCATGCTGCCGCTGTTGCGCGCGGCGGCACCCGGCTCCAGCATCATCAACATCACCTCGATCGAGGCCTTTCGCGGGATACCCCATTGCGCCATCTATGGAGCGGGAAAGGCGGCTGTCACCGGTCTGACCCAATGCCTCGCGCTGGAACTGGCGCCAGCAGGCATCCGCGTCAACGCCATCGCGCCGGAGACCACCGACACGCCGCAGGTGCCGCTGGACCATATGATCCCGCCGCGGAACCGGGCGCATATGGACAAATGGATTCCGCTCGGTCGCTTCGGCAAGCCGGAGGACAGCGCGGGCGCCGCCCTCTATCTGGCCAGTCCGCTGGCGGCCTGGGTCACAGGCACCACCATCCATGTCGACGGGGGCGCGCTGGCGGCAGCGGGATGGATGCGCGCGCCCGACGGCCAGTGGACCGTCGTGCCGATGATCAGCGGCAACGGCATCGAGCTTGACAGTTGATTGCACAAACCGGTGATTATGTGAAATATATATACGCATTATAACGGTATACATTTATATAACTTGATATTTGCGTATATTTTTGCCGCATCTAATCCAAATGGATGATGCCCGCCGCGCGACCCCGAATAGGATGCCGGAAACAACCGGCGACAAGTTGCAGGAGAGGTCATGAAATTCTCGATCATCTACGAGGCGCAGATGGCCGATCCGTCGCCCGCGTCCGAAGTGCGATGCTTTCAGGAAATCGTCGAACAGGTCGTGCTGGCCGAGGAAGTCGGCTTCGACAATGTCTGGTGCGTCGAACACACCGCATTGACCCAATATGCCCATATGTCGGCGCCCGAAACCATGCTCGCCTATCTGGCGGGCCGGACCAGGCGGATCGGCATCGGCCATGGCGTCGTCTGCCTGCCGCCCGCGATGAACCACCCGGTCAAGGTGGCCGAGCGCATCGCCACGCTGGACATATTGTCGGGCGGCCGCGTCCATTTCGGCATGGGCAAGGGCGGGACGCAGCAGGAAGCGGGCACGTTCGGCTATGATCTCGCCGAATTGCAACCGATGATCGACGAGTCCATGTATCTGATCCCCAGGATCATGACGCAGGACGAAATCGAGCATGACGGGCAATATATCAAGATCCCGCGCCGCCCGATCCACCCCAAGCCGCTGCAAAAGCCGCATCCGCCGCTTTACTATGCCTGCACCCGTGAAGCGACGCTGGAACTGGCGGGCAAGCGCGGCATCGGCGCACTGGTGCTGGGCTTTTCCGGCCCGGAGGAAATCGCGCGCAAGAACGCCATCTACCGCGAGAATTTCCGCAACCGCAGGGCCGAGGAACAGGTCGGCGTGGTGCCGACGGAGCATCTCGCCGCCTTCTGCGCCGCCTGTGTGCTGGACGACCGCGAGGAAGCCCGCCGCATCGGGCTACGCGGCCAGCGCTTCTTCGCCGAAGCCATCGCCCACTGGTATCAGGGCGGGCCGAAGCCCAGCATTGAGGATCTGTCCGCCGAGGAACAGGAAGCTGCGCTCGACAAGGGCAAGGAACAGGTCGTCGCCTATCTGTCGGAAGAACATATTCCCGTCGGCGACGAGCATGTCAGCAACTATTCGGTGGCGCAGGACGCCTATGGCAATGCGGACGACTGCATCCGTTACGTGACGCGGTTACAGGAAGCCGGCGCCGACGAAGTGCTGTTCCTGTTCCAGATGGGCACGGTGCCACATGCGGCGATCATGGAGACGATCCGCAACATCGGCGCCAAGGTCATACCGCATTTCCAGTCTCGCCCGGCGCAGGCGGCCGCGGAATGAGCAGCCCCTCCTTCACCGGCAAGGTCGCGCTCGTCACCGGCAGCGGATCGGGGATCGGCCGGGCGGCCTGCCAGCGGCTGGCGATGGAAGGCGCGCAGGTGGTGGTGGCCGACATCGACCTTCCGGGCGCGGAGCGGACGGTGGAACTGATCGCCGCGCGCGGCGGTCGGGCGGTCGCCATCCGCGCCAACATTGCGAGCGAGGCCGACAATCAGGCGATGTTCGATTTGGTTGAAACCCGGTTCGGCGGCGTCGACGCGGTGTTCCTGAACGCAGGCATGATCCAGCCTTACGGGCCTCTGGAGACGCTTTCGATCGAAACCTTCGACCGGATCATCGCCGTCAATCTGCGCGGCACCTATCTGGGGGTGCAGCAGGCGCGGGCGCGGATTCGGCCCGGCGGCAGTTGCGTCGTGACTGCTTCGCTGTCCGGCGTGATCGGCTTTGCCGAAGCCCCCGCCTATTCCGTGTCGAAACATGGACTGGTCGGGCTGGTGCGCTCGTCAGCCGCAGCCTTTGCGGCAAAGGGAGCACGGATCAATGCGCTCTGCCCCGGCATGGTGCTGACCGGCATGACCGGCAATGCCGGGCTGGAGGCGATCGAGGAACCGGATGCCGTCGCCGATCCCGCCTATCGCGGCGCGCTGACGGCGCAGCAGATCGCGGAGGTTGCGCTGTTCCTGCTCAGCCGCCGGTCGGCCGGGATCAACGGGCAGGCGCAGAATGTGGACGCCGCCCTGCTCTCCGCCTTTCCGCCGCTCGCCGAGATGCTGTGATGCCCGACTTCGCGCAACAGATGGTCGACCGGAGCCTGCTGCGACAGGCGGCAGACATCTATGCCGTCGGCGCCGACCGCCGGGACAAACAACTATGGCGGCAGGTGCTCGCGGAAGAGTGCGTGATCGAAGGGCCGGGCTTTGTCAGCGAGGGACGGGAGACCTGCCTGCTTTCGCTCGATGCGTTGGGCCAGATGTTCCGGGGTACGCAGCACCGCATCCATCAGCAGGTCGTAGCGATAGATGGCGACCGGGCCATGGGCGAAACCTATTGCACGGCCGACCATCTGCTGCGGGACCAGGACGCCGTTCTTGTCTGGGCGATCCGCTATCAGGATGCGTGGCGGCGGGAGGCTGACAATTGGTGCTTCACCAGTCGTCGGCTGATCGTCGACTGGACCGAAACACGGCCCGTTACGGTGGGGATCGGCGCATGAAAGCGCTCGACGGGCAGAACGCCTTCATCACGGGGGCGTCCGGCGCCATCGCGACGGCATCGGCGATCGCCCTGGCGCGTGACGGCGCGCGGCTGACCCTGATGGCACGGCGGCAGGACGGACTGGCGCAGACCGAAACGGCGATCCGGGCGGCGGTGCCGGACGCCGCGATATTGACCATTGCAGGCGACTGCACCGACGAGCAGGCGATCAGGCACGCCCTTGCACGCGCGCATAACTGGGCCGGTCGGCTCGACATCCTGTTCGCGACCGTGGGATCGGGCGATTTCATGCCTTTCCTGATGCTGGATGCCGATGCGCTGCGGCAGGCGCTGGAAATCAACGTCATCAGCGCATTTCTGGCCGTCCGCCATGCGGTGCCGCTGATGGCGCCAGGCGGGTCGATCATTTGCACCTCGTCCAGTTCGGCCCCGCTCACCTTCCCCTATCTGAGCGCCTATCATATCGCCAAGGGCGCGCTCGAAGCGCTGGTGCGCGCGGCAGCCGATGAACTGGGCAGCGCGGGCATCCGGATCAATGCGGTTCGCCCCGGCCTGACGCGCGCGGACGGCACCGGATCGTTGTTTACGATGCCGGGTGCGGTGGACCATTTCCTGCCCGAATATCCGCTCGGCAGGCTGGGTGAGCCGGAGGATATCGCCCGCGTCGTGCGCTTCCTGGCTGGCCCCGAAAGCGGCTGGATGACCGGCGAGTGCCTGTCCGTCGACGGCGGCAACCATCTGCGCCGAAGCCCCGATCTCACCGAAATGGTCGAAGCGATGCACGGCAAGGACCGGATCGCCGCCATCCGCCAAGGAAAGGAACTGGAAGGATGAAGTTACTCATAATTGGCGGTACCGGCGCACTGGGCGGTCATGCCGCCATCCATATGGCGGCGCAGGGGCATGAGGTCAGCATCGCCGGTCGCAACGCCCCCCATGCGGCCACGCCGATGGCGGCCATGCCTTTCCTGAAGGGCGATTATGTCGCCGGTGATTTTACGCCCGACCGTATCGCGGGATTCGACTGGGTAATCTTTGCCGCCGGCAATGATCCGCGCCATGTGCCGCAGGGCAACGATTTCGACGCCTTTCTGCTCAGGGCCAATCATGAAGCGGTGCCCGCCCTTTTCGCTGCCTGCCGCGAAGCGGGAGTCCGTCGCGCCATTCAACTGGGCAGCTTCTATCCGCAGGCCGCACCGCATCTGCTGGAGCAAAACGCCTATATCCGCTCCCGCAGCGCGGCGTGCGAAGGCGCGCGCGCGCAGGGCGGGCCGGGATTTGACGTCATCAGCATCAACGCTCCTTTCATGGTCGGCACCGTGCCCGGCCTGCCGAGCGTGATCTTCGAACCCTATATGCAATGGGCCGAAGGACTGATCCCGATCGAACCCTATGCGCCGACGGGCGGGACCAATTTCATGTCCTACCAGTCGCTGTCGGAAGCGCTACACGGCGCCCTGCTGCACGGCGAGCCGGGCAAGGCCTATCTTGTCGGTGACGAAAATCTGTCGTTCCGGGACTATTTCCAGCTCTTTTTCGACGCGGCCGGGCGGAACATCCAGGTCGAGGAGCGCGATAGGGAACAGCCGCTGCTGCCCGATGTCGCCATACCCCAGGGCCGGGGCAACTGGATCCGCTATGAGCCGGACGCCGGCGATGTCGCGTTGCTCGGCTATCGCCGCAACGACATCCGCGCCGCCGTGGCGGAAATCGCCGCCCGGTTCGGCAGCGTGAAAGCATGACAATCCGGCCGGCCTGTCCCGAAAGCTGACGGCGCGGGACAGGCCGGTCGACAATGGATCGGCAGTCTGCGGGGTCGGAAGGACATCCCGCCTGCCCAATAGCGGGGAAGGACCTGAGAGTTGAGCAAGCAGTGGCGTTATCTCATGCTGGGCGGAGCCGCCCTGGTTTTCGGCGCGCATCCGGCATGGGCACAGGGCAGCGATGCCGACAGCGGCGGACAGGGCATTGCCGACATCGTGGTGACGGCACAGAAGCGCGCGGAAAATCTGCAATCCACGCCGATCGCCGTTACCGCGCTCAATGCCGATATGATCCGCGACAAGGGCATCGCCTCGGCGGCGGACCTGACCGCAGTGGCGCCCAGCCTGTCGGTCACGACATCCCCCGCCTCCTCCACCAACATGCAATTGTTCATTCGCGGCATCGGCGACATCGACCCAATCCTGACATCGGACAGCCCGGTCGGTCTCTATGTCGACGGCATCATTCTGGGCCGCGCGGCGGGCAGCGCGTTCGACATATTGGACCTGGAGCGGATCGAGGTGCTGCGCGGGCCGCAAGGCACGCTCTATGGCCGCAACACGATCGGCGGCGCGGTCAACCTCATCACCGCCAAGCCGGCCGATGATTTCCATGCTAGCGTCGATGGATCGGCGGGCAATTATGGCTATTACAGCCTCAAGACATCGGTCGACAGCGGCAATATCGCCGACAGCGGCCTGAAGGCGCGACTGACCTACCTCCACAAGGAGAGGAACGGCTATGTCGATGATCTGAACGCGCCGGACAATCGCGATCCGGGCGCCTATGTTCTGGATGCCATCCGCGGCGCTCTCAGCTTCCGCACGGGCGCGCTCAAACTCGATTATGGCTTCGACTGGTCAAAGCGCGAAAGCTATGCGCCCGCCTTCCAGATGACGGTCGTGCGCCCCGATGTGCTAGCCTATCTTCAGGCCTCCTCGGCGCTGGGCGGCAATGCGCCGGCCGTGTCGCCCGACCGACTGGATTCGATCCGCCTCAACCAGGGCAAGATGACCGACCGGGTGATCGGCCATACGCTGACGGCGGAACTGGATCTGGGCGGCGTGACGCTGCGCTCGCTCACGGGTTTCCGCCGCTGGACCAACCGCAACGCGCGCGACGATCTGGACGGCAATTCGGGCCTGGTCGGCTTCACCGTCAGCCCGGCGGTTCTGGCGCCGCCCAACAGCTTCGTGCCGCTCGGTGTCACGCCGATCGACCTGTTCAGCACCCAGAACCGGCGCCGCCAACATCAATTCTCGCAGGAAATCAACCTGCTCGGCAATATCGGCGACCGGTTCGAATATGTTCTGGGCGGCTATTATTTCAACGAACATTCCGCCGAATATAATCCGCAGACTTTCCTGCTGGTCCTGCCTTCGCCGGTGCCGATCCCGCTGACACCGACCGTGACGCTCAATAGCTTCGGCGTGCAGCTGTCTACGCTGACCGATTATGACCATTATAACAAGTCGGCCGCGGCCTTCGCACAGGGCACGTACAAGCTGACCGATACGCTGAGCGTGACGGGTGGCATCCGCTATACCCACGACAAGAAGCATCTGGTGCAGCGCGCGCCACTGGTGCGCGAACTCGACGCCAGTTTCCAGCGGGTCAACTATGCCTTCAGCGTCAACTGGCAGGCGACGCCATCCATGCTGGTCTATGCCCGCACGGCGTCGGGCTACAAGGCGGGCGGGTTCAATGCCCGGTCGATCAATTCCGGCTTCGATCCGGAATCGCTGACCTCCTATGAGGCGGGCATCAAGTCCGACTGGCTGGACCGGCGGTTGCGGCTGAACCTGACGGGCTTTTACGCCAGTCATTCGGACCTTCAGCTCCAGCAGTTCCAGGCGGGAACCGGCGGCGCGTCGAGCATCACCGTCAATGCCGGCAAGGCGCGCTATTGGGGTATCGAGGCCGAACTGACCGCAAAGCCCGTGGACGCCGTGACGCTGGGCGCCAATCTGGGTTATACCAACCGCAAATATAAGCAGTTCCTGATCCTCGACCCGACCACGAACCAGTATGTCGACGTCAAGGACAGCGCCCGCTTCCTGGTCGGTGCGACGACAACGATCAGCGCCTATGCGCAATGGGATATTGCGGACCTGTCGGTCGGACGGCTCTCGGTCCGGGGCGATTATGATTATCGCACCAAAATCTATTATCATCCCACGACCGTGGGCACGCCCTATAATGACGAGATCGCAGGCGCGCCAAGGCATCTGGTGAACGGCAGGATTTCCCTGACCGACATCGACCTCAACGGCGCGAAGGCGGAACTGGCCTTCTGGGGGAAGAATATCTTCAACACGAAATATCGGCTCTACGGCATCGACTTCGGCAGCATCGGCTATGCGGGCAACACCTATGGTGAGCCAGCGACCTATGGCGTCGATTTCCGGCTGAAGCTTTGACGAACAATGGCCTTGTCGGGGGATCACTCCCGACAAGGCGACAATCCTTCGCCCCGCGGAATTTGCCCCCCAGGCGTTGACAGCTCCGGCATCTTCTGACGGCTCGACATCTGAACCGCTAACGAGAAGCCGTCAGTCGACGATCGCCGCCGGCGTGATCTTCGCCACCCCGGCCTCATATTTCAGATTGTGGACCGAAATAGAGGTTTCCACCCGCTGGACGCCCGGCAGGCTGCGGATCTGTTCGACGATCAGTTCGTTGAGCTGCTCGATATTGGTGAACAGCCCCATGGCCAACAGATTGTAGCGGCCAAGCATCAGCACGACGCAACTGATCTCCGGCATCAGCTTCAGCCGTTCGGCAACTTCGGTGACGCGCGAGGGATCGGCGTCAATACCCAGCATACAGAGGTTCGGCGATCCGGCCATACGGAAATCCGTGACGACGGTGAACTGGATCAGCCCTTCATTCTGGAGCCGCTTGATGCGCGTGCGGATCGTGCCTTCCGTCACGCCCAGTTCCGCCGCGATCGCGCGATTGGAAATGCGCGCATCGAGCGCGAGCTTGGCGACGATCTTGTGATCCAGCGCGTCCAGGCGCTGCCAGCTGGTATCGGTCATAGCGGCACCACGTTGAATTCATATTTCGCAATGTCGACGGCGATGCCGGCATCGATCTGAGCTACGCCGGCGATGCTGGCGATATGGTCATAGAGAAACTGCTGCACTTCGGAAAAGTCATGCAGGGCGACCATCAGTTCGATATCGTAGCCGCCGTTCATGATGTTGACGCTCAGCACTTCGGGAAATTTGGCCAGGTCATGGCCGACCGCCTGAATGCTGCGCCCGTGCACCTTCACGCCGACGGCGATGATGACGTTGTAACCCAGCGCCGAGAAATCCGTGACGGCGACTACGCGCATCGCGCGCGCATCCTCCATCTTCTGCAAGCGGGCGGAAACCGTTGCAGCCGTCACCGACAATTGCTTGGCAATATCCTGATTGGTCGTGCGGCCATTGGTACGCAGAATATCGATGATGCTGTTATCAAGGGCATCCAAGATAGGCGGTGTCTGCGACCGCCCGCTTCTGATCTGCATTCCGTACCGCCTCCATTTGCGGGCGGACCATAGCGCGGCGAAATGCGAGGCGCCAGATATCATGGCGCAAAAGCATGGAAGGCCTAGGCCAGACCCGGACAGAACAAACAATATTCGTAGAGTATATGCTATATAAAGTCATATTTTCATAATTTTACTTTCAATTTTATGGAGTAATGCGTATTTTATATAGCAATTTACGATGCGGGAAATTTGATGGCCCGCCGACCATTGCACCGGAAGCGGAACAGCCGGCGGCAGGCCATGCAGGAGACAGCCATGCTTTCGAAAGTGAAGATCGCCGACACCGACTTGATGGTCAGCCGCCTATGCTATGGCACGAACATGCTGAGCACGGCCATCGACCAAGAGGGGGCCAATGCGATCCTTGACCATTTTGCGGAACTGGGCGGCACCTGAATCGACATTCCTACCGCAACAAATTGATAACAGGCAAAAAAGCGGTGACCAACAAATGTCCAACATCCGCGCCGTTAGCCACGCTTGGGACAGCACTAGTCATCCTGACACGCTCCGTCAAATATCGGCGCAGCCACTGTGGGCGGATCAATTAACTGAAAATCCGATGGGAGACAGCCATGCTTTCAAACGTTACCCTTAATAAAACCGACCTAACCGTCAGCCAACTTTGCTACGGAACCAACCAATTTGGTACAGCCATTAGCCAACCCGCCGCCGATGTCATTCTAGATCGTTTTGCAGAGTTGGGGGGGAACTTCGTTGATACGGCCCGCTCCTATGGCGACTGGATTCCCGACGCGCCCAAGGGCGTCAGCGAGCGCACTATCGGATCGTGGCTGAAGAGCCAGAAGCGCACGGATTTCGTCATCGCCACCAAGGGCGGCTTTTTCGATATGCGGGTCGGCGATTATCGCAATCGGGTCAATCCGACCGACATCGCCAGCGACCTGGATGAGAGCCTGGACCATCTGGGAGTCGATACGATCGATTTCTACTGGCTGCACATGGACAATCCGGCAACGCCGGTCGGCGAACTGGTAGATTGCCTGAACGAAGCCAAGGCGGCGGGCAAGATCCGGTGGTTCGGCGCGTCCAATTGGACCGATACGCGCGTGCTGGAGGCCAATGCTTATGCCAGCGCCCACGGTAAGACCGGCTTCGTCGCGGTCGAGCCCTTCTGGGGCTTGGCCAAACCGCATGACGGCAATGCCCTGCAGCAGGGCTATCAGCTATATTTCGAGGACCATGGCGGCGCACTCAAAGAGGCCGGCCTAGCGATCATCCCCTATTGCGCGCAAAGCCGCGGCTATTTCGGCATGTTGGAAAAGGGCGAGGACGCGGTTCCCGACGCGCTCAAAGGCTTCTACGACAATCCGATCAACAACGCCCGCTTCGCCGCGGCCAAGGCTGTCGCCCAGCGCCACGGCGCCACGGTTTCGGAAATCGTGCTGGCATATCTGGTGAACCAGCCGCAGCAGGTGATCCCGATCTTCGGCGCGTCCACCCCGGCGCGGATCGAAGAAAGCGTGAAGGCGGCTGCTATCACCCTCAGCGCCGCCGAACTAGCCGAATTACGGGCCACATGACGGAGGCGATGCGGGAGTAGCGGATGCCTCTCGATCCACCGTTGCAAGGCATGTTCGCCGTGTAGCCCGACTGCGCACCGCTGGGCCATTTCCAGATCGATACGGCGGGTTAGGCGGTGCGACCCAGTCACCCATTGCCGCCGCCTGAGACGCTGGTGTCGACCACCATCGAACGATATCTGGACACCTTCTGTAATCGGTCAAGAAGCCGTGACGGGTAAACGGGCCTCATGCTTCTGTACGCGGTCCTGGTTGGCCGCTGGCTGAGAGAGGCGAAGGGTGGGTCGGGTGCCGCAAGCTCGAAAGCGTGATCGATGATCACAATTCATCCAACGCGGTCATCCACCTCCACACGAAATATCTTCGTCGGCAGACTTTCCGTTCCAAATACTGTGCTTTCCTACCTCCCGTTGGAACTTGACCTTCCGTCTTGTGCAGAATGCCTCAATCGGTGCGCGCAGGCACCGGGTAGATAATGAAATCATTGTGAACCTGCGGTTGGCCGGGCCTGTCGAGCTTCGCCTTCAGCCCGGCACGCAGTTCGCCGATGCTCCGTGCCGACAGTTCCAGCCGATGCTCGTCCGGGTGGGTCGGCGCTTCCTGCGGATAGTCGCGGCCGGGCGCGCGCGTCATCTCTATATGCGCGCCCAGCACCGCGCGAACAGGGTGGCGCCGGGCGAAAGCGGCCAGCCGATCGACGCTGGCACGGTTGTCCTGCAGAAAATTGACAGGCACATACAGGCGACCAGGATAAAGCGTGTCACCCGACAGCAGGATCTTCAACCGGGAATCATAGACCATGATCGCGGCCGCCTGGTGTCCCGGCGTCGGAATGATGTTCAGCATACGGCCGCCAAGGTCGAACCGGCCGATCTCGTCGGGCCATTTGCGGATGCCGAAGAAACCGGCGACGTCCGCTGGCTTCAGGCCGATGACCAGCGTGTCGGGCCTGGCGCGAAACGCGTCGTCGCTCGCGATATGGTCGCCATGGCTATGGCTGTGCGCAACCACCAGCGGAATCGCGCTGCGTCCGTGCGCGGCAAGCCATTGGTCGATCAGCCGGTCGACCGTCGGCCTGATCCGCCCGCCCTCGGCACCCGTGTCGATCAGCAGCGCCTTGTCGCGCCCGAAGATCAGGTAGAGGAACGGCGCCTCGAAATTGGTCCTGACCGATTGCCGGATGACGAAGGTGTCGGCGTCGAGCGGCTGGACCTGCGTGGCCGGCTCCTCACCCGTGCCATCGATCCACCTTTCGGGGAAAAGCCTGGGTGCGGGAACAGCCTGCGCGCCACTCGTCAAAATTAGCGCCGTACCCAAGGCGACCAGCCATTTCCGCCTGAAACCATGCGCAGCGATTGCCATTGCCGTCCCTCATTCTCCTGCGAAGGTCGCCGGACCGGAGCACCACATGATGAAGGCGCTCCGGCCCTTGTCTGACGTCAATATTTGTAGCGCAGCTCAAGACCGAAGGTGCGTGGGTTCAGCACCGACTGTTTGTAATAGCGCAGCGCCACGCCGTCATTAAGTCCGACGCGCGAACGATCATTGGCGACCGAAACCACCGCATATTTGTCGAAGATATTGTTCGCGAACAGCCCGACGCTGTATGTGTCCGTCTCATAGGTCAGCGAAGTGCGGTGCAGCACATAGCTGGGCAGCTTGTCGCCATAGGCGCGATCCCACCCGAGCCGCGTCACGACGCTGCCACGATAGGTGGCGGTCCAGTCGGCGACGATATTCCCGTCCTGAAAAGGATAGCTATATGTCACGCCCAGGCTGCCGCTATTCTTCGCCGACCCGGGCAGACGATCGCCCGACAGCGCGTCCAGCTTGACGGGCACGCTGGGGTAGCTTCCCGCCGGGTCGTTGACGGCGATGATGCCGGGGACGTCCTGCGTCAGCTTGGCGTCGACATAGGAATAGGTGCCCTGGATCGACAGTCCGTCGAAGGGCCTGGCCTGGAAGGATGTTTCGAAGCCTTCCGACTTAGCCTTGCCGCCGTTCACCGTGATGCCGACGATGCCGTTCAGCGTCGCGGAATCGGACTGGATGCCGTCCCATTTGATCTGGAAGACGTTGAAGTTGAAGGTCAGCTTGCGATCGAACAACTGGGTGCGGATGCCGATTTCGGCATTCTTGGTCGTGTCGGGACCATATTGGACTTCGTTCGGCAGGCCGCAGGGCAGCTGAGTATTGTTGATATTGTCGCCATCCGGGTCGTTAGGCAGCGGGTTGGGGCAGGGCGCCACGCTGTTGGGACCGCCGATGCGATAACCCTTGCTATAGGTGGCGTAGAGCATCAGGTCCGGGGTGAAATTATAGGAACTGTTGAACTTCCACACCCAGCCGCTCTTCTTCGCGGTGCCGCCGGCCGCCGGCAGATCATAGGGGCTGACCGGATCGCCGATGAGCGGAACGACGAGCGCGCCGGCGATCCTCGACTTATATCCAAAATAGCGCGCACCGGCCGTAACCTGCCATTCGGGCGTCACCCGGAACGTGCCTTCGCCGAAGATTGCCTTCTCGGTGACTTTGGACCGGGTGTAAGAGGCATATTCGACTTCATCGGGATTGGGCTGGGTGCCGAATTCGACCCACGGATGGTTGGGCACATGCTCGATATAGTCGCGATGGCGCTTCTGCTCGTTGTAGAAGCCGCCGATCACCCAGCTGAACGAGCCGCCATGACGTGACACGAAGCGCACTTCCTGGTTGAACTGCTTGCGGCGATCGTTCGATTCGTTCCAGCTCGAAAAGGCCGGAAATTCCTCATAGCCATAGTCGAGGTCGAGCAGCAGGTCGGTATTGTCGGTCTGGTTGCGGCTCTTGACGTCGGTATAGGCGGTCGTCGCAACCAGATCCGCGATGTCGGCCAGGTTGGCATTGACTTCCATGCTGCCCAGATGGGCGCGGCGGTTCACCGGTTCGACATAGCGGCCCGCGCTTTCATATTTTCCCGTTCCCAGTACCCGGTTGCTGTTATACTGGCCGCCCTCGGTCTTCGTCCGTTGAAATGCGTAGGTGAAATTGACCTTAAGGTCTTCGCTGAACTGGACCAGCAACTGATTGCGGGTCGTGATCGTCTTTTCGAAATTCAAATCCTTGCGTTCGGTAAGGTTCGCCGCATAGTCCGATGGCGTCACGCCGTCAGGACCGCTCGGCTGCGGCAGCGAGACGCCAGGCGTCTGGAGCAGCAGCGGATAGTCGATGAAGCCGGGATCATAATAATAGCCCGTGGCCGATCGGAAGGCGACATGGTCCCTGACGATCGGAATGTTGATGACGCCGTCAATCTGATAGCCCGCTTTCTCGCTATGGGTCTTGCCATAGAGGCGGCTGTGCACTTCGCCGCCAAATGCGTTGGTGTCGGGCCGATTGGGGATGTTGCGGATGGCGCCGGCCATCGTGCCGAGGCCATAGAGCGTTCCCTGCGGCCCGAGCAGCGTTTCCACGCGCGCAATGTCGAGCAGCTTGAAGTCGTAATAAAGCGGGACCTCGCCCAGATACATGCCGAGCGCATCGTCATAGGACGCGCCCGACGTATCCGCGTCGGACGCATTGAGACCGCGCAGCACGATCGTCCCGGTCGAGCCGGGCCCCGTGTCGGAAATGGTCAGGCCGGGGGTGAAGTCAGCAATGTCGCGCACATCGTCGATCCGTTGGCGGGCCAGTTGTTCCTGGCCCAATGCGCTGATGTTGATCGGCACATCCTGAATGGATGTCGCGCGACGGGTCGCCGTGACCACGATTTCAGTACCGCCACCGGCATCGTCGCCCGCCGCGGCCTGCGCCCAGGCCGAATGGGTTCCTGCGCCCATAAGAATGGTCGCGCCAAGCAATGTATTGCGAAACAATTTCATAGCCACTTTGACCCCTTTTTGCTGAGCCTTTAAGTGACATCCTTCCCCTTGACGCTCTGGCTGAGCCGGCGCCTTGACGGCCGTTCCAAGCCGTTTTGATCTGATCGTCCCTGACCGTGGCGAATGCCCAGATAGTCATTGCTGCGGCTGAAACCCGTGCATTGCGGGATGCCTGTTCCGCTGATCGCGTAATCGATCCATGACGCTGCATCGTCAGTCCCGCCAGCCGATGGCGGCCGACCTGAAAGACCAACAATGCAGACCTCCTGTCGATCCACGATCCCTCACTCGCGACCGATGCCCTCGGCCTTTTGCCCGTCCCCGCTTCAGAAGGCGGCGAACGATACGGTATGGATATTACGGAATGCGTCAAGCGTAATAATTTTGCACTTGCTCAGTATTAAGGTCGATCATGTTGCGCCGCATAAATAGCGACTTGCAGGCGATCATGATGCCTGCCGCCTCCTAATCAGGTCATATTCCGCGGACGGCAGCCGAACATTTGCCGGCGGCGATATCGGATGGAGGGCGAATCATAGAATCATCTTTTGCGCCACGTCATATGACGCTCATACGGCTGGCTTTACCTAAGATTCGTTTAGTTGAAGGAAACACCAACGATCTAGAACGCGAAACCCGCTATCGGTAATTGTTATTATCTTTTTCCAAAAATGTAATATTTGCGATGGACACGGGCTGCATCTGCGGTGATGCTGCAATGCGAAAGGGGATCGAATCATGATCGGGTTGATGGGCAGGTCCAGCAAGTTCGCACTGATCGCCGGCGCACTATTTCTCGCCTCATGCGCGCCCTCGTCGCAAACACCTTCGACGTCCCGGACAGAGTTCAACATCGGCTGGTCGATCTATGCCGGCTGGGTGCCCTGGCCCTACGCCCAGCAAGCGGGCATCGTGAAGAAGTGGGCCGACAAATATGGGATCAAGATCAATATTGTTCAGGTCAACGACTATGTCGAGTCGGTGAATCAATATACAGCGGGCAAGTTTGACGGCGTGACGGTGACCAACATGGACGCGCTCACAATTCCCGCAGCCGGGGGCAAGGATAGCAGCGCGATCATCGTGGGCGACTATTCGAACGGCAATGACGGTGTCCTGCTCAAGGGCGCCGACAATTTCGCTGCGATCAAGGGGCGACAGGTCTATCTGGTGGAACTGTCTGTGTCGCATTATCTGCTCGCACGCGCGCTGGAAAAAGCCGGCATGAAGCCGACCGACATCAGGACGGTGAACACGTCCGACGCCGATATCGTCGGTGCCTTCGGCAGCCCGGACGCAACCGCCGCCGTCGCCTGGAACCCGCAGCTCACCGTCATGAAGGGACAGGCGGGTGCGAAGGAAGTCTTCAGCTCAGCCCAGATCCCCGGAGAAATCCTCGACCTGATGGTCGTCGACACCGCGACGCTCAAGGCCAACCCGAACCTGGGCAAGGCGCTGACAGGCATCTGGTACGAAACGATGGCCCTGCTCCAGCGACAGGACGCCAAGGGCAAGGAAGCGCGCGCCGCCATGGCGAAGCTGGCCGGTGCCAGCCCGGAGGTCTTCGACAGTCAGCTCAAGACTACCCATCTTTATGCGGACCCGAAGGCGGCCGTGACGGCAACCTCTGCGCCGGCTTTGATCCAGACGATGACCAATGTCCGCAATTTCAGCTTTTCCCACGGGCTGTTCAAGGGCGCGACATCGGCCGACGCGGTCGGCATGAGCTTCCCCGGCGGCAAGACGCTCGGCGACCCGCAGCATGTGACGCTGCGGTTCGATGAGAGTTTCATGAAGTTGGCGGCAACCGGCAAATTGTGATCGGCTCTAGCGAGGGTGGTTTGACGATATGCGTTGGGTGAACCGAAATGTTCGCCGGGGCGACGGCATCCTTCTGGGTTCGCTGCCGATCCTGCTCCTGGTGCTGCTATATCTCTTCCTCGCGGCGAATCGTCACGCCGCCAATCCGATGGACAAGATCCTGCCGCTGCCCAGCGGCATGGCGCAGGCGATGTCGGACCTGCTGTTTCAGCCGGACCAACTGACCGGGCAGCTTCTTTTCTGGGCGGACACGCTCGCCAGCCTGCAACGGTTGGGCATTGGCCTGGGTATCGCGACCGCGGCGGCGCTGCTCGTCGGTCTGGTGCTGGGCGTGCTGCCGCCGGTGCGCGCCACCTTCGGGCCGCTGGTGACGGGCATCGCGGTGATCCCGCCGATCGCGCTGCTGCCGATCCTGTTCATTGCGCTGGGGCTGGGCGAGACCGCCAAGGTCGCGCTGATCGTCATCGGCATCGCGCCGGTGATGGTCCGCGACATCACCGCCCATGTCGCCGCCCTCCCGCGCGAGCAGATCATAAAGGCGCAGACGCTGGGCGCCAGTTCGTGGCAGATCATGATCCGGGTGGCGCTACCGCAGGCGATGCCACGCCTGTTCCATGCGGTGCGCCTGGCGCTCGGCCCGGCATGGGTGTTCCTCATCTCGGCCGAAGCGATCGCCTCCGACGTGGGCCTTGGCTACCGTATCTTCCTCGTCCGGCGCTACCTTTCGATGGACGTTATCATCCCCTATGTCATCTGGATCGCATTGCTGGCGATCCTCATGGACGGGGCGCTCACTCTTCTTGGCCGCCGCATCTTCCCCTGGGCGCATGGAGCGAGCCATTGAACCCGCTCCTCAGCCTCCGCAACGTCTGGGTCGAATATGGCGACAAGATCGTCCTCGAGAAGGTCAGCATCGACATCGAGTCCGGCTCCTTCGTCTCGATCGTCGGCCCGTCGGGAGCAGGGAAGAGCAGTTTGCTCCGCATCATCCTCGGCCAGGAAATGCCGACGCGGGGAAGCATTTTCCTCGACGGGACGCCGCTGACGCCCGAATGTGGACCCGACCGGGGCGTAGTGTTCCAGCGCTACTCGGTATTTCCGCATCTGTCCGTCTTGCGGAACACCATGTTCGGCCTCGAATGTGAGAAAGCGCCTTTCCTGGCGCGGCTGTTCGGCAAGGCGCGCGGCACGGCGGAGGCCGAGGCGGCCTACATGCTCGAAGCTGTTGGCCTCAGCGATTCCATGCACCTTTTCCCGGCGCAGATGTCAGGCGGTATGCAGCAGCGGCTCGCCATCGCCCAGGCGCTGGTCAAGCGCCCGCGCATCCTGCTGCTTGACGAGCCATTCGGGGCGCTCGATCCCGGCATCCGCGCGGACATGCACGCGCTGATCTCCCGGCTGTGGCGCGACTATGCCCTGACGATCATCATGGTGACCCACGACATACGCGAGGCTTTCTCGCTCGGAACCAGAGTATTGTCGATCGACAAGCGCCGTCAGGATCCGCACGCGCCGCATCGCTTCGGCGCGACGGCGGTCTACGACCTCGCCCTGCGCAAGAAGGAGCCTGATCCACCGCCCGAAAACGCTGATCCCGCCCCATTGCAGACAGTCTCCAGCGACTGAAAGAGATCTATAGATGAGCAACGAAACCCCGGGCCTCGCACGGCTCAGCATGAGCCTTCCAGCGGATCTGTTCAGGCAGCTGGACATGATGGTGGAAGAACGCGGCCTGCCGTCGCGGTCCCAGCTGATTGCCGAGCTGATCCGTCATTCCCTCGCCGAGCATGAGGCCTATACCCGTCCGGATGAGATGCTCGCGGGCACGATCACGCTCGTCTACCGGGGCGACCGTGGCCGGGTGCGGCATCAGCTCGCCCAGACCCAGGCCGAATATCTGAAGGAGGTCATATCCTCCCAGCATGTCTTCCTGGAGGATGATCAGTCCCTTGAGGTTCTGCTGGTGCAAGGCCCTGCCGTGCTGTTGAAGGAATTGTGCGATGCGCTCCGCCGGGTGCGCGGGGTGCACCAGCTTCAGCTGGTGACGACGACCGCGCTGCTGCCGCCACTCTACGAACAGGAAGCAGGAGAAGTCGCATGACCGAACCCCTCGCCAATCCGCTCGCCGCGCGCGATCATGCGCGCAGCATGGCGGGCACTCTGGTCGAAGCCATGCCGATGCTGCCGCCGGTCGCAAACGACCTGCCGGCTGGCGTGGCGGTGGATGAGCTGCTGTGGGAAGAGACGATCGCGGCGGGCGGCTATGCAACGCGGCGGCTCGCGCGAGGCACGCGCCTGCGGTTGATCGACCTCAAGGGCGACGCCTGCGCCTCGATGCTGCTGTTCAACGCCGAGATGCCGAGCGAGCGACTCAATGTCGCCGACACCGTCAAGGTGCAGTGGAACGCCTATCTGGGCGCCGGCAAGCTGCTGTTGTCCGACATGGGCCGCGTGCTGGCCAGCATCGTCGAGGATGACGCCGGCACGCACGACACCTTCTGCGGAACATCGAACGCCGCGACCAACGCCGCGAAATATGGCGATGGCGGCAATAGCGGCCCCCATCCTAACGGGCGTGACCGCTTCCTGCTAGGCGCCGCCAAACATGGCCTTGGCCGGCGCGACGTCCATCCCTGCGTCAACCTGTTCAAGGGCGCGACCATCGCCGCCGACGGCACCATCATCCCGCAGGTCGGCCCCTTCGCAGCCGGGCGGCGCGTGATGCTGCGCATGGAGATGGACCTCATCGTCGTCATCGCGAACTGCCCGCATGTGCTGGATCCGCGCGCGGACTGGACCATCACCCGGCTGCGCGCGACCGCCTGGCGCGGACCCGTCACGCCCGAGACCGACCCCATCCGCAATGCGACGCCGGAGGGCCTGCGCGCCTTCCAGAATGTCGAAGACTATTTCCGCCGCTGAGAAGGAAACAACGCAGCATGAGTGACGACCCTCATTTGTCCGGCCTTTCCGGCATGATCGTGCACGATGTCATCGTACCGGCCCGCGCGCCGTGGCTGCACCATATCGCTGCCGGCCAGACGCTGCGCATCGTCGACCTGGAGGGCAACCAGGCAGTCGATTTCCTGCTCTATTCGGCGCAGGACGATGCCGAGCGGTACAGCGCGCAGGATACGGTCGCGGCACAGGGCAATCTGTTCCTGCGTCAGGGAACCGTGCTGCGGTCGAATGAAGGCCAGCCGATGATGACTATAACCGCCACCTCGGTCGACTATCATGACACGATCGGCGGCGCCTGCTCCTGCGAGTCCAACACGCTGCGCTACGGCCATCATACCAAGGCGGAACATGCCTGCGTCGAGAATTTCCTGGAAGCCAACCTGCGGGAGGGTCGCGGCAAGCGCGACATCGTCTCCAACATCAACTTCTTCATGAACGTGCCTGTCGAGGAAGACGGCGCGCTCGGGATCGTCGACGGCATCTCTGCTCCGGGTCTTACCGTCGATCTGCGCGCCGAAATGGACGTGATCGTCGTCGTCTCCAACTGCCCGCAGATCAACAATCCCTGCAACGGCTTCAACCCCACGCCTGTCCGGATGATCGTTTCCGCATGAGCTTCGACACCGTTCTCATCGCCAATCGCGGCGCGATCGCCACGCGCATCATCCGCACGCTGCGGCGGATGGGCCTGCGCTCGGTCGCGGTCTATTCGGAAGCCGATGAAGGCTCGCTCCATGTGTCAGAGGCGGACGAGGCCGTCTGCATCGGCCCGGCGCGCGCGTCGGACAGCTATCTGAACATCGCCGCCATATTGGAAGCCGCGCGCGCGACCGGCGCGAGCGCGATTCATCCGGGCTATGGCTTCCTCGCGGAAAATGTCGACTTTGCCGACGCCTGCGTGCAGGCCGGGATCGTCTTCATCGGCCCGTCGTCCGACAATATCCGCACCTTCGGCCTCAAGCACAGCGCCCGCGCGTTGGCCGCCGCTCACGACGTCCCGCTCGCCCCCGGCACGGACCTGCTGACCGACGAGGCGGAAGCCGTTGCGGCCGCGAACGACATCGGCTTCCCGGTCATCCTGAAGGCGACGGCGGGTGGCGGTGGCATCGGTATGCGCGTCTGCGAGGACGAGGCCGCCGTCCGCGAAGGTTTCGCCGCCGTGGCGCGTCAGGGGCAGAGCAATTTCGGCGATGCCGGCATTTTCCTCGAACGCTATATACGCCGCGCGCGCCATATCGAGGTGCAGATTTTCGGCGACGGCCGGGGCCGGATCGTGGCGTTGGGCGAGCGCGACTGTTCGCTCCAGCGCCGCAACCAGAAGGTGGTCGAAGAAGCGCCCGCCCCCTTGTTGCCGCAGGCCGTGCGCGAGGAACTCGTCGCCGCCGCCATCCGGCTGGGTCAAGCGGCGCGCTACCGTTCAGCCGGGACGGTCGAATTTCTCTACGATGCCGAGCGCGAGGAGTTCTTCTTCCTCGAAATGAACACTCGCCTTCAGGTCGAACATGGCGTCACCGAAGAAGTGATGGGCATCGACCTGGTCGAATGGATGATCCGGGGCGGCGCCGGCGACTTCGGCTTCCTCGATGCCGAACCGCCGCGGTCGAGCGGCCATTCCGTGCAGGTGCGCCTCTATGCCGAGGACCCGGCGCTCGACTATCGCCCCACCTCCGGCACATTGACCGCCGTCGATTTTCCCGACGATATTCGCGCTGAAACCTGGGTCATGGCAGGTTCCACCATCTCCACCTGGTATGATCCGATGCTGGCGAAGCTGATCGTACATGCCCCGACGCGCGCCAAGGCAGTCGCGGCGATGCAGGCGGCGCTCGACAACAGCCGGGTGGATGGGGTCGAAACCAATCTGCGCTGGCTGCGCGACGTGGTCCGGTCGGACGCCTTCGTCAGCGGCGAAGTCTCCACCCGTGCCCTGAACGGCATCGCCTTCCACCCCCGCAGCGTGCGGGTAATCAGCGGCGGAACGGCGACCACCGTGCAGGACTGGCCCGGCCGGCAGAAATACTGGGCCGTGGGCGTCCCCCCCTCCGGCCCGATGGACGACCAGTCGTTCCGCCTCGGCAACCGGCTGCTCGGCAATCCAGAGGGGACAGCCGGTCTCGAAATGACCCTCACCGGCCCGACGCTGAACTTCACCTCGGCCACGCGCATCTGCCTGACCGGCGCCGACTTCGACGCGACGCTGGACGGGAGTCCGGCGCCCCGTGGGCAGGCGATCGATGTCGCGTCCGGGCAGACGCTCACCCTCGGCCGCGCTTCGGGCGGCGGTATGCGCGGCTATATCCTCTTTGCCGGCGGCCTCGACATCGCGCCCTATCTGGACAGCCGCAGCACGTTTGAACTGGGCCAGTTCGGAGGCCATGCGGCGCGCCGCCTGCTGGCGGGCGACACGCTGCATCTGGCGCAGGAAGCGACCGTCGCACCCCTGCCCTCGGTCGCCCTGCCCGACGTCTCGACCAAATGGACGCTGCGGGTGCTTTACGGCCCCCATGGCGCACCCGATTTCTTCACCGACGCGGATATCGACACGATCGTCGCGGCCGAATGGCAGGTCCATTATAACAGCAACCGCACCGGCGTCCGACTGGTCGGGCCCAAGCCCAAATGGGCGCGGGCGGACGGCGGGGAAGCGGGGCTGCACCCCTCCAACATCCATGACAATCCCTATGCGATCGGCGCTGTCGATTTCACCGGCGACATGCCGATCATCCTGGGGCCAGACGGCCCGTCGCTGGGCGGCTTTGTCTGCCCCTTCGTGGTGATCGCCGCCGACCGGTGGAAGATCGGCCAGCTTTCGCCCGGCGACAAGCTGCGCTTTGCGCCGGTCGATATCGCCGACGCGGCGACCGCCGATTCGCTGCAGCATCAATTCATCGCCACCGGTGCCGTTCTCGACCCCGGTCCGGCGCGGCCGGTGGCATCGCTATCGCCCATCCTTGCCACGATCGAGGCGGATGCGGGCCGTCCGCGCACCGTCTATCGCCAGCAGGGCGACCGCAACATCCTGGTCGAATATGGTCCGATCATCCTCGACATTGAACTGCGCATCCGCGTCCATGCGCTGATGTGCGAGCTGGAGCGGCTGGCGATGCCGGGCGTCATCGACATCGTGCCGGGCATCCGCTCGCTTCAGCTCCACTTCGATGGCGTCTTGCTCGATCAGCGCAGGGCGCTGGCGGCGCTGATGTCGGCCGAAGAGCGACTGGGCGACCTGCAGGATTTCACCATCCCCTCACGCATCGTCCACCTGCCGCTGAGCTGGCGCGATCCGGCGACGATCGAGACCATCCAGAAATATATGGGCGCCGTCCGCGACGATGCTCCCTGGTGCCCCGACAACATCGAGTTCATCCGCCGCGTCAACGGACTGCCAGACGCCGCGGCGGTGGAAAATCTGATCTTCGAGGCGAACTATCTCGTCATGGGATTGGGCGACGTTTATCTCGGCGCGCCGGTGGCCACCCCGGTCGATCCCCGGCATCGGCTCGTTACCACCAAATATAACCCGGCGCGCACCTGGACTCCGCCCAATGTCGTGGGCATCGGCGGCGCCTATATGTGCATCTACGGCATGGAGGGGCCGGGTGGCTATCAGCTGTTCGGCCGGACCATCCAGGTGTGGAACACCCACCACCAGACCGACGCCTTCATCGACGGCAAGCCCTGGCTGCTCCGCTTCTTCGACCAGATCCGCTTCTATCCGGTGAGCGCCGACGAACTGGTCGAATGGCGGCGCGATTTCCCCAGCGGGCGGCGATCGATCCGGATCGAGGAAACGGAATTCCGCCTTGCCGACTATCGCGCCTTCCTGGCCGACAATGCAGACGGCATCAGGGCGTTTGAGGCCCGCCGCCAGGCCGCCTTCGATGCCGAGCGCGCCGAATGGCGGCGCAATGGCGAATTCGACCGCGTCACCGACCCGGCCGAAACCGATGCGCCGGCGGCCGGCGTGATCGACGTGCCCGAAGGCGCCAGGCTGGTCGAAGTCCCCTTTGGCGGCAGCGTCTGGAAGCTGATGGTCGCCGCGGGCGACGCGGTCAAGGCGGGCGACACCATCGCGATCATCGAGGCTATGAAAATGGAGTCGGCAGTGCAAAGTCCAGAAACGGGCACGATTGCGGCAGTCTATGTGCAGGAACGCCAGTCCTTGCAGGCCGGCGCCCCGCTGCTGGCGCTGAGGGCGGACGCATGAGCGGGGCGGGCCGCCGCTGCGCGTCGGATATCGCGCAGGCCGTCAATGCCAGGCAGATGACGGCGCTCGCGGTCATGGAGGAAACGCTGGACCGCATCGCCGCCTATGACGCGATCCAGCCGCAAATCTGGATCAGCCGTTTCGCGCCCGACGATCTGCTGGCCACGGCCCGATCGATCGACGCGCGGATAGCCGCCGGAAAAACGCTGCCGCTCGCCGGCGTGCCCTTCGCGGCCAAGGACAATATCGATGTCGCGGGGCTGGACACCACGGCGGCCTGTCCCGCCTTCGCCTACCGCCCCGGCCAGTCGGCGACAGTGATCGAGCGCCTCACCGCCGCTGGCGCGATCTGCATCGGCAAGACCAATCTCGACCAGTTCGCCACCGGCCTCAACGGCACGCGCAGTCCCTATGGCGCGCCGCGCAACGCCTTCAACCGCGCCTATGTCAGCGGCGGCTCCAGCTCCGGTTCCTCGGTCGCGGTGGCGGCGGGACTGGTGCCCTTCGCGCTGGGAACCGACACGGCGGGCTCGGGCCGTGTTCCCGCGGCTTTCCAGCACCTCTTCGGCTTCAAGCCAAGCAAGGGACGCTGGAGCAACTGCGGCCTGGTGCCGGCCTGCCGGACGCTCGACTGCATCACCGCCTTCACGGAGACCACCGACGATGCGCGGCTGGTCGACAGCGTCGTCGCGGGCTTCGACGCCGCCGATCCCTATTCCCGGCCTCTGGTCGACCGGCCGCTGGCGCGGCGGACGATCGGCGTGCCGCGGCGGGACCAGCGCGTCTGGTTCGGCGATGGCGAATCGGAATTTCTCTATGACCGCGCGCTGGAGACGCTCGCCGGGCTGGCCGACATTGTCGAGATCGACCTCGCGCCGTTTCAGGAGGCGGCGCAGCTGCTCTATGGCGGCCCCTGGGTGGCCGAACGCACCGCCGCCATGGCCGCGATTCTGGCCGATGATCCCGACGCCATAGACCCGACGGTCCGCGAAGTGGTGGAGCCGGGCAAGGACATGAGCGCCGTCGAGCTGTTCAACGGCATCTATCGCATGGCGGAACTCAAGCGCCAGGCGGACCTGCTGTGGGACAGCATCGACATGCTCGCCTTTCCCACAACGGGCACAACCTACCGCGTCGCTGAGCTGCTGGCGGCGCCGGTCGCGCTCAACAGCGCGCTCGGCTTCTACACCAATTTCGTGAATCTGCTCGACATGGCCGCGCTCGCCGTGCCGGCGGGCATCCGCCACAACGCCACCGGCTTTGGCGTGACCCTGATCGGCCCGGCAGGCACGGATCGCGCCTTGCTCGATGCAGCCGACGCCTATCTGGCCGTTGCCGATCTCCCATCTTCTCCACCGCTCGATCTGGAGGGCAAAATGCAGACTGTGAAACTCGCCGTTGTCGGTGCTCATCTGAAGGACATGCCGCTGCACTGGCAGCTCACCTCGCGCGACGCGACCTTCGTCGGCGCTTTCGAAACCGCGCCCAACTACCGGCTCTACGCAATGGCGGATAGCGTTCCGCCCAAGCCCGCGCTGGTCCACAGCACGGATGGCGCGGCCATCGCGGTCGAGGTCTATGAGCTTGGCGTGGCGGAATTCGGCAGCTTCGTGGTCGAAGTGCCGGCGCCGCTGGCGATCGGCACCGTCACCCTCTCCGACGGCAGCAGCGTCAAGGGCTTCGTCGCCGAACCGCGCGCATTGACCGGCGCGGAGGACATCACCGCGCTGGGCGGCTGGCGCGCGTTCATCGCGCGCAAGAGCTGACCATGCGCATCCGGGTTTCGACCAGCGCATTGGCCATTGCATTGGCTGCCCTCCCCATCCCCGCATTGGCCGCGCAGCCACGCGAGCAGGTCATCGACGTGCCGGGCTTCGCCGACTTCCTGGCGGTCGATGGCAAGAGCGTCTGGGTCACCAATGCCGGGCGGGTGGAACGCTGGTCGCGCAAGGGCAGGCTAGCGCAGGTCGCCATGTCCAAGCCGTGCGGTGCAATGGCGATCCTGGACGGCTCGCTATGGGTGGCCGATTGCAAGGAAAATGCGCTCGTCCGCATCGATACGCGCAAGGCGGTGAAGATCGCAACGATCGCCACGGGCCTCGCCAGCACCGGCGAACTCAATGTGGTCGCCGGGGCCGGATCAATATGGGTGGCCAGCGATAATATGGCGGGCGCCGTCTCGCGCATCGACCCCGCCACCAATGCCGTGATCGCGACCATCAAGGTTGATCCGGGCACATGGTATCTCGCCTTCGGCCACGGCTATCTCTGGGCGGTCAGCAGCGAAGCCCGATCGATCCAGCGCATTGATCCCGCTACGAACGCGGTGACCAAGCGCACCGCGCTCGGCAAGCAGCCCGGCTTCCTTGCCGCCGGTGAAGGCGCCGTCTGGGTTCAGGAGCAGGGTGACGGCACCGTCGCCCGCATCGATCCGGCGAGCGGCGAGATCACCGGGCAAGTCAAGGTCGGCGCGGAGCTGAAATATGGCGACATCGACACCGGCGGCGGCAAGGTCTGGCTGCGAACGACCGAGGACCAGACCTTCGTCGTGATCGATCCCGCATCGCTGGCGATCAAGGCGCGGATGGGCAAGGCGGACGGCAGCGGCGCGCTTCGTTATACGGCCAAGGGCCTGTGGACCTCGGCTCATGACGTGCACACACTGACCTGGTGGCCGAAACCGGGAAAAATCGGCAAATAAGCTGCCGCTGGCGGCTTCGCCACGCCTGATCCGATCCCGGATCAGGCAGGACAGGACGAAGCCAGCCGACTTTTAACGCAGGGCAAGCTGCGCCGAAGTCGGGACCATCGCCGAGCGCGCCTCGATCTGCGAACGGACGTCGGCGATCACCGCGGTCCGGCAGGCCTGCGCCTTGGCTTCCACCGCAAGATGCACGGCAGCAACCCGGTCGCCGCAAACGGCGCGCGCCGCCTGATCCATACGGATCGCCAAGCGCTTCTGGCCTTCAGCGGTCGAGAGGTCTAGCCCCTTGAGGTTCAGGACTGCCTTGTCCTTGGCGAAGGGATTTTCGGCGGGGTTCGCGAAGGCCGGGGTCGTGAAAGCGAAGGTGGCGAGAGCCGCCAGACCGATCTTCATCATCATCTCCTGTGCGTAGAACGGGCACCGCTCTATGGCGACTGTCGCCTACATATAGTCGGAAGATGAAACTTTCAATATATCAGGGAAAGTTGTTATTTTATTACTATCAAGCTCTCCTGTTATTACTTGGCCCTGACGGTGAGGAAGGCGAGATTGTCGACATGACCCAGCAGCCCGATCGGAAGGGGGGCATGGACATCATTATCGTCAACTGAAACCATGATGGTCCGCGCGTAGGGCGCCGACCATTGCCGTATGGTCTCGATCGGCAGGCTGACCCGCCATTTGCGCGCGCCCCGCGCTGCGACGGCATGTCCGTTGATCGTCACCGCCGAGGACTCGCTCGCACGACGACCAGTGACGAGCAAGCACGATCCGGTCGCGCAATCGACCAGCCGCGTCCGGGTTCCGGCCGCAGCGGGCGTGGCCAATATGGCCGAGAGGATCGCGCCGAGGGCCAGGACACCTCTGAACCGGGTGAAGGAAATCGACATGACGCTGAGGCTCCTTCCTGTCAGTCGATGGCGACGCCGGCCCGTTCGAAAAAGCTTCGCACGGGTTCCAGGACCGCCGCATGTCGCTTCCATCGGGCAACCGAGGTTGCATAGATGGGCTGGCGGACCTGAGCGGCGCTAGGGGTCGAAACGGGGGCGCTGTTGACATGGAAGGACAGGCACTCATCCACCCATTCCAGCTCGCAATGGGCCAGAATCCTGCGGGTTTGCTCCTCCTGGTCGGCGATCAGATCTTCGTAGCGCAATTCCAGCAGCCGCTCGCCCAGCGCCTCGCGCCACAGGGTCATCAGCCGGTCGAAACGGACATAATAGGCCGCGATGTCGAGCAGGTCGTAGCTATAGTCATAATAGCGCGAACTCACCGCGAAGAGGTTGCGGAAGTTGCTGAGTACCGTGTCCATGGGGTGCCGCCGCAGGCAGACGATCCTGGCGGCAGGCAGCGCTCGCGCGATAAAGCCCAGATACTGGAAATTGCCGGGAAACTTGTCGGTGAAACGCAGGCCGGGATGCCGCCGGTGATGGCTGGCCCTTTGCAGGAAGTCATGGCCAATCTGCGCCATGTCGCTGCCTGCTGCCGCCGCGATCGTTTCCGCATCCAGCACCGTGGCGGTGCGCGTTCCGGCCGCCTTCTTGACAGCGAGCGGCATCGCCTGCAACTCGCCGGCGCTCTCTACGCCGGGATGGGAAGACAGGATGCGGTCGACCAGTGTCGTGCCCGTGCGCGGCATACCGATGACGAAGATCGGCGCCTCGGTCGGCGCCTCGGTCGCCGCCGCCGGCAGCGGCCAGGCAGCCTCGATCGCATCGAACACCGTGGCGTCCCGCGCGAAACTATAGGGGAGCGTCCGGCGATGTTCGCCATTGACCGCGCAGAGCGTGTCGAGCGCTTTGTCGGGCTGCCCCACATCCTCCAGCTCTTTTGCCAGAGAATAGCCGAGCAGCAGCCGGTCGCGCGGCTCCCGCGTCGAGGCATAGGTCTTAGCCAGCCGTTCGATGTGATTGCGCTGCGCCGACTGCTTGCACAGGCCGGCAAGCAGGTGATGCGCGCGGGCATCGCCCGGCGCCATGGCGATCAGCGCTTCCAGAGCCGCATCCGCCTCATCGGTCCGGCCCAGAAAATTGAGCGTCACAGCCTCGTTATAGCGGTATGCGCAGTTCGCCGGCTCAATCCGCACGGCCTCCGCGAAATGGGGGAGAGCGGCGGCATGGTCGCCCAGCCGCGCATAGACGCAGCCCATGGTATCGCGGCTGAGCGCGTCGAGGGGCAGCACCTGCTCCGCATCCCGCAACATTGCGGCGGCATCGCCATCCTGGCGGACGAGCGCGAAGAGCTTGGCAAGATGCGCGCGATATTCCCCTTGCGGATCGAGCGCCACCGCCTGCCGGAGATGGTCTATGCCGGCCCGGACGCGCTGGGCGCTCGATTCCGCGATGCCGAGCAGGAAATGGCCTTCGGCATCCCTGGGGTTATCCGCCAGCAGCATGGTGGCAAAGCGCTGCGTCGCGCCCGGATCACCACGGGAAAGCGCGCTTCGCGCTGCTCCGATCCGGGCGGCGCGCATGTTCGTCATGCCGTCGCCGCAGGCTCTTTCTGGTCGTTAGCGGCAAATTCACCGCCCGCCCGTGCGGCCTTGTAGGCCTGATATCGGTCGATCATCGGCTGGAAGGGGAACAGTGTCTGTTCCCGGATCGAGAGACGCTTTCGGTCATCCTGACCAACGAGCACGCCTTCACCCTCGCGATAGGTGCCGAAGATCCGGTCGAGCAGGATCAGCGAGTTGCCATAGTTGCAGCGCGTGCTCTCATAGTCCGTCGAATGGTGCAGGCTATGGTGCCGGATCGTCGTGAAGAAGAAGGCGTACCAGATCGGCGGATCGGCGCGGACATTGGCGTGGGCGAAGACCGAAATCACGCCCATGGTGTTGAATGCGGCGAACAGCGCGGTCTTGTCGAAATCGAACAGGGCGAGCAGGCTCAGACTGATCAGGAACAGTTCGATCGGATTGCCGACAGAGCCCTTGGCGGCGTTCAGCTGAGTGATGTGATGGTGGGGCGCATGGGTCAGCCAGAAGGGCGTCCAGTTGTGCATCAGCCGATGCATCCAATATTGGCCGAATTCGAGAATGAAGATCGCCAGCGCGACCTGCGCCAGCCAGGGAAGCTGCGTCACCCAGTGAGTTGTGATGCCGAGCGACGCCTTGGCGGCCGCCAGCGGATCCTCTGCCAGCTTCTGCGTGAGCCAGGAGATGACGGTGGCGCTCAGCACGGCATAATAAAGGTCCGTGAGGAACTCTCTTCTGTTCATGCGCCAGCCGGCGTGCCGCTCATTGACCCATTCGAGCGTCAGCACGATGATGACGATCAGGGGCGCCGTTACAGTCAGCGCCCAAGGATGATTGACCAGATCCCGCGGGCCGAACGCCCAGAAACACAGCACCAACGCGATCATTGCCGGCGGAATATGGTCGAAAATCCGGTTCTTCAGGCTGGTTTGCACGCCGCAGCTCCTTCAGTGTCCGCACACTGCGCTGCACCGCGTCATGCAGGGAGGCAGATTTTGCCAATGAAAGGCATAGACAAGAGCTATGACCTGCGTTGCGCCCTGACCCGCCTCATGACCTCCTCCCAGAAAAGCTGGGTCGCTGTGTCTCTCGCCGGTTCGGACCGCGCGAGCAGGAAGATGTCGTAGGACGGCTCGAAGTCCGCATGAAGCATCGGCCAGAGCCGGCCCTTGGCTACCTCATCCTCGGCAGCCAGGACCGGCAGAAATCCGATACCTATACCCTGCACGATCAGGCGCCGGGCCTCGTTTATGTCCTCCGCCAGTCCGCCGACCCTGGTGCCCAGGCGATAGCGACGGCGCAGATGGGTGATCTGCTCGATCTCGTCGTCGCCGGTAAGCACGAAACCCTGATCCTTGAGTTCGCCCAGCCGGCTAATGCGGTAGCCAAAATAGGGATTGGATCGCGAACAATAGATTTGCTGCCGCTCCACCAGCAGCGGCTCGTACATCAAGGAACCTCGCACGCTGCTGTCATAACCGACCCCGATCTCCACTTCGCCCTGCTCCAGCGCGTCGAGCACCTGCCGCCAAGGCGAGACGCGAATCTCGATATGGATGGCGGGATTGCGGCGGTGAAAGCTCGCTATCGCCTCGTCAAATTCGGCCGACACCAATCCGGACACGATCTGGATGCGAACAAGGCCCTCGACACGTTTCGTTGCCTGAGCGATTTGATGCGGCACCATACGCGCGGATTCCAGCATATCCTCGCACAGCGCCATCATCGCCTTGCCCGCCGCCGTCATCTCGACACCGCTAGCCGTGCGATGCAGCAGCGTCGCGCCGACATGGTCTTCCAGCCGCTTGAGCGCCGCGCTGATGCTCGGCTGCTGGCGGTTGAGTTGGCGCGCGGCCGCGCCGATGCCACCGGCGCGGACAATGTCGACGAAGGTCCGCATCAGGTTCCAGTCGACGCGGCTGGCGAATTTCCTGTCGGTCAGCGGCGTCCGATCGCTCATCTCATCCTCTTCTATCCGCGCGCGTTCAAAATGCCCCTGTCATAGATAAAATCAATGGCAAACATCTTATCGCCGCGTCTATCGCTATGTCCTGCGCGACATAAGCTGGCCGTATGATCGATTCCCCCCTCCTTCCTATCGTCAACATCAGCAGACTAAGCAGCGACCGCCTGGAAGATCGGCTGATCGTCGCGCAAGAGCTTGACCGCGCCTGCGCCGAAGCCGGCTTCCTCTATATAGACGGCGATCAGCTGGATCATGGCCTGTTCCAGCGGCTGCTCGTCCGCGCCAAGGCCTATTTCGCGCTGGATCAGGCGACCAAGATGCGCAACTATATCGGCCATTCCCAAAACCATAGCGGCTACGTCCCGGTGGGCGAGGAGCAGTTTGGCGGCGCCACAAACGACCTCAAGGAAGCGTATGACATCGGTTGCGACTATCCGCTGACCGAGGGCCGCCGACCACTGCTCGGCCCCAACAGCTGGCCCGACATGCCCGGTTTTCGGGAGGATGTGCAGGCCTATTACGCCCATGCCATCCGCATTGGCCGGCTTCTGTTCAGCGGCTTCGCGCTGGCGCTGGGCCTTGAGGAGCGGTATTTCGATGCGCATCTGCGCCATCCGCCCAGCCAGCTGCGCCTGATCCACTATCCCTTTGACGCAGGCGCGGAGGACAGGCCGGGGATCGGCGCTCACACCGATTATGAATGTTTCACCCTTCTCTTCTCCACCGCCGCCGGCCTTCAGATCGTCGACAAACAGGGCGAGTGGGCGGACGTGCCGCTGGTCGAGGGAACGATCATCATGAATATCGGCGACATGATGGAGATATTGTCCAACGGCCGCTACATGGCCACGCGGCACCGGGTGAAGAAGGTGATGGAGGAGCGCTATGCCTTCGCGCTCTTCCACGCCTGCGACTATGACTATGTCGTCGCTCCGGTCGTGCGCGGTGAGGCGCCGAAATATGCGCCGCTCAAGGTGGGCGAGCATCTGTTCAACCAGACGGCGCAGACCTTCGCCTATCTCAAACGCCGGATCGCCAGCGGAGAATTGGTGCTGGACGACGCAGTCCCGCTTGATTCCTTTGGCCCGCGGGACGCGGCGGCCAACGCATGACTCTTGCCGAACTGCTCGAAAAACTGCCGTCCACGGGTCTTCAAGACATCACCTTCCCGCGCCGCCTGCTCGGCGCGTTCCGGCGCAAGAGCATAAGCTTCAGCACCGGGCTCACCGACGAGAGCAGCACGGTCTTCTGGTTCCAGTCGAAAAGCTTCACCATCGACCTGCGCCTGCCCGATGGCGCGGCGACGCCTCTGCTCGATCGTCAGGGCTGGGTCGGTGACACGCTATGGGATGGGGACAGGCAGCAGATGTCCTGGCGGATCGCCAGAAGCTACCAGCCACGCAACCAGTGGCCCGAGCCAGCAGACCTTCGCTTCATCGGCAACAGCGTGATCGAATTCGCGCCATCCGGCGCCTATGTCGAGGACTGGCGACAGCAATGCTTTCACGGCCCGCTCCTCGGCCTGCGCCTTGTAAGTATGCGGGATGGGCGAAACGGGCCGGAGCAACCGATGGTGGGCGGGCTTATCCTCGCCGGCGAACATGCCGCCTATGCCCAGTCCCGGTCCTCCCATCTGGATGACGCGCTGCGGAACGCCGCCAGCCTTGGGCAAGCGCTGACGGTCGGCATCGTCACCGAACAGGAGATCGAAAGCTACGAAGTGTCGGTGGCGCTGGGCGGCAGAAGCATCAGCCACAGCACCCGGCCTCTCCATCTGGGCCGGAAAATCGCGGCCGGCGAAATGGAGCTTCAACAGGACGGCTCCATCATCCTGTCACGGCGTATCGACAACCGGACTTGCCATCTGCGCTTCGTCCTCGACCTTCACGTCCCCGACTTCATCTTCAGCCGGGAGACGCCCGTTACACCGGAAGCGCGTCAGTGGATGGCGGAGGAGGAGCATCATCTTTTCCGCCACGCGACGATCGCCCGATAGCCCACCCTCAATGGGGCATAGATTGGGTCTATGGGATATATAGCGGATTGATGTCTGGCGTGATGGGCGCGGCTTTACGAAGCTTGAACCGACATCACCTCCAGGGAGCGGCGACGACATATCGCTTCCTCGTGCCAAGGATAAGCACATGGACGGAGTTCGGGACGGAGTTCGCGTAGGCAAGAGAATGATCGGCGGTCAATCGCCGGTGACTATCGGCTGGGAAAATATTCCTAGAGTCGAAGGCGGTCCGATCAAGCGCCATTTCTTCACCTGGTTCCAGCCAACGGCGCTCTTCGCATTGATCGCCTTCTGGTATTATGCACCCAACTCGATCGCGACGGCATCGACCGCCATCGGCATCGGCATCGGCTTCAAGATATTGCTGCTGGCGCTCGAATGGGTCAATCCCCGCCATGCCAGCTGGCGCCTGACGTGGAAGGAACTGGTCATCGACCTTTTCTATGTCGGGCTCGGCTTCACGATACTCCGCCTGATCGATGGCTATATTGGCGACGGCGCCATGATCGAAGCGGTACAGGGTCTTTTCCACTGGGAAAAATTCCGCTGGTTCATGGGCCTGCCCCTGCTCGTGCAGGCGTTCATGATCTCGTTCATCTTTGATTTCGGGCAATATTGGATGCATCGCGGTATGCATAACTGGCGCCCGCTTTGGCTAACCCACGCCCCCCATCACTACATCACCCAGCTCAACGTCAACAAGGGCGCGGTCGGCAATCCCGTGGAATTGTTCCTGATTGGGCTGGGCGTAGGCGGCTTCTTCGACTTCCTGCCGCGTGCCGCCCTACTCGCGGGCACCTTCGGGCTTGCGGTCGGCACCTATCAGCATATCAATGTCCGCTTCAACACGCCGCGCTGGTGGCGCTTCCTGTTCAATACCACTGAACATCACAGCCTGCACCATTCGCAGGATTATGAAGCAAGCCGCAGCAATTATGCCGGCACCTGGATCATCATCGATCGACTGTTCGGCACTTGCGTCGATGGCGAAGCGGAACTGCTGGGGATGGAGGGTGGACGCAAGATGTCGATCCGCGAGACGATGGCCTACCCCTTCACCGAAGGTTGGAAAAGCATCAATGCACGGTTCGGCAAGGAACGGGTCGCCCCGGTTGTGCTGCCAGCCGAATAACCGAACCGCTACCTCATTCCGTCATTCGCTAGGCTTCAGGTGACGTTGAAAGCTCTCTTGAATGGAGATCATGTGAAACCGCGCTTCATCGACTGGATCTGGCACGTCGAGGGCAGTCTGGCGCTTGCCCCCGGGCAAACGAACGATGATGCGTTCGGCAGGCTCGATCCCCTGTTCCGCCAGAACGGCACCCACTATGATCGACTGAAGGATAGGCTGACTTTCCAGAAGAGGGATCAGGCTGCCCAGGACCGGATGTCCATTTTCGACAGCGGCATTCTCCGTATCGAGAAGGGTCCGCAAGGGTCCGTTCTCCACTATCGTCTGGTCAGCCGGGCCCTGCTTTTCTGCTTCCTCGCGCCGCTGCTTTTTCTGAGCTTCGCGGGCGCGACCATAGTCATTGGAAAGCTGGAAAGCCCATCGATCGAGGCTAAGAAAAAGCCCGAGACGAAGAAGGATGAGGCGCTGCCGCAGAACCCGATAGACAAAGCGCTGGGTGCACCCATCCCGGAAAAACCCAAAAAGAACGACAAGGACAACAAGGACAAGAAGCCTTCACCCACTGCGGCCTATGCCTTTGCAGCCATCTTCGCGGCCCTGTATGTGACTGGACGCATTCTTGAGGACAGGTTGGTCAGGAATCTGTTTCAGACCAGTTTGAGAGGGTCATAGCCTACTGATGCGGTGGATGCCGGTCGAAGGGATGTATCCACCGCATCAGTTCAGCTTCTCACTTCGCCCCGCTCTCGAACGAAAGTAACGGCGCGTTTCCTCAACGATTGTTTCGAGCCTCCTGCTGATGTGGTGCGCGGGAGCGCACCACATCAGTCGCTCTCGGCTGCCCTGGTGAAGGGGACGAACGCCACGGACAGGATCGGCTGTGTCCGGGCCTGCCCGGTCCGCTCCTTGTGCACAAGCGTAAGCTGCTGATCGTTCGAAGGGCCGACGGGGATAACGAGCCTACCTCCCGGCTTCAACTGCTCAAGCAGAGGCCCTGGGATGTGGTCGGCACCAGCCGTCACAATGATCGCGTCAAATTGCCCCTGTTCACGCCAACCGGCGTAGCCGTCTCCCTGACGAACCGTCACGTTATCGTAGCTCAGGGCCGCAAGGCGTTCGGTCGCTTGGGATGCAAGCGGCGCGACGATCTCGATTGAATAGACATGCTTCACCAGATGCGAGAGCACCGCCGCCTGATATCCTGATCCGGTCCCCACCTCGAGCACGACATCATCAGGCTCGACTGCAAGCAGATCCGTCATCAACGCCACAATATATGGCTGCGAAATCGTCTGTTCATTGCCGATCCGCAGCGGACGATCCTCATAGGCTTGGGCTCTCAAGACTTCGGGAACGAACAGATGACGCGGCACCTGTCGCATTGCGTTCAGAACCGCCGCGTCCAGGCGCTGATGTCCTCTTCGCACGGCGGAATGATGAATCTCAATCTGCCGAATCATGCGCTCCCGCGCTGCCGCGAGATTTCCTCCAGTTCCCGAACGCCCGCAACCCGGCAAAGCCAGGGCAGCCATCAGGAGCAGAAATGGTCCACCGATCTTACGCATCATTGCCCCTTGGAACGCGGGAGAGCTTAAGCAGTTTCCCACATCGCGCACGTCAGAAAGGACCGGCTGTGGGCGAAGTTTTGACCTCGACTCACGACATTGGCCAGCTTTCGGGCGCACATCCTCATGACACCTGTCAGAGTGACGGCGAGCGCGGTGATTTCAGCGGACCGCGGCCAAGCCTAGACATGCGCGAGGTGGTCGCGATCACCGTCGGCATTGTCATAGGCGCGGGCATTTTTCGCACGCCCGCGCTGGTCGCAGGCGCAGCAGGAAGCGGCGAGATGCTCTTGCTTGCCTGGGCAGTGGGCGGGCTGCTTTCCATGATCGGAGCGCTTTGCTATGCGGAGTTGGCATCCGCCGAGCCGAACGCGGGCGGAGACTATCATTTTCTGACGCGCGCTTTCGGGCAGAGAGTGGGATTTCTCTACGGCTGGGCACGGTTAGCAGTTATCCAGACGGGGTCGATCGCACTCCTGGCTTTCATCTTTGGCGACTATGCAAGCGAGATCCTGAGGCTCGGGCCGGCTTCCAGCACCATCTACGCTGTCCTGGTCGTCCTCCTCATAACGACACTCAACTGGGCGGGCATCCATTTCGGATCGCGCACGCAGAACTGGCTCACCATCGTGGAAGTGCTTGGCCTGCTGCTGGTCGCGGCGGCGGGCTTGCTGTTCGCGCCTGCGGCAGAAGCGTCCGGCTCACCCGTTGGCGAGATGTCGTTCGGCCTCATGATGGTGTTCGTGCTGCTGACATTCGGGGGCTGGAACGAGGCCGTCTATGTCTCGGCCGAATTGCGAAACAGCAGAAGGCTGATCGGCTGGGCCATGATCCTGAGCCTGGCGACAGTGACGATCCTGTATCTTCTCGTGAACCTTGCATATCTTCGTGCGCTTGCTCTCCCCGGAATGGCCGAAACGGAAGCGGTCGCCGCGGACGTGATGGAACGGGCGTTCGGAGCTGAAGGGGCAGCATTAATCAGCGTCCTGATCGCAATAGCCGCGCTGACGTCGGCCAATGCCACCGCGATCACGGGCGCTCGCACAACCTATGCGCTCGGCCGCAACTATCCTGCCCTGCGCTGGCTTGGCATTTGGAACGGCGGACGGGGAACACCGGCCAACGCGCTGATCGTGCAAGGCGCGATTGCGCTTCTGCTTGTGCTTGCAGGCTCCCTGGCCCGCGACGGGTTCCAGGCGGTGGTCGAATATTCCGCCCCGGTTTTCTGGTTCTTTTTTCTGCTCGTCGGCATCTCGCTGTTCGTGCTTCGGTGGCGCCTGCCCGACCTTGACCGGCCGTTCCGCGTTCCGCTCTACCCGCTTCTTCCGGCCATTTTCTGCCTTACCTGCGCCTACCTGCTCTGTTCGAGCCTTGCCTATACCGGTACAGGTGCGTTGATCGGGCTTGGCGTGGTGGCGTTGGGCGGAGCGCTCTTGCTGTTTCTCAAACCTGCAAAATCAGAGGAGATGAACTGATGCGCGCTATCCGAACTTCGCTTCTCCTGGCGATAGCTTTACCCATGGGAACCATGTGCCTGGGGCAGTCCACCGCGGTCGCGCCGACCCTCAGAAATCCCGATGTGCACTATGTGCCGACGCCCCAGCCGGTGGTGGACGCAATGCTGCAAATGGCGCGGGTGAAGAAGGGCGATGTCCTATATGATTTGGGTTCGGGCGATGGGCGCATCCCAATCACGGCCGCGCGCCGCTATGGAGTCCGGTCTGTGGGCATAGACATCGACCCGGAACGTATCGCGGAAGCCAAGGCCAATGCCGGCAAGGCGGGAGTCGCCCAGCTGGTCAGTTTCCGCAACGAGGACTTGTTTGCGGCCGACGTCAGCGAGGCCTCCGTGGTGACGCTTTATCTTCTCGATAATTTGAACGAGAAACTTCGGCCTAGACTTCTCTCCCAGCTGAAACCAGGAACCCGCATCGTCAGCCATGCCTTCAGAATGGGCGACTGGAAGCCGGAGATGGAACAGCATGTAGACGGAAGCACGATCTACTTCTGGACCGTGCCGCCAAGGAAATGACCAATCGCAGGGTGCCTGATCGCAAGAGATCGAAAACCATTTCGCTTCGCAACAGGCTTGCCCGAACCGTCTTTGCCCGCGCGCACCATGAGCAGGTCGCGGCCCTCGCCGGTGCGGCCGAAAATTTCCACCGAGATCAGCGGGGAGGCAGGACCCAACCGCTCCAGCCAGCCGCGTGTCTCATCATAGCGCGGCGTGGTTGCGAAGTCGGCACGTTCGGCGGGGTGTCCAGGGATCTTTCCTTTTTCGCAATCAGCCCCTCGCTCGCACCCGCCCACGGCAGCTCAGGCGAATATGCGGATATCACCGGACTGATCAAATCCGGCTCACCATACAAACCCCAAGCTCGGTAGCCCGCAGCATTCCTTCAAGGACGCGAAAGTTCAACAGCTTGAGGACATGGCCAGTGATATCGCGGTCGGGTATGCGTAGCTCGTCGAACGATGCTGACCGGCTACGGTAATATCTTGGGCGCTTTGGGTTGGACTGGGCGAGCGTCGCGCTTCGACAATCGGCGGTCCGCGCATCATTCTCCGATATCGACCAGGGAATAGCTGGTGCTTCGGCCGCCGGCGTCATCCTTGCGAAGGATCCCGCGACCGATCAGATCATTGATGTCGCGTGAAGCCGTGTCCTGCGAAGTTTTCGTGATGATCGCCCATTTGGACGATGTCAGCTTCCCCTCGAACCCATCGAGCAAACGATTGAGCATCGCCTGTTGGCGATCGTTGAGCTTTTCGCCGGCCAGCGTTTCCCAGAAACGCGCTTTGCGAATGACGTTTTCCAGCACGACTTCCGCGCCGTCGAATGCATTGTCCAAGCACGCCAGGAACCAGCGCAGCCAGCCGGTAAGATCCATGTCGCCCTTCTGGGTCGCCTCCAGGATATCGTAGTAGGCTTTGCGCTCAGCCCGGATCTGGGCCGACATGCTGTAGAAGCGTTGCGGACTGTTCTCGGAGCGCGCGAGTGCCATGTCAGCGATCGCACGCGCGATGCGGCCATTTCCGTCATCGAAAGGATGAATCGTGACGAACCAGAGATGTGCGACCGCCGCCTTTAGCACCGGATCGATCGTCGGACCCTTTTCGAACCAATCGAGAAAGGCTGCCATCTCGTCCTCGAGTCGGTCGAAGGCCGGCGCTTCATAATGCACCTTCTCCTTCCCGTAAGGGCCGGAGATGACCTGCATCGGACCCGACTCTTCAGTGCGCCAGGCACCGACGACAATTCGACTCATGCCGCTGCGGCCTGTCGGGAACAGGGCAGCATGCCAGCTGAACAGACGTTCCGATGTGAGCGGATTCTCGAAGTTTTGGGTCGCGTCGAGCATCATCTCGACCACGCCTTCGACATTGCGATCCGGGGTCTTCAGGCCAGCGATATCCATGCCGAGCCTACGCGCCAGCGATGAGCGCACCTGTTCGCGATCGAGCGTCTCACCCTCGATGTCGCTGGACTTTGTGACTTCTTCCGTAAGTGTTTCCAGCACGGCTTCGGCGCGGAGCGTAAGCCCTAACTGCTCCATTCGGCCGATCAATCGCCCTTGATGACGGCTGACCGCGGCAAGTTGCTCGGCGAGGTCAGCCTGATCCCATTGGAATTGCGGCCAGGCAGCTTGCTGATAGATATATTTCGCCATATTCTCCGCACCTTTTACGGAGAATATGGCGTATTTTCTCTGCAAGGCAAGATTTAATCTCCGCCATCATTGCGGAGATTAAGGGGCCTAACCTCCGCAACAGGCTTGCATACCAAGGTGTGGCTGCTATTGTGTCTTCCGGCGACCAATCGACGAAAAATCGCGCTTTGAGCTCAATCGGGGCCTTGCCTCGGACATCGCCCTGCCCGAAGATCTGGCGCGGACCAAAGCGCTATCCCGTATCGCTCCTGCGGACGAGGACATAGGTGGGCAACCAGCTCACGGCCTACACAACCGCCCCATCTGATTGGACCCTTTCCCTTTCTCCCCGAGTTCACCTTGCCATGGCTCTCGTTCCATCTTTCGCTACGCGGCCCTTACAAAGCCTGCTTGTCAGTCGTGTTAGGGCCGTCTTCAACGACCGGGCTCGCGGCGAGCAACCCGTGGTCCGTTCCGCCCACGCGCTGTTTCCAGAGGATTCCGTGATCTGGCGCGTCCACGGCGATGTCACCACGATGATGGTCGGCGGCGTATCGGCCCTGCTGCTCCAGATGCTCCACCCCACCGCACTGGCTGGGATATGGGATCATTCGACCTTCCGCGGCGACATGCTGGGCAGGCTCAGGCGCACGGCGCGCTTCATTGCCGTCACCACCTATGCCGACCGAGCCGATGCGCTCACGGCCATTGAACGGGTCAGGCAAGTGCACGACCGCGTAACCGGCACGCTGGCGGACGGCACGCCTTACTGCGCCAATGACCCGCATCTGCTCGCCTGGGTTCATGTGACAGAGGCGCTATGCTTCCTAAAAGCATGGATCCGCTATGGCGAACCCGGCATGAGCCAGGCGGATCAGGATCTCTATTTCGCCCAGTTCGCAGACATCGCGCGCAGGTTGGGTGCCGATCCTGTCCCCGAAAGCAGGGCAGAAACGGAAGCGCTGGTCGAACGCCTGCGTCCGGAGTTGCAGGCCGACGCACGCACTCGTGAGGTCGCCCGACTGGTTCTTCGCCAGAAGGCGCCCACGCCTGCCGCTATTCCGGTCCAGAAGGTCACCATGGAAGCGGCCGTCGATCTCTTGCCCGACTGGGCAAGAACCCTGCACGCCCTGCCCAGCCACCACCTGAGCCGTCCCGCCATCAGGCTATCCACCGCCATGGTTGCCAGCAGTCTGCGCTGGGCCTTCAAGCGTGATCGGCGTTCCAAATAATCTGAAACCGCCCCTGTCACGACATTCAACTGCTGATTTTTCGGTCCCAGCTGCGGCCGGTCAGCTTTCCCGTTCTCGGCGCTCATTTCTGGCGCAGTGCCGCTGACCAGCCACTAGCTTTTGCACCACAGATACGATATGATAAAATCATATTGGAACGGAGGCAGGAATGGCTGCGAAGGCAATTACGGTAACGCTTGGCGAAATGTCATCGCACGCCGAGCGCCATCTGGCGTCTGGCCGATATGCTTCTATGAGCGAAGTGATGCGGGCGGGTTTGCGCGCGCTGGATCGCGAAGAGGCGGTATTGGATGAACTGGTGCGCGTCCGCGTTGCGGAAGCTCTAGCTGATCCACGCCCCCCTATGCCGCTCGACAAGGCATTTGCGCAGGTTAGGGCTTCGATCGCCAAGAGATGACTTATGATGTTCAGCTGTCGGCATTGGCGATCGAGGATTTGATTGCACTTCACCAGTGGGTGAGCGTGGAAGCCGATATTCCCACGGCAGATGGCTATCTTGCCAGAATTGAAGAACGCATTGCGGCGTTGGCCGATTTCCCCAATCGCGGCTCCCCCCGCGATGACCTGGTCGCAGGTCTGCGGACGCTGACATTTGAGCGCCGCATATTGATCGCCTATAACGTGGGCAGGAAGGTCGTCACCGTTCAGCGCGTCATCAACGCGTTTCGCGACCTGGCACCGATTCTTCAAAGCTCCTAAAATGCACAGCGGCCATCCCCGCCGGGATGTCCCCGCGGCGCTATATTCGAAATTTGCGTATGTTTCCCGCTTCTGCCGTCGACCCTTTATGGACGCTCAGCTCCAAATTTTTCGCTCCCAGGTCCGGTCGGTCTGCTTACTCATTTTCAGGCCGGGGCTGCCCGGTAGGCAACCGTCTGGTTTGGAGCCGAGGTGTTGAAATAGCTGCTGCTGGAATAGAGGCGCCTCCCCGCTGACTAACCCTCTAGTTGCGCCGTAAACGCCGCAAACCGATCACCACACCGCTGATCGATATGGCCAGCCCCCCACCGGACAAGATCCAGATGAGGATGTAGCGTAGCGGCGGCCACGCGAGCATCCAAGGAAAGTCCAGGCTGTGCAGCGCGTTGAACAGCCAACGATTGCTGCGCCCTCCCGATCCCATCTTTCCCAGCATCGCACCAGTCGCAGGATCGACATGAAGCCAGGTTTGCTCTGGATCGTCGAACTTTAGCCGCAGTACAGGCAACGGGCGGCTGTAATCGCGCGGATCGCCGGTCGAATACCAGTAACGATCAGGCCGCTCCAGTTTCTCCACCCCGATCAGCTTCGCCCCCGGCATGGCGGCCCGCGCCGCAGCGATGATGCGTGAACCCTCCATCACCACTGGCCGCACCATCGCACCATCTACTATCTTCGGACCTTCTCCGCCCCAGAGCGTTATGACAGGTTGCCCGCCCAGCCATCCAAAACGCACTTCACGCGAGCCCGCGCCGACCTGCGCTAGCGCGCGCATATCCGTCGCCGCGAAGCCGGATCGCGCCCCGGCGTAGAGGCGGGCCACATCCTCCCGTCCCTTGTCACGCAATCCGCCCCATGGACTCATGGACAGCCATCCGCTGAATATCCATGTCACGAGGAACAGTCCTCCGACCATCCCGGCAATATGGTGCCATTTCATCCAGCCGCGATAGGGGCTGACCGATCCTGACTTGTAGCGCGCCCTCAGCCTAACTCTCAGCAGACCGATCCACATGCCCGCCAGCGCCCCCAATATTCCGATGCCGGACGTCCACAGCACCGTCTGGCGCCATGGCTCCTGAAACACGCGCAGAACTTCGAAATAGATCCAATGCGGCACCGCGCCGAGCCAGTTCCAGAACCGCTCCTGCGCAGTCGTATTTTGTACCACCTCACCGGTTCGCTGGCTGACATAGATGTCAGACGCGGCGGCATCGGCTGTGCGCACGCGCCAGAAGGGCGACATGGCCTTGTAGGCCCGAGTGACGACCCACTGGTCATGATCAACCGGATCCACCGACACGGCTGGCGCACCGACCAGCGCCGCAGCGATCGCTTTGGCACGGCGCGCATCGACCGTGCGGATTTCCGCTCCCGTCCGGGCCGACACGGCACGCCGCCTCTTCGCCGTAACGATGCGATAGACCGCCTCTCCGCCTGTCATCCCCAGCCGCATTTCGTCTGGAGCTTCCCTTACGCCAAGCCTCGCCAGCACCCGGTCCGGACCCACATGGACTTGTCGCCAGTCGATCGGCGCTGCCGTCGCAACCCGCTCCGTCGCGCGGAAGGAGGGGAAGGAGACATAAAGCATCACCAGCCCGGAAACGAACCAGATGGAAAAGAGCAGGCAGAGGGCAATGCCGGTCCAGCGATGAAAGACATAAAGCCACCGCTTCGTCGTCTTCCATAGCGTAGCGGCGGCGGGAGCCGATGGCCCCCGCCGCGCCACGGTCCCTACATCAGAAAGCGACATGGAGCGTCGCCTCTAATGTGCGCGGATCGCCCAGCACCCACTGGCTGCTGCCATAGGTGGCGCGGGCATAAGTCTCGTTGAAGATGTTGCGCACGCGCAGCGCGGCGCTCGCCCCTTCGACGAACTGCCAGCGCAGCCCCGCGTCAGTCAGCGTATAGGCCGGCACGACCCGGCTGTTCGCCGCATCCTGATAGCGCTTGCCGACATGGCTGACGCCGCCGTCCAGCACCCAGTTATCGGCAAATTCCCAGCTGACGAAGGCGTTGGCTGTCTTTGCCGCGACATTGCTGGGGCGATTGCCGGCCCGCTGGAACAGGACGCCGCCCACTGATTCAGCAAAATCATCATAGCGCGCCCGCACCAGCGCACCGTTCAGCGTGATGCTGAGACGATCGACAGGCTCCAGAAAGAGCGAGGCTTCCACCCCGCGCGAGCTTTGCTGGCCGACCTGCACCTGGATGGTGGGAATCAACGGGTCGGACGTCAGCAACTTACGCTTGACGATGTCATAGACGGCCAGCGTCCACTGGCCGCGCGATCCCCAGAAGATATGCTTGATCCCCGCCTCATATTGGCGCCCGGTCGACAGGTCGAAATCGCTCTGCGCCACGCTAGTTGATACCAATGCCCCGACCGGATCGGCAGCCGTCGCATATTGGCCATAGAGCGCGAGCGACGGCACAGGATTATAGACCGCACCAATGCGCCAGGTCACGGCATCGGGCGTGGCGGTGAAGTTGTTGGCCGCGTTCACATAGTCCGTCTTGGTAATTTCTGGCCGGTCGTAGCGCAGGCCGCCGACCAACGAGAATTGCTCGCTCAACTTCAGCCGGTCTTCCGCAAAGATCGCATATTGGCGGATGCGATTGGTATAGCGCGGCTTGGTTGGCGCGCCGGGCTGATGGATGAAAAGCCCCGGATCGGGATCGACCGCATCGACCAGTCGCGTCGCATTATTGCCGCTATTGCTGACATTCTTGTAACTGATGCGATTGACGTCGAAGCCGACCACCAGCGTATTTTCCAGCCCGCCAACGCCATGGTTCAGCGTAGCGGTGGTGCGGTTCCCGGTCTGCTTCTGGATATGGTAGAGTTCCAGGAAACTGGACTGACGCACCTGCGCAGGGCTGCTGCCAGTCGCCGGCACATAGGTCACACTTTCGGCATTCTTCCAATATTTGTTGGCCCACAGATGGTAGAAGACACTGCGGATGGTCAGCGCGTCCGATGGTGTCCATTCCACCTTCGCCTGACTCCAATTGTCGCGGAAGCGTAGCCGGGCATCGGCGACATTATAGTTGTTCTTGCGGATTGATCGATCGAGTTTCCCATTCACCAGCGGCACACCGAACCATGTGCGCGGGTTCTGTTCGCTGTAATCATGGGACAGGGTGATGCTGAGGTTGGCGGCAGGCTTCAGGCGGATCGCTCCGGCCAGCGCCACCGCGTCCGCGTCGCCCCGCTCCATCCAGCCCTCCGACCGGCGGAAGCTGGCATCCGCGCGAAAGGCCACGCCGCCCGTTACCGGGCCACCCGCACCTACCCCGATGTTGAAGCTGTCGTAGGAAGAAACGCCGAAACGGCCGCTGGCCTGCATCTCTTCAGAGGGCTGCTTGCGCACGACATTGACCGCGCCGCCGATCGCGCCCTCGCCGTAGAGAACAGAGGCCGGGCCGCGCAGTATCTCCACGCTTTGCGCCATCCACGGATCGGCCGGGAATGTCAGCGTATTGTTGTACATCCGCATCCCGTCATAGAGGGTCATAACCGAGTTCTGGCCGGTGAAGCCGCGTGCCGACAGGCCGAAGCCGAACACGCCGGACGTATTGACGATGCCCGTCGCGCGTGCGGCCGCATCCTGAATGGTCAGGTCGCCGCGCAACCGGATGGCGTCGCCGTCCAGTGTCTCGACACTGGCGGGCATTTCCAGCGCGGTCAGGCCAAGGCGGCTCGCTCCTTCCGTCTTCATGTTCAGGCGCAGCGGGTCGACCGTGCCGGTAACAATGATCACGTCCCTGTTCTCGACATCGTCTTCCGCACTGGCGGCACGCACATTCGCCATGGCAGACAGGCCGATCAAAGCCAGAGTCATATTCGTCAGATAATGCATATCTATCCCCCGTTTTCTTCGCGCTCACCTGTCGTTCGGGTGAGCCGAGTGACAAGTTTCGAACGGTTGCGTCGAACGGTTGCGGGAATCGCGAACGGTTACGGCAACGCCATGCGCGCGCGCGTAACTGCCCGGATTCCTGCATTCGCAGGCCCAGCCGCTCGTTCGTCGCTCAGACGGAGTACCGTGCCGCGGCCATCCCCTGGACCAAGGCAAGAGCGACCAGACGCCGGCAGGTCTCCTGGCTCATGGGTCATCGCTTGATATACGGCCTTCCCAGGCCTCGCATGATTTAGCGTCCGGCCCAGTGGCTGGCGGATCGGTCACAATGCCGTCCGCGCCTGTATATCGCGCTCGCCACTTACAGTTGCAGGGACAGCCTCGGATTTGGACGGCTTACACCGTCCTCACCGCGTTCCCATTTTAATCCCCGTTCCGGGGAACCGACGCGATCTTTGTCTTCTCGACACCTGAAGGCGCCGAGCTGACGCGGCTGTTTATGCTTCTCACATCACCAGTGCAAGAGACTTCCGTCTGCCCAAGGACGGAAAGGTGCGCTGTAAAGCGCAGAGAAATGGCAGTCGGACAGCGAGAAATGGCGCACGGCAGATGTGATTTGGGTGCTTGCTCCGCGCAGATGCGAGGAGCCAGCCGATTTCAGATTTCTGTGCCTTCTGCCAAAGTCAGGGCGTCCTCCACATCAACGCCGAAATATCTGACCGTGCTCTCAATTTACGTATGGCCAAGCAGGATCTGGACCGCACGGAGGTTGCCCGTCGCCTTGTAGATGATCGACCCCTTTGTCATGCGTAGGGAGTGCGTACCATAATCCTCGCTCGGCAGGCCGATCCCCGTGACCCACTCGTCAACCAAGCGAGCATATTGACGGGTACTCATGTGGGCCGAATGATCGGTGCGGCTCGGGAAGGCATAATCTCGAGGGAGCCGCCGCGCAGTTCGAGCCAGCGGAGCAGGCTGGCGCGAGCATCGTCCATCAGTTCGAACTGGACAGGCCGCCCGGTCTTTTTGCTGAACAACGATGGCCTGCGTCCTAATTTTCCGATCACATACGATGTCGCCGATCTTGATCTTCACCAGATCGCAACCACGAAGTTTGCTGTCGATGGCGAGGTCGAAAAGCGCCCGGTCGCGGATCCGTCCATGCTGATCAAGGAAGAAGCGGATTGCCCAAATCTGGCGGGGTTTTAATGCGCGCTTCGCGCCGACTTTGCGTCCCGAATTCCACGACACTCGCTCGCGTGCAGCGGGATCAAATTCTGATAATCCCATGACACATCTCCATTGGCCATGATGGCCGCGGGAGAAACGTTTAGCAAGCAGGAGGCATCAGATCGCGAGTCCTCTACAGGGAGCTAAAAGTTAGCAAATTTCGATAAACTCATCTAACTTCCCTATACATCACCTCTGTCGTCGACCCTTTGTCGCCGCTCAGCGGTCGGATTTCGATCCCCAGGTGCCGACGGTCCGCTTTTTCGACGGCTATCGGCCGAGGCTGTGTAAAAACGCCTATTTGTGATAGAGTTTCCCGGTGTTTTCGGGGGGCTTTAGCATGGGCCGTTTCGTCGAAGGAGAAGACCGGCGGCAGGACAGTTTTCTGCCTGCATCGCTCGATGATTATGTCGGCGAGGATAACCCGGTGCGGGTGGTTGAGGCTTTCATCGATGCGNCAGCAGCCATAGAGTCAGAGTTTCGTTGCTTTGGGAATCCCCCTCGTCAGTCAGCATCATGGGGGGTTGGTATTAGGTCATCAATTGCTCTGACAGATGCTGATCCAACGGCAAGCCCGAAGCGCGCACAATCCGTGACCCAATCGCTTAACCAAGGGAATGGGGCTTGCTCCGACCGAGGCTGTGTAAAAACGCCTATTTGTGATAGAGTTTCCTGGTGTTTTCGGGGGGCTTTAGCATGGGCCGTTTTGTCGAAGGAGAAGACCGGCGGCAGGACAGTTTTCTGCCTGCATCGCTCGATGATTATGTCGCCGAGGATAACCCGGTGCGGGTGGTTGAGGCTTTCGTCGATGCCCTGGATCTGACGGCTCTTGGTTTTGTCGGGGCGGAACCTGCGGCGACGGGGCGGCCCGCCTATCATCCAGCGACGATGTTGAAGATCTACCTGTACGGCTATCTCAACCGGATCCAGTCAAGCCGCCGGCTTGAACGGGAAGCAGGTCGCAATATCGAGCTGATGTGGCTGACTGGTCGGCTGGCACCTGACTTCAAGACCATCGCCAACTTCCGGCGCGATAACGGCACCGCGATCCGCGCGGTCTGCGTGCAATTTGTGATGCTGTGCCGTAGCATGGGCTTGTTCGGCGGGGCCATGGTTGCGGTGGACGGCAGCAAGTTCAAAGCGGTGAACAACCGGGACCGTAACTTCACTGCGCATAAGGCCGCCAAGCGGATCGAACAGGTGGAGGCCAGCATAGACCGCTATCTGGTGGCACTGGACCGGGCCGATCGTGAGGATAGCGACGTCTCCGAAGCGCGAACCGACAAGATCCGGGAGAAGATCGCGGGATTACGGCGCCAGATGCAGTATCTGCAGGACATGGCGGCTCAGGTCGAGGCGGCTCCCGACAACCAGGTTTCCCTCACTGATCC
>NZ_JCATID010000006.1:0-279322 GCF_059693745.1 Sphingobium sp. WR1 | reverse complement strand
GACATGGGCCGCACCGCGACCAATGTGCTCGGCAACGCCATCGCCACCTCCGTCATCACCAAATGGGAAGGCATGCTGGAGGTCGAGGAGCCGATCGACGTGCCCCATCCCAAAGCGCCCTCGCGCACGCCCGCACACGGCCGCGCCGGGCTGGAACTCGCCGCCGATATGGTCGACGACGAACGGAAGGGATGAAAGCTGCCGCCGTTCGTTTCGAGCGTGTCGAGAAACAGGAAGCGTTGTTCTGACCGCTTCTCGACCTCGCTCGAAGCGAACGGATGTTTTTAGGGCTTTGCCTCTACCACAGCACTCCCCGCACCGGCTGGACCGGATCGGGCGCGGGATCGCCGATCGACTGGAGCAGGTCGATCTCGATCGTGCGGCACATGGCGGTCAGCGGCACATCGTGCACGCTGTCGGCGAAGGGATCGGTCAGATCATCGCCGATCCGCAGCACCGCAAGGAACATGAGGCCCGCCACCGTCGATCCCAGCGGCGTGGCGAAGCCCAGCGATTCCACCAGCCCGACTGGCAGCAATATGCAGAAAAGATGGGTGAAGGCGGTCGGGATGAAGCGATATTGGAAGGGCAAAGGCGTATTCTTCAGCCGCTCCATGCCGCCCTGCGCATTGGCGATGTCGACCAGCACCCGCTCCATCTGCGTCTGCTGGATGGTGTCGAGCCAGCCTTCCTGCCGGGCGATGTCGATCCGCCGCCCCGTGCTGTCGAGCAGGCCGTTCGCCGGATTGGCGCGGGCCAGCGCCTTGCCCTTGTCCTCCTCCCGCAGGAAGGCCGTCACCTCCTCGCCGATCGGCTGGCGGCGCAGCTGGCAGCGCAGCGCATTCACATAGGCGATCTGGCGCTTGACGATCTCGCGCTTCAGGTCGCGTCCTTCCGGGTCGGGCAGGAAATTGCGCGCCCCACGCGCCAGGCTGCGCGAGGCGTTGATCATCGCGCCCCACAGCACGCGTCCCTCCCACCAGCGCTGATAGGCGCTGTTGGACCGGAAACCGAGGAACAGCGCCAGCGCCGACCCGAAGATGGTGAGCGGCAGCGAGGGCGCCTTGAAGGGCAGCATATAATAAGCGATCGTGACCGCGCAGTCCCACACGAACAGGATGGTCAACGGTTTCCATATTTCGGATGCGATCCGGCGCATACTGGGAACGGCATCGACGATCATGCGAAACTCCTGATGATGAACCGGGGCAACGCCTGATGGCCCGGCAATGCTCCCTTGATGCCATAGCGAAACGAAATATCGCGCCGCACGCAACCCGCAGGATGATGGCTCGTTGAAAAGAGGCTCAGCGGGAGACGTCCATGACCGACGATGCACCTCAGGATGGTGAGAAGAGAAAGGCGCTCTCGCTCCAGTGGCAGATGCTCGCCGGTTTCCTGACCGGACTGCTGGGGGGCCTCGCCGTCTATATGACCGCGCCGGACGCGCGCTGGGTCGACGCCGTCACCACCTATGTCACCGGGCCGGTCGGGCAGGTCTTCCTGCGGCTGCTGTTCATGCTGGTCATCCCCTTGCTGGTGTCGGCGCTGATCGTGGGCATCGCGGAAATGGGCGAGATGCGCTCGCTGCGCCGGGTGGGCGTGCGGACTTTGGTCTATACGCTGGTCGTGTCGGGCATCGCGGTCGCCATCAGCCTGATCCTCGTCAACCTGTTGCGCCCCGGCGGCGGGGTCGATCCCGCCCAGGCGCAGGCGATGCTGGCGGATGCCGGCCAAGGCGCGAAGGCGATCCTCGACCGGGGCGCCGACACGCCGACCGGTATGCAGGCGCTGATCGCCATCATCCCCGACAACATCATCGGCGCGATGGCGGACAATGACATATTGGCGGTGATGGTCTTCGCCCTCTTCTTCGGCATCGGACTGGTGCTGGTCCAGACCGAGCAGTCGAAGCTGCTGCTGACTGCGATGGAGGGGCTGTTCGAGGTGACGATGCGGCTGATCGGCATCGTCATCCGCCTGGCCCCGGTCGCCATCGCCTGCTTCATGTTCAACCTGGCCGCCCAGTTCGGCTGGGATCTGCTGATCCGCCTGTCGGCCTATGTCGGGGTGGTGCTGCTGGCGCTCGGTCTCCAGATGTTCGGCGTCTATTCGCTGCTGATCGCCTTTCTGGCGCGCCGCTCGCCGCTCCGCTTCTTCGCGGCGGTGCAGGAAGCGAGCGTCATGGCCTTCGCCACCGCTTCCTCCAACGCGACCCTGCCCACCGCCATCCGCGTGGCGGAGGAGAAACTGCATCTGCCGCGCCGCATCGCCCGCTTCGTCCTGACCATCGGCGCCACCGCCAACCAGAATGGCACGGCGATGTTCGAAGGGATAACGGTCATCTTCCTCGCGCAATTTTTCGGCATCGACCTCAACCTGACCCAGCAGGTCATGGTGATGCTGGTGTGCATATTGGGCGGGGTCGGCACGGCCGGCGTGCCCGCCGGATCGCTGCCAGTGGTGGCGATGATATTGGGCATGGTGGGCATCCCGCCCGAGGGCATCGGGCTGGTGCTGGGGGTCGACCGTTTTCTCGACATGTGCCGCACGTCGCTCAACGTGACGGGTGATCTGGTGGCCGCGACCGTGATATCGGCGGGCGAGGAAGACGGGCGGGAGTGGACGCGGGCATGAAGGACAGGCTTGGGCGGATCGGGGCCGGCATCGTCGCGATCACGGCGGTGACTGGCCTGTCCATGCAATTCGAGGCGACCTTCGCGCAAAATGGGTCCGTCAGCGAGACATTATGGGTCTTGCTGCGCTTCTTCACCATATTGACCAATGGCGCGGTCGCGCTGACCTTCACCGCGATGGCCCTTGGTCAGCGGGTGACGCCGCGCTGGCTGGGCGGGGTGCTGCTGGCGATATTGCTGGTGGGCATCATCTACGGCCTTCTGCTACGCGGCCTTGTGTCGCTGAGCGGCCGAGCGCTGCTGGCCGACACGCTGATGCACAAGGTCACGCCGCTGCTGGCGCCGCTCTGGTGGCTGCTCTTCGCGCGCAAGGGGCGGCTCAGCCGGCGCGATCCGTGGATATGGGCGCTGTTTCCGGCCGCCTATCTGCCCTACGCCCTGCTGCGCGGCTTGGTGGAGGGCAAATATGCCTATCCCTTCATCAATGTCGCGAAGCTGGGCATCGGGCAGGTGCTGCTCAACGCGCTGCTGATCGCGACCGGCTTCGTGCTGGCGGGCTATGTTCTGGTGTGGATCGACGGCAAGTTCAGCGGGCGGCCTTCGCGGCTTCGGCCCACCAGATAAGGCCCTGCGCGAAGCCGGCAAAGCCACGCTCCAGCGCTGCGCCGCCTTCGCCCTGCGGCTGGGCCTGCTCGTCCAGTGTCTGGCCGATCTGGCCGACGTTCAGCCGTTCCGGCACCACCGCCATGCCCATGGCCGACAGCGTCACTGTCCAGTCGGCATGGCTGTTGACCCCCGCGAAACGGCCCATCGAATAGCTGGCGATGGCGGCGGGTCGGCGATCGAACTCCTTGAGATAATGGTCGACCAGATTTTTAAGGCCCGGCTGCATACCGCGATTATATTCGCCCGCGACGAAGACGAAGGCGTCGGCGGCGGCGAGGCGATCGGCCAGCGCCGCCATGGCGGCGGGCGCCTCCCCAACCGGATAGTCGCTATAGCGCAGGTCGAGCATGGGCAGGTCGATCACCTTGGCATCGACCAGTTGGGCCTTGTGGCCCAGCCCCTCAAAGCCGCGGATCAGATAGTCGGCCAGGCGGATGCCGAGCCGGCCACGGCGATAGGAGCCGTAGAGAATGAGGATGTCGAGCGCCATGCGATGCCTTCCCTGTTGGTGCGGGGAGGTCTTCGCATTTGAAGAGCCGCAGCTCAATGGTTCGTCATTGCGAGCGTAGCGAAGCAATCCATCGCGCTTTCATGGATTGCTTCGCTACGCTCGCAATGACGATCTATGGTGTCACCGCAATTTCGCGATATTCAGCCCGTCCTGCTTGGCGCGGGCCTTGACCGATTCCTCGCTGCGGGTCAGCGCCTTGGCGATCGCCTTGAGCGCCATGCCCTTCTTGGCCAAAGTGTGCAGCTTCTGGATCTCGTCCGCGGTCCAGGGCTGCTTGTGCCGCTCGAAGCGTTCGCCTGCCATCCCCCTTAATCCGCGAAGGGATCACGGACGAGGATGGTGTCGTCCCGTTCCGGGCTGGTGGAAACGAGCGTGACCGGACAGCCGATCAGTTCCTCGATCCGGCGGATATATTTGATCGCCTGCGCCGGCAGAGCGGCCCAGCTGCGCGCACCGGCGGTGGTTTCGCTCCAGCCGCCGATCGTCTCGTAAATCGGTTCCGCCTTGGCCTGGTCCTGCGCATGGGCGGGCAGATAGTCGAATGTCTGCTCGCCGATCCGGTAGCCGGTGCAGATTTTCAGTTCCTCGAACCCGTCCAGCACGTCCAGCTTGGTAAGCGCGATGCCGGTGACGCCCGACACGGCGACCGACTGGCGCACCAGCACGGCGTCGAACCAGCCGCAGCGGCGCTTGCGGCCGGTGACGGTGCCAAATTCATGGCCGCGTTCGCCGAGCCGCTGGCCAACGTCATTCTCCTGCTCGGTCGGGAAGGGACCAGCGCCGACGCGGGTGGTATAGGCCTTGACGATGCCCAGCACGAAGCCCGCGCCATTGGGGCCAAGGCCGGTGCCGCTCGCCGCCGTGCCCGCCACCGTATTGGAGGAGGTGACGAACGGATAGGTGCCATGGTCGATATCGAGCAGAGTGCCCTGCGCGCCTTCGAACAGGATGCGCTTGCCTTCCGACTTCGCCTTGTTGAGCGTCAGCCAGACGGGCTTGACGAAGGGCAGGATGAATTGGGCGATGTCGGTCAGTTCGGCCATCAGCGCGGCGCGGTCGATCGGCGGCTCGCCGAAACCGGCACGCAAAGCGTCATGATGGGCGGTCAGGCGATCGATCTGAAGGTCCAGGTCATCCAGATGGGCAAGGTCGCAGACGCGGATGGCGCGGCGGCCGACCTTGTCCTCATAGGCCGGGCCGATACCGCGACGGGTGGTGCCGATCTTGCCGGCGCCCGACGCATCCTCGCGCAGGCCATCGAGATCACGGTGGAAGGGCAGGATCAGCGGGCAGGTTTCGGCGATCTGGAGATTGTCGGGCGTGATCTCCACGCCCTGCCCCTTCAGCTTCGCCACCTCGTCGCGGAAGTGCCAGGGGTCGAGCACCACGCCATTGCCGATGACCGACAGCGTGCCACGCACGATGCCCGACGGGAGCAGCGAAAGCTTGTAGACCTTTTCGCCGACCACCAGCGTATGGCCGGCATTGTGGCCGCCCTGGAAGCGGGCGACGACGTCGGCGCGCTCCGACAGCCAGTCGACGATCTTGCCCTTGCCTTCGTCACCCCATTGAGCGCCGATCACAGTCACATTTGCCACAGATACAGTCCTCCGCCCGCCGCGCGGACCGGCCATGCCCTTCGACGGGACTCGACATGCCGGTGGGATCAATGGCCGCCCCGATATGATCATGGGCACCCTATGCGGGGCGCGCGTTAGCCCTGCGGGGCGGGCGCGTCAAGGCCATGAGACGGGAAAGCAGGACAAGCTTTCCCCCCGCCTGCGCGCGCGCTACAAAAAAACATGGCGAAAGCAGATCAGATCGACATCTTATTGCGGATCATCATCGATCAGCCGGTCGCCGGGGTGCGCCACAGCCTTCAGGCCAAGGACGAAAAGCCGCTCGATCCGAAAGTCTCCCGCGCCGGCGAGCCATTGCTGTTCGACCTGCCGATCCGCGTCGCGCCAGGCCCCAAATATTTCGGTGACCAGGTGCGCCGCGAAGGCCCGGTGCGGCGCTTCGTCTATATCCGGGTCGGTCAATTGGCCGGCGACCCGTCATCCCCCTGGTCGCGCCGGATGAAGATCGACATTCACGACATCGATGTCGATCTGCTGGCGCGGGCCATCGAGACAGGCGACGTCATCGAAACCGTCGTGAACGGCACCGGCAAGGACGGAACGCCCGCCTGCGCCACGGTGCGGCCGATCTTCCGCCAACTGGCCGGTCGCTGACGCGCGATCAGTAGGCGCGCGGTTCCCCGCCATCCAGCCAGTGCGAGCAGCGCTGCGCCGCGCCATCCTCGCCTTCGGACAACGCCGCGACGGTATGCCAGCCTTCGGCGCGCAGTTCGGCCGCGCGGGCCGTATCAGCCCCAAGCGGCAGGAACAGGCGTCTGGGGCTTTCGTCGCCGAACCCGGCGTCGATCAACGGATCGGGATAGAGGGAAAAGCCCATGGCCGGCTCGTCCGCGCCATCCGCGCGCGCGATGGCGTAGCTGCCGCCGCGGCCGATTTCGCCGATGAACCCCTCGGCGAAGATGGAGAAGCCGAACCAGTTCTGGAATTCGAAGCCGTGCCGTTCGGTCGGATCGAGCGTCAGCGTGATGTCCCAGCCGATCGGCTTCGCAATGGCGCGCAGGCCCGCGATGCGGCTGTCGATCGCGCCGCCCACGCTGGCGTTGAACGCCTCCAGCCGCTCCATCGCGGCGTGGAAGGGACCGGTGGCCTCGATCAGCGGCAGATAGGCGGCCGCTGCCGGGCCGATGGCCGCCAGCGCGCCGGCGTCCTTCGCGTCCAGTTCGGAGCGGACCGCCTCTATGTCCTGCGGCGCGAGCGGCAGCGGGCCGGCAGCCAGCGTGTCGATCAGGTCCGGCAGGGTGAAGTCGATGGTGATGCCGGCGACGCCGGCCGCCTGCAACGCCTCGATCGCGATATTGACGATCTCGACCGCGGCGGCGGCGCTGTCGCTGCCGATCAGTTCGGCGCCGAGCTGCATCTTCTCGCGCTCGGGACGAAGCTGGCTCGCCTTCTGGCGGATCACCGGGCCGGCATAGGAGAGGCGCAGCGGGCGCGGCGCGGCGCGCAGGCGGGTGGCGGCGATGCGGCCAACCTGCGCCGTCATGTCCGGGCGGAAGGCCAGGCTGCGCTGCGACACGGGGTCGACGGCGCGGACCAGATCCTGCGCGCGCATCGATTTGAGGCGCTGGGTCAGCGTATCCTCGAACTCGGCGAGGGGCGGCATGACCCGCTCATAGCCATGGGTCGCGACCGTATCGAGCACGCGGCGCGCCAGACGCGCGGAGGCTTCGGCCTGCGGCGGCAGGCGGTCGGAGAGGCCCTCCGGGAGGAGGCTTGGCGGGATCATGCTCGGCACCTTTTACTCCCTCCCCCCTTGGGGGGAGGGCTGGGGAGAGGGGGAATCGCGCAACGCCTGCGCAATCGCACTCAGCACGCCCTCGATATTCCCCATCACATCGGGATTGGCAAAGCGGATCACATGATACCCCAGCGATTGCAGAAACTCTGTTCGCCGCGCGTCATAGCGATCTTCGGCGGAATGTGTATCCCCATCGACTTCGATGATGAGGCGCTCCGCTTTTGAGGCAAAGTCGACGATATAGGGCGCGATGATCGTCTGCCGTGTGAACTGCTGATTTTCGAAGCGGTTGGCACGTAACGCCTGCCAAAGTTTTTGTTCAGCGGGAGTCGGATTGGCACGCATCGATCGAGCGCGATCTTTCAGCGTTGGATCGATCCGCACGGGCGTTCCCCCTCTCCCAAACCCTCCCCCCGAGGGGGGAGGGCTTTTCAGACCTTACGCGAAGCGCAGCAGCTTCACCGTCTTCACGCCGGTCAGGTTGCAGATTTCCCAGCGCAGCGGTTCGGCCACGGTGCCGTCGACCGACAGCAGCAGCACGGCTTCGCCGCCCTGGTCGCGACGACCAAGGTGGAAGGTGCCGATATTGACCTGCGCTTCACCCAGCGTCGAACCCAGGCGACCGATGAAGCCGGGCGCGTCCTGGTTGACGATGTAGAGCATCTGGCCGTCGAGATCGGCCTCGACCTTGATGCCGAACAGTTCGACCAGGCGCGGCTGGGCGTGGCCGAACAGTGTGCCGGCGACCGACTTGTCGCCGTTCGCGGTGGTGACGGTGACGCGGACCAGGGTCTGATAGTCGCCTTCGCGGTCGTGACGGACTTCGCGCACGTCGAGGCCGCGTTCCTTCGCCAGGAAGGGCGCGTTGACCATGTTCACCGTATCCGAATAGACGCGCATCAGGCCGGCGAGCACCGCCGCGGTGATCGGCTTCTGGTTGAGTTCGGCGGCATGGCCCTCGACCTCGACCGCGACGCCGGTGATGGCGTCGCCCTCAAGCTGGCCGACCAGGCTGCCCAGCTTTTCGGCGATCGCCATATAGGGCTTCAGCTTGGGCGCTTCCTCGGCGGACAGCGACGGCACGTTCAGCGCATTGGTGATGCCGCCGTCGAGCAGATAGTCGCTGAGCTGTTCGGCGACCTGGAGCGCGACATTGACCTGCGCCTCGTCGGTCGACGCGCCCAGATGCGGGGTGCAGATGAAGTTCGGCGTGCCGAACAGCGGCGATTCCTTGGCCGGTTCGGTCTGGAACACGTCGAGCGCGGCGCCCGCCACCTGACCCGAATCCAGCGCTTCCTTCAGCGCCGCCTCGTCGATCAGGCCACCACGCGCGCAGTTGATGATGCGCACGCCCTTCTTGGTCTTGGCGAGGTTTTCCTTCGACAGGATGTTGCGGGTCTGGTCGGTCAGCGGCGTGTGCAGCGTGATGAAGTCCGCCTTGGCCAGCAGCGTGTCGAGATCGGCCTTCTCCACGCCCATTTCGATGGCGCGTTCCGGGGTCAGGAAGGGATCGAAGGCGACGACCTTCATCTTGAGGCCGAGCGCACGGGCAGCGACGATCGAGCCGATATTGCCCGCGCCGATCAGGCCCAGCGTCTTGCCGGTGACTTCCACGCCCATGAAGCCGTTCTTCGGCCACAGGCCCTGCTGCGTCTGGGCATTGGCTTCGGGCAGTTGCCGCGCCAGCGCGAACATCAGCGCGATCGCATGTTCGGCGGTGGTGATCGAGTTGCCGAACGGGGTGTTCATCACGATCACGCCCTTGGCCGAGGCGGCCGGGATGTCGACATTGTCGACGCCGATGCCGGCGCGGCCGATGACCTTCAGATTGGTGGCAGCGTCGAGGATCGCCTTCGTCACCTTGGTCGAGCTGCGAATGGCGAGGCCGTCATAGTCGCCGATGATGGCGATCAGTTCTTCGGGGGTCTTGCCGGTGATTTCATCGACCTCGACGCCACGCTCCCGGAAGATCGCGGCGGCGCGGGGGTCCATCTTGTCGCTGATAAGTACCTTGGGCATTTTTCGATTCCTTATTTGCCCATCATCCCCGCGAAGGCGGGGATCTCCCGACGTCGCACAGCAGGATGGGGCCGGAGATGGATTCCCGCCTGCGCGGGAATGACGACATTAATTGGGTTCAGGCAGCCTTGGCCGAAGCCGAAATCTGGGCATAGGCCCAGTCGAGCCATGGCCCCAGCACCTCGATATCGGCGGTTTCGACGGTCGCGCCGCACCAGATGCGCAGGCCCGCCGGAGCGTCGCGATAGCCCGCGACGTCATAGGCGGCGCCTTCCTTTTCGAGGAGGGCGGCGAAGGCCTTGATGAAAGCTTCGTCCGCGCCTTCCACCGTCAGGCAGACGCTGGTGGTGGACCGCGACGCTTCGTCGGCGGCGAGATGGCCGAGCCAGTCGCGCTCCGCGACGATCCTGTTCAGCGCCGCCGCATTGGCGTTGCTGCGCGCGATCAGCCCCTGGAGGCCGCCCAGCGACTTGCCCCATTCCAGCGCGAAGATCGCATCCTCGACCGCCAGCATCGACGGGGTGTTGATGGTTTCGCCCTTGAACACGCCTTCGGCCAGCTTGCCCTTCGCCATCAGGCGGAAGACCTTGGGCAGCGGCCAGGCGGGGGTGTGGGTTTCCAGACGCTCGACCGCACGCGGGCCGAGGATCAGCACGCCATGGCCGCCCTCGCCGCCCAGCACCTTCTGCCAGGAGAAGGTGGCGACGTCGATCTTGGCCCAGTCGATGTCATAGGCGAACACCGCGCTGGTGGCGTCGGCGAAGGTCAGGCCCTCGCGGTCGGCCGGGATCCAGTCGGCGTTCGGCACGCGCACGCCCGAGGTGGTGCCGTTCCAGGTGAACAGCACGTCGTTCGAGAAATCGACGGTGGAGAGGTCCGGCAACTGGCCATAATCGGCGCGGATGACGGTGGGGTCGAGCTTGAGCTGCTTGGCGGCGTCCGTCACCCAGCCTTCGCCGAAGCTTTCCCAGGCGAGCGTGGTGACGGGGCGGGCGCCCAGCATCGTCCACATCGCCATTTCGAAGGCGCCGGTGTCGGAGCCGGGCACGATGCCGATGCGATGGGTGTCGGGCAGGTTCAGCAGCTCGCGCATCAGGTCGATGCTGTAGGCGAGACGGGTCTTGCCGATCTTGGCGCGGTGCGAGCGGCCGAGCGAGTCCGTGCTCAGCTTGGCGGCGTCCCAGCCCGGAGGCTTGGCGCAGGGACCGGAAGAGAAAAAGGGACGGGCCGGACGATTGGCGGGCTTTTCAGCAGGCGCAATGGTGGCGTCAACGGCAGTCAGTTCAGTCATGTCATGCTTCTCCTTACAGAGAGCTGCGCGGCGTTGGGACCGCGTGGCCCGTCGGCGGCACTAATGGCATCCCGGAAAGAGTCAAGCCGAATGTCCAAATGCGACGAATGGTTGACGCCGTTAACCCACCGTCTTGCTTCCGGTGGTAAATGCTTGATTCATGGTAGAGCGGGCGAAGGGCAAGCTGCGTGGTGCGGCCTGTGCCGTGCTGTTGGCTGGCACGATGACATTGGCGGGATGCGGCGGCGACCTGGTGCCGCGCGGCAAGGTCGTGCGCGCGTCCAAGCCGGTTCGCGCGCCCGCCCGTCCGGCGCTGGAAACGCGGCAATGTTTCGCCCGGCTGCAATCGCAGGCGGTGTCCTTCACCCCCTTGCCCGACCAGAATTTCGGCGGCGGATGCAGCGCGATCGGCAGCGTCAAGCTGCTCGACATCGGCGTGCCGGCCACGGGGCTGGGCGCGATGACCTGCAACCTTGCCGCCAATTTCGCTGCCTGGGCGCGCTATGGCGTGCAGCCCGCCGCGCGGCTGATACTGGGCGCGGAGATAGAGAAGATCGAGACGTTCGGCACCTATAATTGCCGGCCGATCGCGGGCAGCGGAAAACTCAGCGAACATGCGCACAGCAATGCGATCGACGTGTCCGCCTTCATCCTGTCCGACGGGCGGCGGATCAGCATCCAGAAGGACTGGAACGGCGACAAGCAGACCCGCCAGTTTCTCAGCCTGATCCACGCCAGCGCCTGCAAGCGCTTCAACACCGTGCTCAGCCCCGACTATAACGCCGCGCACCATGACCATTTCCATTTCGACATGGGAGGAAAGGGCGGCTTCTGCCGCTGAGGGGCGATCCGCCGCATTTGCCGCGATCCGGACTTGGTTTTGTCATTGCCGCGCACTAGGTTGGTGCGAATGACGAAAAAAGAAATTGAAGAACGCAAATTCCGCCCGGCCCGCGAAGAGGCCCATGACGCCCGCAAACAGCTCGATACGCCCCAGACGCAGAGCGCAGCCTATAAGCTGGCCTTCCAGGACAATGAATTTCTGCTGCGCGAGGATCTGCGCCCCGTCCGCTTCCAGTTGGAATTGCTCAAGCCCCAGTTGCTGATGGATGAGGCGAAGATCGAATCGACCTTTGTCTTCTACGGGTCGGCCCGTATTCCCGAACCGGATCAGGTGCAGGCGCGGATCGACGCGGCGACGACGCCCGAACAGAGGCGCGTCGCCGAAAATCTGGGCAGGAAGGCCTATTATTATGAAGAAGCGCGCAAGCTGGCGCGAATCGCCGCCCAATATCCGGTGAATGCGGCGGGATGCCGCCATTTCGTCGTCTGCTCGGGCGGTGGCCCCTCGATCATGGAGGCAGCCAATCGCGGCGCGGTGGATGTCGGCCAGACCACCATCGGCATGAACATCGTCCTGCCGCACGAACAGGCGCCCAACCGCTTCGTCACGCCGGAGCTGAGCTTCCAGTTCCACTATTTCGCGCTGCGCAAGATGCACTTCCTGCTGCGCGCCCGCGCGCTGGCGGTGTTCCCCGGCGGCTTCGGCACGTTCGACGAGATGTTCGAACTGCTGACGCTGATCCAGACCGGCAAGATGAAGCCGATCCCGATCCTGCTCTACGGCAAGGAATTCTGGACCCGCGTGGTGGATTTCGACGCGCTGGCCGACGAGGGCGTGATTTCGCCGACCGACCTCAACCTGCTGACCTGGGTGGAGACGGCCGAGGAGGGCTGGGCCGCGGTGCAGCGTTTCTATCAGGACAGCGAAGCGCCGGGCTGCGGCTGATCAAATAATCGCCGTCGTTCCCGCGGAGGCGGGAACCCATCTCCAAACCGCGCAACAGGATGAAAGGTCAGGAGATGGATCCCCGCCTGCGCGGGGATGACGATGATGGTAGGTAAACTCTGATTTCTTCCGCGCTTGCCCTCTCCGCCACAGGGGATTAGGGCGCGGCCATGCGCGCGGATGTGGCCCATGTCGACACCTGGATCTTCGATCTGGACAATACGCTCTATCCGGCGAAGGCGGACCTGTTCGCGCTGATCGACGTGAAGATGGGCGAATATATCCAGGCGTTGCTGGGCTGCGACCCGGTGATCGCGCGCCAGACGCAGAAGCGTTATTTCATGGAGCATGGCACGACCCTGTCGGGCCTGATGCACCATCATGGCATCGAGCCGCGCGAATTTCTCGACTATGTCCATGACATATCGATGGACCGGCTCGAAATGGACAGCGACCTCAACAGTCGCATCGCCGCGCTGCCGGGCCGCCGTCTGATCTTCACCAATGGCGATGCCGCCTATGCCGGGCGGGTGCTGGACAGGCTCGGCCTAACCGGCGCGTTCGAGCTGATCCACGACATCCACGCCTGCCAATATGTGCCCAAGCCCGATCCGTCGGGCTATGCCGAACTATGCCGGGTGCACAGGGTCGATCCGACCCGCGCCGCCTTCTTCGAGGATATGGCCCGCAACCTGAAGCCCGCCAAGGCGATCGGCATGACCACCATCTGGGTCAATAACGGATCGGAAGCGGGCAATCACGATCATCATCCCGATTTCATCGATTTCGAAACCGACCATCTGACGCCATTTCTGGCCGACATCATTGGGGACTGAACCATGAGCCAAGACCTGCCAAATGACCTGATCGCCATTATCGACGCCGCCTGGGAAGACCGCGCCGACGTCAACCTCCAGACCCAGGGCGAGGTCCGCCAGGCGGTCGACAAGGCGCTGGCGCTGCTCGACAAGGGCGAACTGCGCGTCGCCGAGCCGACCGCGGATGGCTGGCAGGTCAACCAGTGGGCGAAGAAGGCGGTGCTGCTCTCCTTCCGCCTCAACGACAACAGCATGATCGACAATGGTCCGGGCGCGGGCCATTGGTGGGACAAGGTGCCGAGCAAGTTCGCCGGCTGGGACGAGGCGGCCTTCCGCGCCGCCGGTTTCCGCGCCGTGCCGGGCAGCTTCGCCCGCGCCGGATCGCATATCGCGAAGAATGTCATCCTGATGCCCAGCTTCGTCAATATCGGCGCCTTCGTCGACGAAGGCACGATGGTCGACACCTGGGTGACGGTGGGCAGCTGCGCCCAGATCGGCAAGAATGTGCATCTGTCGGGCGGCGTCGGCATCGGCGGCGTGCTGGAACCGCTCCAGGCCGACCCGGTCATCATCGAGGATGACTGCTTCATCGGCGCGCGTTCGGAAGTGGTCGAAGGCGTGCGCATCGGCAAGGGTTCGGTGCTGTCGATGGGCGTGTTCATCGGCATGTCGACCAAGATCGTCGACCGCACCACCGGTGAGGTCTTCATCGGGCAAGTGCCGCCCTATTCGGTCGTCGTCCCCGGCAACCTGCCCGGCAAGCCGCTGCCCGACGGCACGCCCGGCGCCAGCCTTTATTGCGCCGTGATCGTCAAGCGCGTCGACGCGCAGACCCGGTCCAAGACCGGCATCAACGAATTGCTGCGCGACTGAGCGCTATATCCGTTCGTGTCGAGCGAGTCGGGAACGCGCGCGACACGAACGGAACATGGAAAGGCTGCTCGGCGCGGAGGGTGTATCCCGGCCGCACGGTTGCGCTGGCAGGACGGGGCTGCCCGATCGGGGACGGTTGTGCGCTGGCGGCAGCGTCATTGCCGCGATGATCGCCCTGCATAGACGCCTGCTCATCGTCGATGACGACGCCCCGCTGACGGCCCGGCTGGCCGACCTGTTCGCCCAATATGGCTTTTCCGTCGATGCCGCCGCCACGGCGGGCGCGATGCGCGCGATGCTGGGGCAGAAGGATTATGCGCTGGTGGTGCTCGATCCGCTGGTGCAGGCCGATCATGGCGGCGCGCTGCTGCGCGAACTGGTGACGGAGCATCGGCTGCTTGTGATCCTCCATTCGGCCGCCTGCACGGAGGCGACCCGGATCGCGGCGCTGGAAATGGGGGCCGAGGATTGCCTCAGCAAGCCCGCCAATCCGCGCGAACTGCTGGCCCGCATCCGCACCGCCCTGCGCGGGCAGACGCCGGGCAAGCCCGTGCCGGCGGCCGGCGCCGTCCGCTTTGCCGGCTGGCGGGTCGACTTGCAGACCGGGCAGTTGTACGACCCCGCCGGCATGTCCGTTCTGCTGTCGGACGGCGAGTTCCAGCTGCTCCGCGCCTTCATCGCACATCCGCGCCAGGTGCTGGACCGATCGCAACTGCTCGATGAGGTCCATGGCCGGACGAGCGAGCATTTCGACCGGTCGATCGACGTCCAGCTATGCCGCCTGCGCCGCAAGCTCGCCGCTTCTGGCCTCACCGGACCGGTCATCCGCACCATCCGCAACGAAGGCTATATGTTCGTCCATGCGGTGAGCAGCTAGTGACCCGAATCTGAAGTTCGTCACATAGTGGGGCAGGCGCTGAACGAACTTCAGATTCATCAGGGTCACTAGCAAATATATGATTCTAGTGTGGTTTATGGATTTGAAATACGCTCCGAGCCTAGCCGCTACAATGAGGCGTATTTCAAATCCACCACACTAGAGCATCGTGCGCAAAAGTGGGAACCGGTTTTGCGCGAAAACGATACGACAACAAATAATGAGAGCGCGCGTCCTGCCTCCGATTTAACGCAGCGCGCTCCAATAGCTCATTCCAGTGCGAGCAGCGCGAAGGTCGCCAACCAATGTTCGCCCATATAGTCGCCCGCGACATGGGGCAGACTGGCATCGATATGGACGCGCGCGGCCGCCTGCGCGCGAGCGGCGACCGGGTCGCTATCCCCCAGCGCAACTGCGATCGCCCGCCAGCACCAGGCGCGGCTGAGGTTCAATCCATCCAGATGCGCGATCTTGCCGTCGCTACGGTCGGATACGGTGGCGGGGGTGAAAAGCGTCGCCGGTTCTCCCCCCGCCAGATGCGGCAGGAAGCCATGGAACCAGTCGGCGAAATCGCCCGGCTCCAGCAGGCGGCTCATCAGCAGCGCCTCGCACAAGGCGGGGGAGAGAAATTCGTCGCCGCCCGGCTCCCAGGCCTGGCAGGCGCGGTCCTGCCCGAACCAGTGCAGCGCCCGCTCCCGGATCAGGGCGATCAGCGCCGGGTCGCGGTCCCGCGCCCAGCCGAGCGCCAGCGTCAGCGCGAAGGCGATGTTGAAGTGGGTGCCGACGCGCAGCGGATAGGTGAGCTTCGGCAGGAAGCCATGGAAGCGTGCGGCGAAATCGGTCGCCAGCGGCTCCAGCGCCACCGCCCAGGGCGCGTCATGCCGCGCCAGTTCCTGGTGCAGCGCGAGCAGCCAGGCCCAGCCATAGGGCCGCTCGAACCCGGCGCTCATCGGCCGGGCGAGATAGGCGCGTTCGCCCGCCACCTTGTCCGGTGTCAGCATTTCGTCGGCGCGGGCGCGGATCGCCGCTGCCTGCGGCAGATCGGGGAAGAGGCGCAACAGCCGCATCATCTGCCACCAGCCATGGACGCAGCTATGCCAGTCGAAACTGCCGTGGAAGATCGGATGATGCTCCGCCGGTTCGCGCGCATCGTCCGGCCCGTTCAGTATCAGGTCCATCTTGAAGGGATAGCGCTTGCCGAGATGCGACAGCGTCAGCGACGCGAAGCGGCCGGCAATGTCCTGGGTCAGGAGGGTCATGGGAAAGCCAGCCAGTAGATGAGCAGGATGTTGACGATCAGCAGCGGCAGCGCGGTGCCGACCTGCCGCTTGATGACGCCATGCTGATCCTTCAGCTCCAGCAGGGCGGCGGGGACAAGGTTGAAGTTGGCGGCCATCGGCGTCATCAGCGTGCCGCAGAAGCCCGTGAGCATACCGATGGCGCAGATGATCGCCGGATCGCCATGATAGCGATGGATCAGCAGGGGCACGCCGATCGCCGCCGTCATCACCGGGAAGGCGGCGAAGGCATTGCCCATGACGATGGTGAAGAGGGCCATGCCCAGACCATAGGCGATCACCGCGCCGATCAGGCTGCCCTGCGGGATCGCCTGTTGCACGATGCCGCCGACCGCTTCCCCCACGCCCGCCAGCGCGAACACCGCACCCAGGCTGGCGAGCATCTGCGGCAGGATCGCGGCCCAGCCAATACAGTCCATCAGCCGCCGCCCCTGTTGCAACGGCACCTGCGCACCGGCGCGCAGCCAGATACAGCCCACCGTCATGGCGATCAGCACCCCCAGCGCCAGCGCGATCAGCGTCGTCTGCTTGCCGTCGAACCAGTCCGGCGCCTGTTTGAAGAGGAAGGTGCCGGTCAGCGCGGTCGCGGGAATGATGAGCGCGACGACGAACAGGCGGTTGCCGAACCGGTCGGCGCGCGCCTGCCGTGTCTCCGGCGGCACCACGCCGTCGCCTCGGCCGAGGCCGCCCAGCGCGCCCAGACCGATGAGGCCCAGCACCAGCAGGCCATTGCCGACATCGCCCAGCCGGTCGCCCGCCCACATGCTGACCGCCAGCAGCCCCCAGAAGGCCGCATTGCACCAGCAGCGCGGATTGCTCCGGTCGCGCGCGCCCAGCAGGGCGAACGCCGCGAAGATCGCGCCGGTCAGCGCATAGACCCAATGGAGCGTGATCATGGCTGCGCCTCCCTGCGCCGCCGTTTCAGGCGCCGGTCCAGCATCCACAGGCGGAAGCCATGGATCAGGAAGGCGGCGATGGCGGTCGGGATCGCCCAAACCGACAGCTGGAGCGGCTCCAGCAGGATGTCATATTGTTCCAGCAGCCCCTTGATCAGCAGGATGGAGCCGATGGCGAGGAAAATGTCCTCGCCGAAAAAGAGGCCGATATTGTCGGTCGCCGCGGCCCAGGCCTTCACCTCCTCGCGCTCTTCCTCGTCCAGCCCGCCCGCCTGCGCCTCCGCCACCGCCTCCGCGATCGGTGCGACCAGCGGGCGCACCGTCTGGGCATGGCCCGCCACCGTTGTCAGGCCGACCGCCGCCAGCCCCTGCCGCAGCAGCATGTAGAAGGCCAGGAACTGGCCCACGGTCGCGCCGCGCATCCGGGCGATCAGGCCGCGCGCGCGCTCCTGAAGGCCATTCGCCTCCAGCAGGCCGACCACCGGCAGCACGATCCAGATGATGCTAACATAGCGCGCCTCGTTGAACGCCTTGCCGAAGGCGGCGAGGATGGCGAGCGGATCAAGCCCCGCCGTCAGACCGGTGACGATGGCCGAAGCGAGGATGACGAGCAGCGGATGGAAGCGCAGGACGAATCCCGCGACGATCACCGCAATGCCGAGCAGCACCCACATGCGCGGCGCGCCCTAGCGCTTCCGCCTGCGCGTCGAAGGAAAGGGGTTCGTCGCCGGGATCGCGGAAGGAAGCATGGGCAGGAATACTCGCAAGCATGGCGGGCGGGAGGCCCGTTGGCCCCATGTTGCCCGTCTCCCCTCGACGCAGCAAGCCGGTAGCCTTTACGTCGCAAATATTTCGGGATGCGAGAGTGGAAGCGACATTCCGAATCCCGAATGTATTTTTATATACAAATTTCTTTTCGTATGCGAAAGTTTGCCATATGAAGGCTGCCACCCTATGCGCACGGACGGGAGAGGACGGGACACCAATGACCCGCGCAAACAGCAAACCCTGTCGAAAGGCGATGCCGCAGAAAGCTGCGGAGGGCCGCCTGCCATGACTCTCGCCCCGTCCCTCGACGCTCCCCGGCGGGAATGGCGGCAGGGTATCAGCCTTGCGCTGGTGCTGACCATCAGCCTCTATGCCCTGTGGGGCATGGCGCACAATCTGAACGACATTCTGATCGCCCAGTTCAGAAAGGCGTTCGCGCTCAGCGACCTCCAGTCCAGCTTCGTGCAGTCGAGCTTCTACCTCGCCTATCTGATCATGCCGATTCCGGTCGCGATGTTCATGCAGCGCTATGGCTACAAGCGGGGCATCGTCACCGGCCTGTGCCTCTATGGCGCCGGGGCTCTGCTGTTCTGGCCGGCGGCGGAGGCGATGACCTATGGCGCCTTCCTGGGCGCGCTGTTCATCATCGCCTGCGGACTGACCTTTCTGGAGACGGCGGGGACCGGCATCGTCGTCGTACTGGGTTCGCCCGAACGCGCCGAATGGCGCATCAACCTGGCCCAGGCTTTCAATCCGCTCGGCGCGATCACCGGTGTCCTCGTCGGACGGCAGTTCATATTCTCCGGCGACGAGCCGGCAGCCGTCGCCCATGCATCGACCGACGCCGCCTACCGGATCGCGGCAGCCCATGCGGTCCAGATTCCCTATCTGGTGATCGCGCTCGTCGTCCTTTCCATCGGTGCGCTGGTGGCGGCGACGCCCTTCCCCGCCGCCGCGACCGATCGCCGGCAGGGCCGGGCGCTGTCCGGCATCGGACAACTGCTGCGGTCCCGGATCTTCCGCTACGGCGTCGTGGCCCAGTTCTTCTATGTCGGCACGCAGATCGGGGTCTGGAGCTTCTTCATCCGCTATGCGCAGGTCGCCTCGCCGGGAATGCCCGAGCGGCTGGCGGCGACGCTCCTCACCTGCTCGCTCGTCGCCTTTCTGGCTGGCCGCTTCGTTTCGCTCGCGCTGTTGCGGCGCTACTCGTCGGCCCAGATCGGTAGCGCGTTCGCCGCGGGCGCCGCGCTGCTCACGGTCGTTGCCATAGCCCTCCCCGGCCCATCCGGCATCGCCGCGCTGATCGGGGTCAGCTTCCTGATGTCTGTCATGTTCCCCGCCATCTTCGCGATCGGGTTGCACGGCAACGCCGCATATTCGAAGCCGGCGTCGGCGCTGATGATCATGGCGATCACCGGCGGCGCCGCGCTGACCGCCGCGATGGGCTGGATTTCCGATCAGGCGACCATCGCGCTTGCCTACTGCGTCCCGCTGGCCGGCTTCATCGTGGTCTTCCTCTATTGCGTGGCGGCCGTGCGCTCTGGCCGAACCGGCGCCGCCGTCGCCTCCGCCCATTGAATGCAAGGAGATATCGTTTGGCAAAAATCACACGAGTGGACTGGACCATGGTCGACCTGCTGCCGAAGGTGCGGCGGGAGGATGCGATCCAGGCCTTCGCGAGTCAGGAAACGCCGATCGTCCGCATCACCGACAGCGACGGCGTCGTCGGCACGGGATACAGCTATACGATCGGAACCGGCGGGCCTTCGGTGATGCGCCTGATCGAACGCACGCTCGCCCCTGCCCTGCTGGGCCGGGACGCCGAAGCCATCGAGCGGATCTGGCGCGACCTTCATTTCCTGACCCATGCCACCACGGTCGGCGCGATCACCTCCATCGCGCTCGCCGCGATCGACACCGCCCTGTGGGATTTGCGCTGCCAGCGCGCCAGGCTTCCGCTCCACCGCCTGCTGGGCGGGACGCAGGACAGCGTCGCCCTCTACACGACCGAAGGCGGCTGGCTCCATCTCGACGCCGAGGCGCTGCGCGACGACGCGCTGCGGGCCAAGGCCCAGGGTTTCGCCGGCGCCAAGATCAAGATCGGCCGGCCCCCGCGCGAGGACATGGCGCGACTCAGCGCCGTGCGCGACGCCGTCGGCGGGGAATTCGAGATCTTTACCGATGCGAACCAGGCCTTTGCCGTCGACGAGGCGATCCGCCGCGCCCATCTATATTCGGAACTCGATATCGGCTGGCTGGAGGAGCCGTTGCCCGCCGATGATATCGAGGGGCATGTGCGCCTGTCGCGTTCCACCACGATCCCGGTCGCGGTGGGAGAGAGCCTCTACAGCCACCTGCATTTCCGCGACTATCTGCAACGGGGAGCGTGCTCGGTCGTCCAGGTCGATGCCGGCCGCATCGGCGGCATCACGCCCTGGATCAAGGTCGCCCACCTCGCCGAATGTTTCAACGTGGCGGTCGCGCCGCACTTCCTGATGGAACTGCATGTCGCGCTCTGCGCGGCCGTACCCAATGCGCGCTGGGTGGAATATATCCCGCAGCTTGATTCCATCACGACCGAGCCGATGCGGGTCGAGCAGGGCCGCGCCATACCCAGTGATCGCCCGGGCCTTGGGATCGCCTGGGACTTCGCCGAAATCGGGAAGCGCAGCGTGGAACAGGGATTCGTCGCGGCATGACGGGGCGTCTTCAGGGCAAGCGGGCGATCGTCACCGCGGCGGGCCAGGGCATCGGCCGCGCGAGCGCCGAGCTTTTCGCGCGCGAAGGCGCCGATGTCCTCGCCCTCGACATCAACGAAGCCGCGCTGGCGACGCTGACGGGATGCCGCACCGCGCGGATCGACCTGCTCGACGGCGACGCCATCGCCGGGCTTGCCGGGGGTGAGACGGAAATCGACGTTCTTTTCAATTGCGCGGGCTATGTCGATGCCGGCACGATCCTCGATCTTACCGATGCCGGCTTCGACCTCTCCTTCGATCTCAACGTGCGTTCGACGACACGCATGATCCGCGCCTTCCTGCCCGCCATGATCGCCCGTGGCGGGGGATCGATCGTCAACATGGCCTCGGTCGCCGGCCCCATGATCGGCGTTGCCGGCCGCTATGCCTATTGCGCGTCCAAGGCCGCCGTCGCCGGTCTCTCGCGCTCGATCGCCGTGGACTTCATCGGGCAGGGCATAAGGTGCAACGTCATTTGCCCGGGAACCGTCCAGTCGCCCTCGCTCGACGAACGGCTGGCGGCGACGGGAAATGCCGAAGAGGCGCGCCGGGCATTCGTTGCGCGTCAGCCGATGGGCCGCATCGGCCGCCCCGAGGAGATCGCCCAACTGGCCCTGCATCTCGCGTCCGACGAGAGCGCCTACACAACCGGTTCCGTCATCGCCATCGATGGCGGATGGACCGCGGCATGACGGACACCGCGCCCATCGCCTTCGTCGACGCCGATCGCCGCCCATTTCCCCACCGGCTGGGCATCGGCCTGTGACCGACCCGGTAGCATATATGGCCGGCGACACGCCCCACCCCCTCCCCACGCGGCCGCTGGGATCGACCGGCTTGCGGCTGACCGAGCTTGGCTTTGGCGGCGCACCGATCGGCAACCTCTATCGGGAGGTTTCCGAAGCCGAGGCGCTGGCCACCGTCGAGCAGGCGTTGGCTGCCGGCATCGGCTATGTCGATACCGCGCCATTCTATGGCCTGGGCCTGAGCGAGACCAGGCTGGGACTGGCCCTGCGCGACCGCGCGGCGCCGGTCGTCTCCACCAAAGTCGGACGCCTGCTCGTCCCCGACGCCAGCGTCACGGACGGCAGCGAACGCTATGGCTTCCGCTCGGCCATGCCCTTCGCGCCGATGTTCGACTATCGCTACGACGCAATCCTGCGCTCGCACCGCGAGAGCCTCGAACGCCTCCGCATCCCGCGTATCGACATACTCTATATTCACGACATCGGCCGGCTGACCCATGGCGAGCGTCATGCGGCGATGTGGCGCCAACTGGTGGACGAGGGCGGGCTGGAGGCGCTGGAGCAGTTGCGCGCCGCCGGCACGATCGGCGCCTATGGTGCGGGCGTGAACGAGATCGAAGCCTGCCTCGACCTTCTTTCGGTCGCCCGGCCCGACGTGATCCTGCTCGCCGGACGCTACACGCTGCTGGAACAGGAACCGCTCGACCGCCTCTTTCCCACCTGCGCCGGGGCCGGCGTCTCGATCGTCGTCGGCGGCCCCTATAATAGCGGCATTCTCGCCAGTGGCGTGCGTGCGGGGAAACCGGCGCATTACGACTATGGCGCGGCGCCCGCGGCCATCGTCGAGCGGGTGGCGGCGATGGAAGCGATCGCCGACCGTCACGCCATCTCGCTGGCCGCGGCGGCCCTCCAGTTTCCGCTTGCCCATCCCCTGGTCGCGAGCGTGATACCGGGCATCGAGACGCCGGCGCGGGTGGCCGAGACAATGCGGCTTTACGAAACGCGGATTCCCGCCGGTTTCTGGTCGGATCTGAAAGAGGCGGGCCTGCTCCACGCGGCCGCCCCGGTTCCGGGCGACGCGCCATGAACGCGCCGCCCCAAGGCCTGGTGCGCCTGCACGAGGCGGACAATGTCGCGATATGCTGCCGCGACATCGCGCAAGGCGAGCGGCTGCGCGTCGCCGGCCTGGAACTGATCGCCGGGGAACCCGTCGCACTCGGCCACAAGCTGGCGCTGCGCTCCCTCGCCGTCGGCGAGAAAGTCGTCAAATATGGGATGCCGATCGGATCGATGACCCGGCCGGTGACGACGGGCGGCTGGGTGCATGTCCACAACATGGCCAGCGACTATCTGCCCGCCCATCATCGCGGCGAACGGGGGCAGCCATGACCGGACCGGGCTGGCTGCGCGCCGACGGGCGCAAGGGCATCCGCAATGTGATCATCGTCGCCTATCTCGTCGAGTGCGCGCATCATGTCGCGCGCGCGGTCGTCGATGGCGCGCGCGACGACAGCATCCACCTTGTCGGCTTTCCCGGCTGCTATCCCAACGGCTATGCGCTCGACCTGATGACGGCGCTCGCCACCCATCCCAATGTCGGCGGCGTGGTGCTGCTCTCGCTGGGCTGCGAAGGGTTCGACCGCGCGGCGCTCGCCTCGGCCATCGCGGCCAGCGGCCGTCCGGTCGAGACCGTGGTGATCCAGGAAGCCGGCGGCACCCGGGGGGCGATCGTGGCCGGTGTCGAGGCGGTCGCCCGAATGCGCCGACAGGCCGACGCCCTGTTCGCCCGCGTCGACATCGGCGTTTCCGACCTGGTCATAGGGACGATCTGTGGCGGATCGGATGGAACCAGCGGGATCACCGCCAATCCGGCGGTCGGACGCGCCTTCGACCGTCTGGTCGACGCCGGGGCCACCTGCATCTTTGAGGAAACGGGCGAGATGATCGGCTGCGAGGGCCATATGGCCGGACGCGGCGCCACCGCGCAAGCCACGGCCGCCATCGGCGCCGCCATCGCGCAGGCGGACGGCTATTATCGCGCCATGGGCCTGGGCAGCTTCGCGCCCGGCAATGCCGACGGGGGATTGAGCAGCCAGGAGGAAAAATCGGCCGGCGCCTATGCCAAATCCGGCACCCGGCCGATCTGCGGCGTCATCCGCCCGGCCGAACGCCCGCCTTCGCCGGGGCTTTGGCTGCTCGATGTCGTCCCGTCGGGCGCGCCGAAATTCGGCTTTCCCAATATCGCCGACAATGCGGAGATCATCGAACTCATCGCCTGCGGCGCTCATGCGATCCTGTTCACGACCGGCCGGGGATCGGTGGTGGGTTCGGCAATCTCGCCCGTTCTCAAGGTCTGCGCCAACCCGGAAACCTATCGCCGCATGTCCGGCGACATGGACATCAATGCGGGCGCCGTCCTGGAGGGACGCGCCACGCTGGACGATGTCGCCGGAGATATTTTCGACCGGCTTCTCTCCGTCGCGCGCGGGGCATCGACAGTCTCCGAAGACCTCGGCCACCGCGAGTTCCTGCTGACCTACAAGTCGGACATGGAGGCCGGGGCGGGATGCCGGATCGGCGCCTGAACCGCCCCGGCCTAAAGCCGGTTGTCGCTCGGCACCAGTTCCGATGCGACGCGGGCGGCGGCGGCGCGCAACGCCCGGATCACCACCTCCTTGCTCACCTTCGCAAGGCGCGAATGGGCGAAGGGAACCGCCATCGCCGCCGCCGCCCGGTCGCCCCGGATGATCGGCGCGGACAGGTCCGTGATGCCGTCGATGAAAGCGCTCGGAAGCTCGGCATAGCCCTGAGCCCGGATCGCCTCGCAGGTCGCGCGGAAGGCGCCCAGTTCCGTCTTCTTGAGCCTGGGATCGAAATAGCTTTCCCACTCCGCCTGAATATGCGGCGGCTGGAACGCGAACAAGGTGGCGCCCGAAGTGGTCTGATAGAGCGGCTTGCGATAGCCCACGCGCACGGTGAAGCCGATCTGTTCCATCGACTCCATGCGCGCCACGACGACCATTTCGCCCATGGAATGAAAGGCGAGCAGGCTGGACTGGCCCGTCTCGTAGGTCAGTTCGCGCATGATGGGCAGCGCGATCTCGACAAGATTGCGCAGCGGCGGCCGTTCCAGCCCGATCTCGAACAGGCGGCTGGTGAGGCTGTAACCGCTGTCACCCTGCGCGACGAAGCCCCGCCGTTCGAGAACCTGGATCATGCGGAACAGCTCCCCGTGCGAGCGGCCCAGCTTTTGAACGATCGCGCCGGCCGTCAGCGGATGGTCCTCGCGCGCCAGCAGTTCGAGTATGTCGAGCCCCTTCTCCAGCGCCGGCGCCGTGTAGAGGGGCTTGTCTTCGGTCTCGCTCCGGTCTTCTTTCCCGGTCTGGCGCGCCACGGGCTTGCTCCTGTCATATCTGGGCGCCGCGCCTTCCCTGTAGCGCGCGATCGCAGCCTGCCGATGCTTATCACCTGTGTGGCACTTTTCACCAGTGAATTTCAACGGGTCCCAATCGCCGTGCCAGGCAGACGGACTGGACGGTACAATCGAACGAACGGCGTGGGAGGAAATCCAGTGCAAGCAACTGTCCGAATGGGGGCGTCGATCTCCCGCCCGCTCCTGGCCGGAGCGCGAGAGCTGGAGGCAGTCGCATGAGAACCAGCCGCCGGACCTTCATCGCCGGGGCGACCGCCACAGCATTCATTCCGGGGATCGCCAAAACGGCGCCGGCGCCGGTCGGCCGCCGGCTCTGGTATCGCCAACCGGCCGAGCGCTGGCTGCAGGCCCTGCCGATCGGCAACGGCAGGCTGGGCGGGATGCTGTTCGGCGGCATCGGGCAGGAACGTATTCACCTGTCGGAATCCACTATCTGGTCGGGCGCGCCACCCCGCCAATCCGTCGATCCGAACGCCCGCACGCATATCGGACCGATCCGCGAGCTGATGTTCGCCGGCCGTTTCGACGAAGCCGATGCGCTGTGCGAAAAGCATCTGTTGGGCCGGGAGGAGCAGTTCGGCACCGCGCTTCCGCTCGGCTTCCTCGATATCGACCTCGGCCATGACGGCGCGGTGGACGATTATAGCCGCTGGCTCGATCTTGCGCAGGCGATCGCGGGCGTGGAATATCGGGTCAAAGGCGTCGCATACCGGCGGGAAGCCTTCGCCTCGCACCCCGATGGGATCATCGCGCTGCACTTCTCGGGCGGGGCCGGCGCGCGGTTCGGCGCCCGGATCCGCATCGCCCCGCCCCATCTGCCCGGAACGGCTTCGACCCTGCGCTCCGATACGCTGCTGTTCGAAGGGCAGGCGCTCGAAACCGTCCACAGCGACGGCAAGCACGGCGTTCGCGTGGCCGCGGCCGTCAGGGCGATTGTCGAAGGCGGCCGCCTGACCGCAACGGCGGGGGAAATTGCCGTGGAAACGGCCACGTCGCTGACGCTGCTGGTCGGCATCGCCACCGACATGAGCCATGCCGATCCGGCGACGGCTGCCCAGGCCGCCGTCGAAGCTGCGGCCGCCAAGGGATATCGCCGGCTGCGCGCCGATCATGTTGCCGATCATAAAGCATTGTTCGACCGTGCATCGCTCTCGCTCGGCGGCGCCGCCGCAGCCGCGCTCCCGACCGACAAGCGCCGGCAACGCCTGGCCGCGGGCACGCCCGACCCGGACCTTGCCGCATTGTTCTTCGATTTCGGCCGTTATCTCACCATCGCCGGATCGCGCCCGGATTCGCCCTTGCCCCTGGCGCTACAGGGGATCTGGAACGACGGACGCGCGGCGGCGATGGGCTGGTCCAACGATTTCCACCTGGATATCAACACCCAGCAGAATTACTGGGCCTGCGAGGTGGCCAACCTGTCCGAATGCCATGCCTCGCTCTGGCCGTTCCTCGATCGTCTCAGCCGCCATGGCGCGGCGACGGCGCGCACACTCTACGGCGCGCGCGGCTGGGTGGCCCATGTCGTATCCAATCCCTGGGGCTTCACCGCGCCCGGCTGGGGAAATGGCTGGGGCATCTTCGTCGGCGGCGGCCTGTGGCTGGCCCTTGACCTGTGGGACCATTTTCAGTTCCGCGAGGACCGAACCTTCCTGCGCGAAACGGCGTGGCCGGTATTGCGCGGCGCGGCCGACTTCTTCCTCGACTATCTCGCCGAGCATCCCAGGACCGGCCAGCTGGTGACGGGCCCGTCAATTTCGCCTGAAAATGCATTCAAATCGCCTGCGACCGGGCGCGCGATCGCCAACAGCATGGGGCCGACCTGCGACCTGGTGCTCGTGCGCCAGCTCTTTTCCGCCTGTATCGAGGCGAGCGTGTTGCTCGGCATCGAGCCGGCGTTGAGGACGCGGCTGGAAGCCGCCCGCGACCGGCTGCCCCCACTGCGCGTCGGTCGGGACGGGCGCCTCCAGGAATGGCTGGAGGATGTCGAGGACGCCCAGCCGAGCCATCGCCACACCTCGCATCTGATCGCGCTCTATCCCTATGCGCAGATCGACCCGCAACGGACCCCCGACCTTGCCAAGGCCGCCAGCACGACGATCGCGCGCAGGCTGGCGCAGAGCGACTGGGAGGACACCGAATGGAGCCGGGCCAATTTCATCGCCTATCATGCCCGGCTGCGCGATGGCGACGAGGCCGAACGGCATCTGCGCGGCCTGATAACCGGCGACGCGGACGATGGCCTGCTAACCTATTCGCGCGGAGGAATCGCCGGCGCGACTGAGGATATCTTCGCAGTCGACGGCAATATGGCCGGCACGGCCGCCGTCGCCGAAATGCTGCTGCAATCGCACCGGGGCGAGATCGCGCTTCTCCCCGCGCTCCCCACCGTCTGGGAGGCTGGCGAGGTGCGTGGCCTCAAGGCCAGGGGCGACGTCACGGTGACGATCGGCTGGAGCGGCGGCCGCCCGCGTCATGTCGAACTGGTGGCAGCGCGCGCGGGTCTGCGGCGGATCAGCTTTGGCGGCAGGACGATCGAGGTCCACCTGCCCCCCGGACGACCGCTGGTGCTGGGACCGGATCAGATCGGGGCGCTGATCATCTGAGCCTTTTCTGGTCGTACAACAGCGCGAGCGGGATCGCCTCAGCCATCCTGCGATAGCCGGCGACCGAGGGATGGATATGATCCCCGCCGTCGAATTCCGGAAGCAACCGGTCCGGCTGGGCGGGATCGCGCACCGCTGCGTCGAAATCGATCACCGCGTCGAAATGTCCGGGCGTCCGTATCCAGCGATTGACCTGCTGGCGATCCGCCTCGTTGGCGCCGTCGGGATGATAATAGTCCGATCCGCCATAGGGCATGATCGTGCCGCCGACGATTCGGATGCCACGGGAACGGGCCTGCGCGATGATGACCCGATAGGCATCGATCAGCGTCTCCACGAAGCGTTCGTGTCGTTGCGCGGACACCGGCTGCTCGCGCGTCAGGGAACCCAGATCGTTCACGCCCTCCAGCAGGATGATCGTCTTCACCCCCGGTATCGACCAGACGTCGCGATCGAGCCTGTCGAGCAGGCGCGGGCCGATGATGTCCGTCAGGATTCGGTTGCCGCCGATCCCCTGATTCACCACCGCCGTCAGGCCCGGCCTGCCGCTTTCGGCCAGCCGTTCGGCAAGGATGTCGGGCCAGCGGTCGTTGCCGTCGACCGTCGACATATAGCTGTCGGTGATCGAATCGCCCAGCGCCAGCACCGCCCCCGACTTGCCGTCCTTCAGCGCGGCGACTGCGGAGAGGTGATACCAGTGACCTATCGGTTCGGCGTCGGCCAGTGTAGCGGATGCGACCTGATCGCCGGGCGCGAGGAAGCTGGTCGCCCGCGCGTCGCCATGCCCCGTCAGGATGGTGGGCGCGCGCGTCACGCGGATGCTGATGGCGAGCGTGGAGCGCGCGGGGGCCGCCAGCGATACCGGATCGGACCAGACGTCGTGACCGGGGGAGAGAGTCACGGCCGTCTGGCCCGAAAAGGTGAGGGAGCGCCGCGTCGCCGCCACAATCGCACTATTGCCCGGCCCCCGGCCCATCGCGATGCCCGCCGCCGCGATTTCCAGGGATTGCTGGCCGAAGGCGTTGGAAAGCCGGACCCGGAACAGCCGCCCGCCCGCGCTGATGTGCACAAGTTCGCGAAAGGTGCGGCCTTCCAGCGGAACCGTTTCGAGCCAGTGCGTCGGGGTTGCCGCGACCTGGCCCGATGTCCACACCGCGACCCAATGGCGGGCCGGTGGCGCGGCCGAAATGGGCGTAAGGCCGAGCGAAAGGAGGAACAGCGCCAGCCAGCGCGCAATGTGCGAAAGTCCGGGCGCTGTCCGGCGGGAATGGCGCATGATGTCTCCCTTTGCCCAAGGGCGGTAGTTGCCGCCCTTGGGATATTTTTGTCTATATCTTTGCGCGAACACCGAAGACGAAGCGCCGGCCGGTCTTCAGATATTGCCGGTCGAGGCCGAAATTGTTGACGTGACGACGTATGCTGTTGGTCAGATTCTCGAAGTCCAGCGACATGGTGACCTGGGGGGTTATATCGTAGCTGATCGAACCGTCGAGCTGGCCATAGGCATTCTCATATTCGCGGTCGCCAAAATAATTCCCCTCGCCCGTGTCATACTTGCCGCGCCAGTTATAATAGGCCCGGGCGCCGACACCCCATTTCTCGAAGAAGGCGCCAATATTGTAGGAGAATTTCGAGACGCCCGGCAGAGGGAACGGCAATCCGTCCTGTTCCGCGGGAACCTTCGGCGCGTCGATATAGGTCGCGTTGCCGAAGACTCCGAAGCCGTTGAGGGCGCCGGGCAGGAAGGTGAACGGGACCTGCGCGCCGAACTCGATGCCCTTGATCTTCACATCCTCCAGGTTGATCGGCTGGTTGCGCCGGAAGGTCAGGGTCACGGTGGAACCGTCCGCCTTCGTCGCGGTTCGGGTATCCAGGGTCTGGCCGTTGACGATGAAGTCCTTCACGTCCTTGTAGAAGAACGCCAGCGAAATCAGGCCCGAATGCGGCAGATAATATTCGAACGACAGGTCAAGCTGGTTGGCTTTGTAGGGCTTCAGATACGGATTGGCGGAGAAGATCGACAACACGTTCGCATTGACGGTCAGCCCCACGCCCAGTTGCCCGAATTCCGGCCGGGCCAGCACCCGCGCCGCGGCAAAACGCACCAGCAGCGAAGGGGTCAGCTCGTATCGCAGGTTCAGGCTGGGCAGGAAATAATCATAGCTGCTCTCAGCACGGAGCTGATCGCTCGCCGGCACGATCGTCCCCACTCCGTCCGCCGCGATCTGGATCGCGTCTAAATCGGCCCCATAGCCCTTGGAGACCAGTTCGGTGTGGACGAAGCGTCCGCCGACATTGCCCGACAGGCGATCCGACATGCCCTGGAAATTGACCATCGCATAGCCGGCTGCCGTCTTTTCCCGCACGTCGAGGCCGGAAGCCAGCTGCTCGGTCAGTGGCGAGTTCTGCTCCAGCGTCGACCGCGGGATGATCGAGAAGAATTTGTTGAAATCGAAATAGAGGAACGACGGCAGGAAATTGGGAACGCCGGTATTGTACGAGGCGACCGAAAGGATCGGGGCGGCGTTGACGCTGCCTCCCTCGACCGTGGGTTGATAGACGAGCTGGCCGTTGGACAGCCTCGCCAGATCCTGCGCGGTGGTGTTGGCGGTGAATTGCCGGAAGGTGAAGTGGCGGTCGGAATAGAGCCCGCCGGCCTTGATCGAGCGCAGGAAGCCCGAACCCAGATCATAGGTCAGATCGAGCTTGGCCTCGATCATCCGGTCCCTGTTGTAGCTCTTATTTTCGTTCAGATTGTTGAAGGCGAAGGTCGAGGCGTCCAGCGGATCATAGCCGCTGTCGAACGTGACCGCCGGTCCGCCGCCCAGGCCGTCAGGATGGGTGATGGTCGCGTCGGCGCGACCGATGACGCCGGGATAGAAGGAGGAGCTGAAGGATTTGCCGAGCGAATAGTCGCCTTCCAGCTTCACATTGAGCCGGCCGAAATCCAGCTTGGTTCCAACCGTGCTCGAATATACGCGGTTGGTATTATGTACCGGCTGCGCGTCGGCCCGGAAATCGACGCCACGGGCGCTCATGCTCGTGACGAAACCCTGGGCGCCGCCCAGCAGCACGTCGTTGAAGCTGGTATCGATCGTGCTGCCGGTGATGCCATATTGCCCGCCCGGCGTGGCCGGCGCGATGTTGGTCCAGCGGATCGCCGAATCCAGCCCGACATCCTCATCGCGGAAATAGGAATAGAGACCGTTGGCGAAGAATTCGACCGTGTCGGACGGCTTCCACTGGACGGCGCTGGTGAGCGAGAAGCGGGTGCGGTCGTTGAAACGGATATAATAGGACTGCGCGTGGTCGAACGCATAGGTGTCGAGATAATCGCCGTCCCCATTATAGTCGACCGGGGGAACCTTGCCCGATCCGCTGGCTGTCGCCGCCGGGCTTTCGTTCGCGGTCTCCGCGCCATAGGATTGCAGGTCGTAGGAAAGGAGCTTGCGCTTCTCATATGCGACGCCGAAATTGATGCCGAAGGTGCGATCCTGATTCACCCAGGTGCCGATCATCGAGGCGCGCGGACCCGCTTTCTCGCGATTGGCGTTGTAAACCCCCTCCAGGCGCCCGGCGATCGTCGTCTTGCCGGTATCGAGCGGTTGCGGCGTACGGATATTGACTGTGCCCGACAGCCCGCCATCCTCCATCTCGGCGGTAGGCGACTTCTGCACTTCCACGGCGCTGACGAAATCCGGCGACAGATCAAGGAAATTGAAGGCCCGGCCCCCGCCGCTGACGATCTGGTGGCCATTGACCTGGGTCGACACGAAGCTCGGGCTGAGGCCGCGGATGCTGATGGCGCTGCCTTCGCCGCGGAAGCGAGTGATCTGGACGCCGGTCACGCGCTGCAGCGACTCGGCGATGTTGTTGTCGGGATATTTGCCGATGTCCTCTGCCGCGATGGTGTCGCTGATGATCGCGGAGTCGCGCTTGATCTTGTTCGCATTGTCGAGCGAGCGGCGGAATCCGGTAACGACGATGTCGCTTGAAACGGCATCGGCCGCGCCGGCCGGCTCGTCGGGCGCCGACTGGGCATGGGCGATGCCCGCGCTCGCCAACGTGGCGATCAGCGCCGTCAATGAACAGGCCGTCGTGAAGCGTTTCATGATCTTCTCTCCCCTCGATTTTCTATGTTGGCGGTCGCGACACATATCGACGGCCGCACGACCGGGGGCCTGTCTCCCCTCAACGAATTGGCTGGCTTGAAAAGCCACAAGTCTGGCCATGCGCTCTCCCCTCCCGCCGCCGCATAAGTCGGCGCTCGATATCGCATTGGCTACCACAGTATTTTTGTTGATGAAAGTATTTTTGTATATGGTGAGTTATGCACGACGACGCAGGCCGGTCGATGCGGCAAGCAGAGCCTTTTCGAGAAGCCATCGGAGCAGGTGCCCCTTCTCGGCGATCCGGCCCCCCTTCTTCCTGTCGCGGGAGTCTCGCAAGCAACGCTGTCATCGCTTGGGATCGACTGGATCAGTTGAGTCCGCCAGCCCACCGCTCAGCGCGCGTCAACCATCGCGCGCCAGGGGATGCCGTCAGGAACGCAGCTTTCCTTTCCCGCCCGGCAGGGTGCGGCGCCAGCTTGCGTTTTCGACCCAGAATACGTAGCGCGAATAACTATCATTAGCGATTCGAATGAGGGGATCACTTGTCCATTTTTCGCACGGCGCTGCTTGCGTCCGCTTCCCTATGCGCATCAGCGGCTCTTGCCCAGGAGGCGCCCGTTGCGGCACCGGAGGCCGCCATGGCCGAAGGCGACCAGATCATCGTTACTGGTCGCGCGCAGCGCCTTTATCGCACCGAGACGACAACCGTCGGAAAGACCGCCGAGGATCCGCTCAACATCCCCCAGGCCGTGCAAGTCATCAACAGCGACCTTTTCGCCGACCAGGGCGCGCGCGACGCGACCGATATCTATCGCAACATCTCGGGGGTGAGCTTTTTCAGCTATGCAGGCGTCACCTTCCGCGGCTTCCGGCAGGATCAGTCCTTTTATGATGGTATGCGCGGCAATCCGTTCATCGGCTTTTCCGTGCCCCAACTGTTTAATATCGAGCGCGTGGAAGTGCTGAAAGGCCCGGCCGGCCTCTTCTTCGGACCAGGATCCCCCGGCGGCATCATCAACTATGTTTCCAAGGTCCCCGGCGACGCAACCGCGATGCGCATGGTCGCCACTGCGGGCAATTATGACCGGCGTGGCATATCGGCCGAAGCGACGGGTCCGATCGACAAGGATGGCGTCGTCACCTACCGCCTCGGCGGCTTTTATGAGGCAATGAACCCCTATCGCCGCAACACCAAGAGCATATCGCTGATCGGCGACGGCGGTATCGCCATCAAGACCAACGAAGGCGGCAAGCTGACGCTGCAGGCGACGGTCTACGACAATGATCTGCAGGCCAATCGCCTTCGCGGCATATTGACGGACAATGACGGTAATTTCCTTACCGACATTCGCTGGAATGCGAATGAACCGACCGATTTCCTGCATCTGAAATCGCAGGCCTACCAGGCGCGGTACGCGACCGCGATCGGCGACGGGATCATGTTCGATGCCGGCGTGCGCTATTTCAAGGCGACCGAGACCCAGCAATATCATGAGCCGCGTGGCCTTGTGGCTGGCAGCACCGACCTGGTGGCGCGCGAGTTCCGCGATCAGATCCGCGATGTCGATGGCCTGTCCTTCGCCGCCAATCTGACGGCGCGTGTCCACCTGCTCGGCATGGAACATAAGTTCCAGACGGGCGCGGACTGGTATGACGAGACAAGTGTGCTCAATTCGCGGATCCTGCGCGCTGGTGTGACACCGCTCAGCCTCAGCAATCCCGTCTATACCAGGAGCGCGCGCGACGTCGCGCGGGCCGCGCTTCTGCCCTTCACGGTCACGGATACCCGCACGAAGCGCACAGGCACCTATCTGCAGGACCAGATCAGCCTGAGCGATGCTTTCATGCTGGTCGGCGGCGTGCGCTATGACAAATTCGAGGATCGCGTCGTGAACGCAGCCTCCTATGAGGATGACGATATCACCTTCCGCACAGGCGCCATCTACAAGCCGCGCAAGGATGTCTCTGTCTATCTGAGCTGGTCGCAGAGCTTTGAGCCGCAGGCGGCCGCCAGCCAGACCAACGACGCGGGCGGCCCCTTCGCGCCCGTCACAGGCGACCAGTTCGAGGGCGGCATCAAGACCGACCTGTTCGACGGCAGGCTACAGGCCAATCTGGCCGCCTACCGTATCGTGCGCAAGAACATCCTTCAGCCGGACAGCAGCCTGCCGCCGGTCAATGGTCAGGACCAACTCCGCCCGATCGGCGAGGTGACAAGCAAGGGCTTCGAGATTGACCTGTCGGCCGACATCACCCCCAATTGGGTGGCGCTCGTCAATTACGGCTATAACGACACGAAAATCACCGGCACAATTGCCGGGCAGGCGATCACCAATGCCGTGGGCAACCGCTTCGCCAACGCGCCCAAGCACAAGCTGGGCTTCTGGACCCGATATCAGGTGCCCGCGATCGACGCAGCCTTCGCCCTGGGCGGAGAATATGTGTCGAAGCGCATCAGCCTGTCAGGACAGGAGGTGAAGTCCTACACCATCTTCGACGCCTCGATCACCAAGGGGCTGGGCTTTGCAGAGCTGATGCTGCGCGTCGACAATATTTTCGACAAGGCCTATGCCGCATCCGGCTTCACGGCCCAGACCGGCCATTTCCCCGGTGAGCCCCGCACTTTCCTGGCCGAACTTCGTTTCAAATTCTGACCATGAACAAGGCGCACGCAAAAAAGGGCCGTTCGCTCTGGTGGGTCGTGCATAGCTGGATCGGCCTTAAATTGTCGATCTTCCTCACCTTCATTCTGGCGACCGGCACGCTCGCGGTCTTCGCGCATGAAATCGACTGGCTGGCGACGCCTGCGATGCGGGTGTCGCCCCGGCCGGAGCCGGTCGCATCATGGGGCGCCTGGGCCGCAGCCGCCGCTCAGGCCGCGCCGGAAGCCCGACTTCAGACACTTTTTGCGCCGATCGACCCCTGGTTCACCGCCGAGGCCTGGGTCAATCGCGGCAAGGGTGCGCCCGAGCGCATCTATGTCGATCCCTGGACGGCCAGGGTCACGGGCAGGCATGGCTGGGCTAATGCCCATCGCTTCCTGCGGCAGGTGCATCGGCATCTGATGCTGCCCACGAAGATCGGCATACCGATCGTCTGCTCCCTGGCCCTCTTGCTGGCCGTTTCGCTGGTATCGGGCGTCGTCACCTACAAGAAATGGTGGCGCGGCTTCTTTCGCGCGCCCCGCGGCGGGGACAGTCGCCGATTCACCGGCGATCTGCATCGCTTGATGGGGCTGTGGAGCCTGTGGTTCGTAACGCTGATCGCGCTGACGGGCATCTGGTATCTGGTGGAAACATTGGGCGGACAGGCTGCCGTGCCCCAATTGCCCAAAGTCGCGACGAGTCCTTTTCCCACCGGCGAGAGGCTGGACCGGCTGGTCGCCTTGGCCGAGCGAACGGACCCCAGCCTCGACATCCGCGAGATTCGCTTCATGGAGGATGGAGGCGTTGTCTTCCTGGGCCAGTCGTCCGCCTGGCTCGTGCGCGACCGCGCCAACGCCGTCGCGGTCGATCCGGCGACGCACCGGGTCGTCGCCCGGTTGGACGGGCGCGATCTTGACGTCCATCAACGCATATCGGAAATGGCCGATCCGCTGCATTTCGGCACGTTCGGCGGACTGTGGACGAAACTGATCTGGTTCCTGTTCGGTGCGGCGCTGACCGCCATGGCAGTGACCGGAACCATGATCTACGCCATGCGGCTAGCCCGATCGTCGCAATCGGACGACGGCCTCAAGCTCGCCTGGAAAGGCATGGGCGCGTGGGCCTATATCGGCCTTGCCCTCATCCTGCTCTCCCTGGCGCTGACGCCGGGAGCGATCGGAGGAGCGAGCTGAGTTGGCGATCGGCCGCTGGAAAAGTGGATAGCGACGACAATTTCCCCCGCCCGCGGCCCGATCGATTCGGATCGGGCTTTTGGCGAGCGCGGGAAAGGGCGCCGACCGCCATGCCGGGCGCCCTCTTCCATGTGGACGGATTACCGATCGGCCTTTTCCCGCGCCGCAAGCTGACGCGCGGCCGTGGCGGCGGCGTCCGTCGCCGTCACGATGCCGTCCTTGTCATTATCCTGCTCGGCAAAGGCGCGCGCGCCCGAGGCGTCATATTCGGCCTGGATCATCTTGCCGTCCTTGTCCTTGTCCAGCACGCCGAAGCGGACATGCGCCTGGCGCATCTGGCGCTGGCGTTCTTCGGTCTTCTTTTCCTCGCTGCGGTCGGACGCGGCAAGCTGTTGCTCCAGTCGGGCCTGATATTCGCCGACATATTCCTCTTCCGACACCCAGCCGTCGCCATTGGCATCGGTCGCCTTGAAGCGGGCGACGCGGCCGGCGTCGAACTCGGCGCGCGTGACCTGGCCGTCATGGTCGGCGTCATAGTCATGGATGAAGGCCGATCCTTCATGCGGTGCGGCGGTGGCCGTGCCGGCGATCGCAAGCAGGGCGGCGGTGAGCGGCAGATGGATTTTCATACTGTCTCCGTAAACTGGAAGGGACGCGGCGATCAGGCCGCGTCGAAGGTCAAAGTGTAGGTGTAGCTGCGATAGGGCGTCTCGGACCCGGCCGGCGCGGCGCCGCGATGGCGCACCAGGATCAGATAGGTGCCGGCATCCTCGGGCTTCAGGCTGAACCGGCCGTCGGCGCCGCTTTTCACCTGCGCCACCACCTTGCGCCCGTCATAAAGGCCGGCGCTGCGGAACAGGGTGATGTCGGCATCGGGCAGCGGCTTGCCGTCGAACAGCAGCGCGAAGCTGGCGTCCGACCCCGCGACGATGCCGTTGGGGTGGGTGATCGCCTGGATCTCCAGCGCCTTGCCCCAGGGCCTCAACGCCGCATCGCTCGGTTGGCCGCGCGTCACATAGGCGTCGGCCAGAGTCATGCTCTGCACGTCGACCTGCTCGGCATTGGCGGGCGGTTCGCCGCCCTCGCCGCGCATCTTCCATTCATTGCCTGCCCTGAACATTTTGCCCTTGCGCCCGGCGCGCTGGCCGCTGGTGACGCGATAGGTGCCGTCGGCGGGGATCGCCGCTTCGAAGATGCTGAGGTCGCGCAAATGGGTGACGGGGCCGGTCGGCAGATCCTTCCCATCCGGGCCGACCAGATGGAAGGGCGCGTCGCGCATCGCGACCTCGGGCAAGAAGGCATCCTCGGTGAAGGCCGACTGGACGGTGACATGATCGCCTTTGCCAAGGTCGAACAGGGTCGGCAGCACATAGGGCATATGCGCCTGCGCGGTGGAAGCGCCGATGAGGGCCAGCAGCAGGGCGGCGGAACGGAATCGCAATGGTTTCATGAAGTCCCCTTTCTGGCTTGGCAGCTATAACTAATGAGACTCACTTGCAATATCATTTATAGCTGTTAGGTGCGACGCCATTCGGGGCCGTCCACGCCCCGCCACATCATCGAATAGGGGGCCGCACACCATGAAGACCAGATTGTCGCTGTTGCTGGGAACCGCGCTGATCGCCGCGCCGGTCGCGGCCTGGGCGCAGGAGGGGGCCGACGCGCCGGAAACGACGCGCATGACGCTCGACCGCATGGTCATTTCCGCCGGCACGGAAAAGGTCGCGATCGACACGCCGCAGGCGGTCAGCACCCTTGACCAGGAGGATATCGACCAGATTCAGGCGACCACCATCGGCGACCTGCTGGAAGGGATGCCGGGCGTCAACGTCCAGGGCGGCGTCGGCCAACTGGGGCAAGGCTTCAACATCCGCGGCATGGGCACGGCGATCGGCGACAGCGACAACCGCATCCTGCTGACGGTCGATGGCGTCACCAAATTTTACGAACAATATCGCATGGGCGCGCTGTTCTCCGAGCCTGAACTCTACAAGCGGGTCGAAGTGCTGCGCGGTCCCGCTTCCTCCACCCTCTATGGCGCGGGCGCGCTGGCGGGCGTCATCAATTTCACGACTAAGGATGCGTCCGACTTTCTGAGCGACGGCGATCCGCTGGCGGTGCGCCTGAAGGCCGCGACCGAAACCAATGCGGAGGCGCATACCCTGTCCGGCATCGTCGCCGCGCAACCGGTCGAGGGGGTCGAACTGCTGGGCAGCTATAATTATCGCCGGAGCGACGACTACAAGAGCGGCAATGGGCAGACGGTCGCGGCCTCCGCGACCGAATCCGACAGTTGGCTGGTCAAGGGTCGCGTCTCGATCGGCGGCAATAAAAAGCACGCGATCTGGGCGTCCTATCAGGACTGGATCAGCGACGCGCCGCAGGTCTATGATCAGGTTTCGGCCGCGACCGGCAACAGCCTGATGCGCCGCCGCGTCCACGACAAGACCGCCGTGCTGGGCTATGTCAACGACTTCAACGGCAGCAAGATTTTCAATGTCGAGGCGCAGGTCGCCTATTCGCTGTCGAAGGTGCACCAGACCGAAACCACCTTCTTGGGGCCGCTTGCCTATTCCGACTTCTCCTATGAAAGCTGGCAGGCGAAGGTCCAGAACACCAGCGAGTTCGATCTGGGCGGCGACTGGACGACCTTCCTGATCCTGGGCGGCCAGTGGAGCACGCAGGAACGGCGCAACCCGCGCGTCGCCTTCGACGGCACGGTGACGCCGGGGGCTGGCACACACCCCGAAGGCGACATGGATCGCTATGGCCTGTACGGCCAGTTGGAGATCGTCTGGTCCGACAAGCTGACGATCATGCCCGGCGTCCGCGTCGACTGGACCAAGCTGAAGCCAGGCGCCACGGTCGTCGGCGGCACGGTGCTGACCGACAATGTGACGGACAGCGGCGTTTCGCCCAAGCTCGCCGCGCTCTATAATGTCACCCCCTGGTTCGGCCTGTTCGGATCGGTGGCGCGCACCGTGCGTATGCCCAATGTGGATGAAATCTTCACCCGCTCCGCAACCCGGCCCAACAATCCCAACCTGCGGCCCGAGAAATCGGACAATTATGAAGTCGGCTTCACTTTGTCCTTCGACGATGCGCTGGGCAAGGGCGACCGCTTCCGCGCCAAGACCACCCTGTTCCAGAACGACGTCAAGGATCTGATCGTCAATGTCGCGGCGGCGGCGGGGACGCCCTATTTCCAGAACATCAATCGCTCGCGCTTCAAGGGGCTGGAGGTCGAGGCCGAATATGGCATCGGCGGCTTCTTCGCGCGCGGCAACGCCTCCTTCATCGATGGCAAGAACCGGCTGACCGGTGATTATCTGAACACCATTCCGGCCAACGACTATCGCCTGACCCTGGGCTATGCCGATGCGGGCACCGGCCTGTCGGGCGGCTGGACCGGCGAGTTTGCGGAACGGCAGGACAAGGTGACGACCGGTCCCTTCTCCTCCGTTGGATCGGGCCTGCCGACGGCCGGCTACAGCGTCCACAATCTCTTCTTCGCCTTCAAGCCGCAGAGCGGCCCCGCCAAGGGGTTCGAATTCCGCATCGCCGTGGATAATGTCTTCGACAAACAATATCGCCGCCATCTCTCCTCGCTCGCGGCGGAGGGGCAGAGCTTCAAGTTCACCGTGGCGAACAGCTTCTGACGCCATGGCGCGGGCAGCCCATCCTTTCCGCATCGGTGGACCGGCGGTGGCGTCGCTGCTGGTCAACGGGCTGCTGATCGCGGCGCTGCTCAACTTTGGCATGGGGCATGTCAGCCGCCGCACCGAGTCCCCGGCGCTGACGGTCCTGTCGCTGGCCCTGCTCAAGGGGGTGGAGCAGGGTAGGCAAGAGGCGGAGACGGCAGCGCCTGATACACCCGCCGCCGTCCCGCCCCCGCCTGTCGATCCGCTGCCCGCGCCGCAGCCGGCGGCGGTTGCCGCCGTCGTGCCGCCGGTCGTCGCGGCGCCGTCGCGCCTTTCCCTCCCCATGCCGGTCCAGCCGGCGGCCCCTGCTGCCAGTTCCGCGGCGTCGCCGTCACAGCCCGCGCGGCAAGCGGTCGCCGCCGCCTCTCCACCCGCGCTATCCCCCGCCCGGCGGGGCGCGGCCGACGGGCTCGACGTCAAGGCGCCGCCCGGCGCCAGCCGCAGCTATGCCGCCAGGGTCCGCTCCTGGCTCTATGCCCATAAAATCTATCCGCGCCGCGCCCGGATGCGACGGGAGGAGGGGCAGGTGCAGGTGCGCTTCGTCCTCGACCGCGCCGGCATGTTGCTGGAGGGCGCCGTCATCCAGGGATCGGGCAATGCCACGCTGGACGAGGAGGCCGAGGCGATGCTGCGCCGCGCCTCGCCCTATCCCCGCGCGCCGGCCGAACTGCCCGGCGAGCGCATTGAGTTCACCGCCCCGATCGTCTTCACCCTGCCCGTCTGATCGTTGACGATGCCGTCGCCTTGCCGCATCCGGCGAGCGCGACATCGCCATCTGGAAGCGCGGCGTCACGCTCTGAATCAGGTTCTGGAGCGGGAGCCGTAAGTAGGAGCCGTTCGGGCTGAGCCGGTCGAAGCCTGTTCCTTCCCTTGAAGGAAGAAGAGCCCTTCGACAGGCTCAGGGCGAACGGGGAGAGGAGATCGCGTCGGAGCCATCATGGGCGAAAGCCGACACCGACATGGACAATTGCGAAGCCATTGTCAGCAGGATGAGGCCAACCAGCGCGCCGCCCCTCCTGCTCCGCTCGTCCCCGTTTCGCGAGCCTTGCCCTCCCCCGTTCTGGTCAGGCCAATCCGGCCAGATTGGGAAATTGATCAAGAAAATCCTAAAAAGCGGGATGCTGGTTCACATTGCGGTGAACGTCAGGTCGAGAGCTGCGCCACGATCGCCCTGGCTGCGCGCGTCACATCGTCCCAGGTGACGTCGAACCCGGCATCGTCCCCAAAATAGGGGTCGGTGACGCCGCTCCCTTCCCGCCCCGGCACCAGGTCCATCAGCAATTGCAGGCGGGCCGTGCCGTCCGCAGGCCGGATGCGACGCAGGTTGCGCAGATTGTCCCCGTCCAGCGCGAAGATGTGGGTGAAGCGGCGGAAATCCCCAGCCGTCACTTGCCGTCCGCGATAGCCGGAAATGTCGATGTCGTGGCGCAGCGCCACCGCTTGCGCGCGCGGGTCGGGCGGGCTGCCGACATGCCAGTCGCCCGTTCCGGCGGAATCGACCATGACATCCAGCCCCGCCTGCTCCGCCTCCGCCCGCAAGGCGGCTTCGGCCAGCGGTGATCGGCAGATATTGCCAAGGCAGACGAAAAGGATGGCGGGAGCGCTATAGATCAATGTGAAACGTCCCTATCGCCGTTCGTGTCGAGCATAGTCGAGACATGGGCAGCGCGAAGGCTTCTCGACTATGCTCGAAGCGAACGGCTGTAGTGTCCGATACCCGTTCATCCGTCCGCCGCCGCGGTCGAGAGGCCCAGACCCGGCACACCGATCGAGCGCTTGCCCGAAAAATCGGTGCGCGCGACGATGACGCCCAGCTTTTCCATATAGTCGATCAGCCGCCGCACGCGCCCCGGCGAGCTGGTGCCATAGGCGCGCGCCAGCAGGCTGTCGTCCGGGCAGGGCTGCCCGTCCAGCGCCGCGCGCGCGATCAGCAGGAAGGGGGCCAGCATATCTTCCGGCACCGGCTCGGCGGCGCGCATCGCATCCTGCCAGCGGGGATCGTCGGCGTCGGCCATCCCGGCCTGCGCCATGGCGAAGCGCTTGCGGAAGGCGGGCAGGTCGAGCGGGGAGCGCTTCAGCCCCTTCATCCGGCAGCGCACGCCGAAATCCTGATAGAGCGCCGACACACCGGGCGCGGCGTCGCCAAGGTCCGCGACGATATCCTCCAGCACGGCGATGACGACCGGCTCATTCTCGCCGAAATCCAGTTCCGGCGCGGCGGGCCTGGCCGACGGCGTGTCGGCCAGCGCGCGCATGATCTCCTCTGCGGCACGCGGCGGCGGCTCGGCGCGCGGCGGGGGAGGCGGCAGCGCTTCTTCCTCATGCCTGGCGAACAGCAGTTCCTGAAAATCCTCGCCGGTCGTAACCGGGGGCGGCATCAGCTTGTGGGTGCCGCCGCGCGTGCCGGTCTTGACCGCGCCGATCTTCACCGCGACCGGCCGCCGCGCGATCGCCGGGCCAAGCCCCAGGAAGCGGCCGCGCTCCAGATCGCGGATCTGTTCCGCCTGCCGCCGCTCCATGCCCAGCAGGTCGGCCGCGCGCGCCATGTCGATGTCGAGGAAGGTGCGCCCCATCAGGAAGTTGGATGCTTCGGCCGCGACATTCTTGGCGAGCTTGGCGAGCCGCTGTGTCGCGATCACCCCGGCCAGGCCGCGCTTGCGGCCCCGGCACATGAGGTTGGTCATGGCGGCCAGCGACAGGCGGCGCGCCTCGTCCGACACGTCGCCGGCGGCGACCGGCGCGAACATCTGCGCTTCATCCACCACCACCAAGGCGGGATACCAATGGTCGCGCGGCGCGTCGAACAGGGTCGACAGGAAAGAGGCGGCGCATTTCATCTGCGCTTCGAGTTCGAGGGCATCGAGGCTCAGCACCACCGACGCGCGATGCTCGCGAATGCGGGCCGCCATCTTGACGATCTCACGCTCATTATAGTCGCCCGCGTCGATCACCACATGGCCATATTCGTCGGCCAGCGTCACGAAATCGCCTTCGGGATCGATCACCACCTGCTGCACCATGGCGGCGCTTTCCTCCAGCAGGCGGCGCAACAGATGCGACTTGCCCGACCCCGAATTGCCCTGGACGAGCAGACGGGTGGCGAGCAATTCTTCCACATCGACCAGCACGTCCTTGCCGTGGCTGTCGGTTCCTATGCTGATGCTGGCGGTCACGAAGCGTCTTTGGCGCATAGGCAGGGCAAGGCGCAAGCCCGTTGTCATCGGCGGGCGGCAGCGTCGAAGTGGATAAGCAAACCTTTGCAACATCGCAATTGCTAGCGTTTTGTATCGCCACCAAAAACCGGATTCGCTTGACGCTCGCCTTGTTGCGATGCAGCATCGAAGCCCTATGGCGACTCTGGCATCCACACAAGCAGCCCCTGCGATCACGCAGAATCCCGATATCCGCTATCTGGGGCGCCTGCTGGGCGACGTCATTCGCGCCTATGGCGGAGACAATCTCTACAAACAGACCGAATATATCCGCTCCGCATCGGTCGATCGGGCGCGTGGGGTGCAGGGCGCGGACCTGACCGATACCGGGCTGGATGCGCTCAGCCTCGACGACACGCTGAATTTCACGCGCGGTTTCATGCTCTTCTCAATGCTCGCCAATCTGGCCGAGGACCGGCAGGGCGTGGCGGCCGAGCCGGGCGCGGATGTCGCGTCGGCGGTCGCGAAGCTGGAGGCCGAAGGCGTCGGCCGCGACGCCGTGCTGGAGCTTTTGTCGCACAGCCTGATCGTGCCGGTGCTCACCGCCCACCCGACCGAGGTGCGGCGCAAGAGCATGATCGACCACAAGAACCGCATCGCCGACCTGATGCATCTAAAGGACGCCGGCCGCACCGAAACCGACGATGGCGAAAATCTGGACGAGGCGATCTTCCGCCAGATCGCGCTGCTGTGGCAGACGCGCCCGCTGCGCCGGGAAAAATTGTTCGTGCAGGACGAGATCGACAATGTCCTGACCTATTTCCGCGACATTTTCCTGCCGGTGCTGCCCGCGCTCTATGCGCGTTGGGAGCGGGTGCTGGGCGCGCGGCCGCACAGCTTCCTGCGCGTGGGCAACTGGATCGGCGGCGACCGCGACGGCAACCCCTTCGTGCAGGCGCCGCAATTGCGGTCCGCGCTGGGACGCGGATGCGAGGCGGCGCTGGCCTTCTACATGGATGGCGTGCACAGGCTGGGCGCGGAGTTGTCGCTATCGACCGAGCTGGCCCATGTGCCGCAGGCGGTGCTCGACCTGGCGGAGGCCAGCGGCGACGCTTCGCCCAGCCGGCAGGACGAACCCTATCGCCGCGCGCTGTCGGGCATTTATGCGCGGCTCGCCGCCACCTATGCCGCCTTGGTGGGGAAGGCGCCGCCGCGTCCCTCGGCGCTGAAGGGAGAGGCCTATGCCAATCCGACCGACCTGCGCCATGATCTGGTCCTCGTCGCGCAGGGGCTGGCGAGCGAGGGCGATGGCGCGCTGTCGACCGGCGGTGCGCTCGGTCGGCTGATCCGCGCGGTCGAGACGTTCGGCTTCCACCTCGCCACGCTCGACATGCGCCAGAACAGCGCCGTGCATGAGCGGGTGGTGGCCGAACTGCTCAAGGTCGCCGGGGTCGAGGCGGACTATCTGGCGCTCGACGAATATGCGCGCATCGCGCTGCTGCGCCGGGAACTGGCGAATAACCGGCCGCTGGGCGGGCGCTTTTCCGCCTATTGCGAGGAAACCGCGTCCGAACTGGCGATCGTCAACGCCGCGGCGGAGGCGCATCGCACCTACGGGCCGCACAGCATCACCCATTATATCATCTCCAAGGCCGAAAGCGTGTCGGATCTGCTGGAGGTGAACATCCTGCTCAAGGAAGCGGGCCTCTGGCGCGCGGGCGCGGACGGCGCGCCGCCGCGGGCCGCGATCATGGCGATTCCGCTGTTCGAGACGATCGCCGACCTTGAAGCCGCGCCCAGCATCATGACCGCCTATTTCGGCCTGCCCGAAATCGCCGGAGTGGTGAAGGATCGCGGCCATCAGGAAGTGATGATCGGCTATTCCGACAGCAACAAGGATGGCGGCTACATCACCTCCACCTGGGGCCTGTACAAGGCGAGCCAGGCGCTGGAGCCGGTCTTTGCCGAGGCGGGCGCGGCGATGCAGCTGTTCCACGGGCGCGGCGGCGCGGTCGGGCGCGGCGGCGGCTCCGCCTTTGCCGCGATCCAGGCCCAGCCCAAGGGCAGCGTGCAGGGCCGCATCCGCATCACCGAACAGGGCGAGGTGATCGCCGCCAAGTTCGGCACGCGCGACGTCGCCATGACCAATTTGGAAGCGATGACCAGCGCCACCCTGCTCGCCAGCCTGGAGCCGGAAGCCATTTCGCAGAAGGACGCCGCCCGTTTCGCCGGCGCGATGGACGAACTTTCGAAGAACGCCTTCGCCGCCTATCGCGACCTCGTCTACGGCACCGATGGATTCAAGGAATTTTTCCGCGAACTGACCCCGATCCAGGAGATTTCCGGCCTCAAGATCGGATCGCGCCCCGCCAGCCGCACCAAGAGCAGCGCGATCGAGGATCTGCGGGCCATTCCGTGGGTGTTCAGCTGGGCGCAGGCGCGCGTCATGCTGCCGGGCTGGTATGGCGTGGGCCATGCGCTCTCCGCCTTCGAGGACAAGGCGCTGCTGGCCGACATGGCGCAGCACTGGTCGTTCCTGAAGTCGGCGCTCGCCAATCTGGAGATGGTGCTGGCCAAGTCGGACCTGGGCATCGCCGCCCGTTACTTGCCGCTGGTCGAGGATCAGGCGGCGGGCGAGGCAATGTTCGGCCGCATCCGCGAAGGATGGGCGCAGGCGCATGACGGGCTGCTCGCCGCCACCGGCCAGTCGCGCCTGCTGGAGAAAAGCCCGGCGCTCGACACCTCGATCCGGCTGCGCCTGCCCTATATCGAGCCGCTGAACCTGCTCCAGGTGGAACTGCTGAAGCGCCACCGCGCTGGCGAGGACGATCCGCGCATCAAGGAAGGCATCGAACTGTCGATCAACGCGATCGCCACCGCGCTGCGGAACAGCGGGTAGGGGTGGTAAGCGGACATTCTTTCCCTCTCCCTTGAGGGAGAGGGATGTGAAGACTTGGCAGCTTGCTGCCTAGTCGTAGCTGGGTGAGGGGGATGCCATTTTGCGCAATCGCGCCGACCTACCGCCAATCCCCCTCATCCAACTCCGCCTAGCCGCTTTGCGGCAAGGCTCCGTATCCTTCTCCCTCAAGGGAGAAGGAATGTCCTGGAATGGTCGAAACTCCACATCAGCACGCGCCTCAAGCCAGCGGGTCGGAAGCCCAGCGCTTGAGGCGCGCATAGAGACCCGCGATCACGCCGGCGAAGATCAGCACGGCGAGCGGCACCGCCCAAGGACTTTCGCCCACCAACGCCAGCGGCGCGTCACTGTCCGTGCCCGCGACGATGCCGGCGAAGGCGACGCCGAACAGGCTTTCGCCGACGATGAAGCCGGTCGCCATCAGCACGCCCATGCGCTCGGCGAACTCCGGGTTGCTCTGGCGCAGCGCCCAGCGGTTATAGACATGGCCGATCAGCGCGCCGACCGGGATCAGCAGGGTCAGCGCCATCGGCAGGTAGATGCCCATGCCGACCGCGAGCGGCGGCAGGCGCAGCTTGCCGGCCTTGCCCAGCAGTTCGTCGATCAGGATGACCACGATGCCGATGCCGGCGCCGATGCCGATGAGGTTCCAGTCGAGATCGCCGCCCAGCACGCCCTTGGCCAGCGCCGAGATGAGCGCGGCCTGCGGCGCGGGCAGCGCGCTCGCCTTGGCGCCCGGCGCGCCGGCAAAGCCGAAGGCGCTGTTCAACAGGTCCAGCACCGGCGGGATGACCAGCGCGCCGAAGATGACGCCCAGCACCAGCGCCACCTGCTGTTTCCACGGAGTCGCGCCGACCAGTTGGCCGGTCTTGAGGTCCTGGAGATTGTCGTTGGAAATGGTCGCGATGCCGAAGACGATCGCGGTGGTGAACAGCGCATAGGCGATCAGCGCCTGGGTCTGCGACGGGTCGTTATGACCCGATCCGTAGATCGCCGCCAGCAGCAGCGACGCGCCCAGCACGGCGAGGATGCCGACGCCCGAAATCGGGCTGTTCGATGCGCCGATCAGGCCCGCCATATAGCCGCAGACCGATGCGATGACGATGCCCGCCACCAGCACATAGGCCAAAGTCAGCGCGATCACCGGCACCGGATTGGTGGCGATCGGCCCGCCCTGCGCGAAGATCCAGAGCAGCACGCCGATCGGCAGCAGCGCGGCCAGGATGGTGCCGCCGACGATGGAGATGGGCAGGTCGCGCTCGGTAATGTCGAGGCTGGCGGCATTGCCCGACTTGCGGGTGGCGTTGGCAGCCAGTGCGGAGCGGATGCCGCTGACGATCGGGCCAAGGATCTTGAGCAGGGTCCAGATCGCGGCGACGCCGATCGTGCCCGCGCCGATGAAGCGCGCCTTCATGCGGAAGGCGGTGCCGACGATGTCGGACAGGTCCGCGCCGGCGAGCAGCGGGGCGGTCAGATAGGGGACGAGGCCGGTCCAGCTGATCAGCAGGCCGATGAACATGGCGACGCCCACCGACAGGCCGACCAGATGGCCGACGCCGATCAGCGCCATGGAAAAGCTGGTCGACACCGATGTCGCCCCCGCCCCGAACTTGAAGAAGGTCGCGGCTTCCTCCGCGATGATCTTGGTCTTGGCGACGATGGAAAAGCCGGCTGCGGCCACGGCGCTGGCGACGATGGCGGCCAGGCCGCGCTTATTCTCTTCCAGCCCCTCGCGCGAACCGGCGCCGACCTTCAGCACTTCGGCGGCGGCGACGCCTTCGGGATAGGGCAGGTCGGAGCCGGTGACGAGCGCGCGGCGCAGCGGCACCGAATACATGACGCCCAATATGCCGCCCGTGGCGATGGTGAAGGCGCTCAGCCAATAGGGGAAGCCCTGCCACCAGCCGATGATGACCAGACCCGGCAGCACGAAGATGATCGCCGAGAGCGTCCCGGCGGCCGAGGCGATGGTCTGGACGATGTTGTTTTCCAGGATCGTGCCGGTCGCGAACAGCCGCAGCACCGCCATGGAGATGACCGCCGCGGGAATCGAGGTCGCGAAGGTCAGGCCGATCTTGAGGCCCAGATAGACATTCGCCGCGGTGAAGACGAGGGTGATGAGCCCGCCCAGAATGACGCCACGCAGCGTCAGTTCGGCCATTCCGCTGGCCTGCGGCCCCCGGCCCTTAACGTCCATCATCACCTTCATTCCCCTGGCTTGCCGCTTATATCGATCGGCTGGTAATAATGTTGCTTGGCCGTGGATCAATCGGAAAGTGGTTCAGCTATGGCTTTCTGTCCCGTCGCGGGGCGGGGCGACACGGTCGAGCCAGGCGTCGACCAGTCCGGTCCAGCGTTGATAGCCGCGCATGTTCATGTGCAGACCGTCGGGACGGAAAAGCGATGCATCGGGCAGGCCGTCGGCCGCCAGCAGAGCGGAGCCGACGTCGAGATAGGCAAAGCCCTCCGCCTCGGCGCGCGCGGCGACGGCGGCATTGACCTGCACCATTTTGGGATGGAGCGTCCAGCGGATGGGACTGGGCTTCAGCGACAGGAAGGCGATGCGCGCGCGCGGATAATCGACGCGCAATTTCTTGAGCAACGTCAATATGTCGCGCCCGACCATGTCAGGCGACATGCCGGCGGCAAGATCATTCTCGCCGACATAGACGATGATCGAGCGTGGCGGAACGGACGGCAGCAGCCGCTTGTAATAATGGAGCACATGCGCGGTGGTGGCGCCGCCAAAGCCGCGATTGACCGTGCCGATATCATGGAAGCTGCCGGCTATGTCCCACAGGCGGATGCTGGAACTGCCCAGGAACAGGGTGGCGTCACGCACCGGCGGGCCGGTGGTGTTCGCCTTGGCAAAAGCTTCTATCTCCCGCGAAAAGGGGAAGACCGGATCGGCATTGGGCGGCGGCGCGGCCCTCGCCGCCCAGGCGCAAGACAATAATGCGCCGACGACCAGCAACATGCCGGGACTGCCGGCGAGCGGCCCCAGCAGGCGCCTAGAGCGCGCTGCGTTAAATCGGATGCAGATCGCGCGCGCTAATTCTTTGTTGTCGCATCGTTTTTGTGAAAAACCGGTTCCCACTTTTTCGCACGATGCTCTAGTGACGGTGGAGCGGTCGCAGGCGATATTTGCCGTTCGCATAGGCGCCGAACATGTCGGTGATGGCGGGATGGTCCACCGGCTCATCGCTGTCGTCCGACACCAGATTCTGCTGGCTGACATAAGCGACATAGCTGGAATCGCCATTTTCGGCGAGCAGATGGTAGAAGGGCTGCTGCTTGTCCGGCCGGGCATGTTCGGGAATCGCTTCATACCATTCCTCGCTGTTGGCGAAGACCGGGTCTATATCGAACACGACGCCACGAAAACCGAACATGCGGTGCTTGACCACATCGCCGATATTGAAGCGGGCATGGACGATCGGCGGAGCAGTAACGCCGGCGCCGAAAATCTGAATCGTGTCTCTCATGTGACCAATTTAGGACTCTGCCCGGCCGACACAAGAAAAATACCTGATGGACGGCTTGGCAAGCATGATTTCATTCGCTAATGGCCGCCCCTCGACCGGGACGGCCAGGCGCCGGACCTTCTGCGGAGAGGTGGCAGAGTGGTCGAATGCACCGCACTCGAAATGCGGCGTGCCCGCGAGGGTACCGAGGGTTCGAATCCCTCCCTCTCCGCCATTTGCCGCCGATCACCGCACGCCCATGCTTCACGCGCGCACCTTGCCGGCTGCCGAAGCGATGGCGCGGAGAGGGAGCATGGGCAATTGCCTCTAGCGCGTGAGAAACATGGGCGCACCGTCCTTATTGCGCCAGCCCTCAAAGCGGCCGGGTCCGACTTGGCGGAAGCTGCCGATCACATTGCCGCCCATGTCGGTAAGTTGAAGGTCGCGGCCCGCAGCACGCCAGCGGTTGACCGAGAAAAACCCGTCAGGACACCCGACATTCGTCCATGCCTGTCTGAGACCGAAGGATTCGTCGGACGATAGCGTCAACGTGCAGGTCGAAGGACCGTTCTTGTCGCCGAGAGTCCATCTGCCGAGCACCGAATCCACCGACCACGAACCATTGCCCCTGCCGCGCCGTTCCCCGAAGCCGAACGACGCGCTACTGGACGAACTCCGCGATGAACTGTTGCCGCTGACACTATCACTGCTGGATTCTTCACCAAAGGCGCTGTCGGGATTGCCGTCCTTGTCGAATGCTTTGGCGCTGGTGTCAGAGTCGCGCATCGCCTGAGCGTCGCGCTCCATCGAATCGCGCCTGGCCTGAGCGTCGCGCTCCATCGCGGCTCCGATATTATCGTCCTGGGCCTGGGCCATGGCGGGAATGGCGAAAAGACAGGCGCCAAAGACACCTGCGACGAACAGCATCTTCTTATTCATCGACATCTCCTTCGCCCGCCCGGCGGCGCAGCCAGACCTTAAACACGAAACGCGATCGATGACGTTATCTGCGCAAACCCATTTGCCAGCCAAGAGTAGCATAGGGCGCGGAATCCCGGAAAATGAATATTTCGGTAAGTAAGTTATGGGTCGCACGACATTTCGGAGCACCATGTCCACAGTCGTGTCAGCCATGTTTCGAATGCACTAGTGCAAGACATGGCGGGGCAATAGACTTGGTGTCGTTTCTTCATTTCTGGCGGTCGACCGCCATGTGCACTACGCGACGCTTTGAATGCGCCGGCTTGGTGGCATATCCTAAGCTCAGCGACGACATATTCAAGCGGTTGGTCGAAAGACCATGCGTTCGCGACCACATTCTTGGTCCCGTCCAACGCGACGGCGCTTCGCCGTCGGCTCGCGGCACGCGCGGGGAACGCCATTCATTCTTCACCGCCGCCAACCGCCTCGCGCCCGGCCGGAAATGACGGAGGGGCGCGCCCATAGGTGCAGGAGCAGCAGCCAGCCGATCACCGGGACCAGCAGTCCAAGCATGAGCCAGCCGCTTTTGCCCGCATCATGCAGCCGGCGAGCGCCGGCAGCCAGCAACGGGGGCGCCAATGCCAGTGCGAGGATAATGGTGTAGAAGGGCAGAGGGCCAAGATCGGCCGACCCGAAGATGAGCATGTCCATGGCCCCTCCGCAGGATATCGCGCCGATCGCGAGCGCCGTGAAACGCCAGAATTCGGAACGACATGCGCGCCCCCTGAAATCCGAGTAGCGGTTCAGGGGGCGTGCGGCGCGCGCGATCTTCAGCGCGATGGCTTCGATCAGCGACGATGTCACTCGCATCGATACCACCGGCCATCGCTTGCGCGATAGCTGTCGGTGCGTTCGTCATAATTGCCATAGCGCGACAGGCAGTAGCGCCGCCTCTCCTTGTCCTTCTTCTTGCCGCTCGATGCCGCGGCTGCAATCAATCCACCAACCACGGCGGTGCCGATCACACCGGCGACGATCCCGTCGGTCTTGGCATCCTTGCGCCGTTCGCGTTCGCGGTCGCGCCGGCGTTCGTCGCGCCAGCGGTCGCGCTCGCAGTCGGCGCGCGCCGATCCTTCCAGACCATAGCAGCGACGATTATCCCAATCCCGGCGATCCCGCGCCTCGGCGCTGCCCGCCGGGACGATCGTCGCGCCGAGCATCGCGAGCACCCCCGCGAGCAAGGGCGTCCGCATCAATTTACCAGACATATCGTCCTCCTGATCATTCGCCACGATTGGCGATGCAGGAACTAGAGCAGCGTTGGATTGCGCGAACATTGTGCGCGCGCCCGGTCAAGGGGCAGGAAATTCGATCCGTACGCGCGCGCCGCCTTCCGGCGCATCGTCGATCACAACCCGGCCATGGTGGCGTTCCATCACCTGCCGCACCAGTGCTAGGCCGAGGCCGGTTCCGCTGCTTCGCGGGCGGAGCCGGTGAAAAGGCTCGAACACGCGGTCGCGTTCATCGGCCGGGATGCCCGGGCCGTCATCCTCGACCTCGATCGTGCGGCCGGACACGCGGATCGTCGCGCGTGCGCCGCCATGTTCGATCGCGTTCTGCACCAGATTGACGACCACACGCTCGATCGCGCCGGGGTTGCCGATCACGGGTATCGGGTCATCGATCAGAACCTCGATCTCCCGGTCGGAAGCGATGACCAGGGGCGCCAGGTCCGCCGCGACGCGCTGCGCCAGGCTCGCCAGATCGATCGGCTCGATCGGCGCGTCATAGTCGAGGCGCTGGAGATCGAGCAATTGTTCGGCAAGGTTCGACAGACGCGCGACGTCGCGCCCCAGCAGGCGCCCGGCCGCAGCGTCGGTGTCGATCTTGATGCGCAGGATCGCGATCGGCGTGCGCAGTTCGTGCGCGGCATCGGCGATGAAGCGGCGATGGCGCTGATAGCCGACATCGAGACGAAGCAGCGCGCCGTTCACCGCCTCGATCAGCGGCACGATCTCACGGGGCGCCTCCTCGTCCGACAGACGCGCGCCACGCCGGTCGAAATCGATCATCTCCGCCTCGCGCGCGATCTTCGCTACGCTGGCAAGCGAACGCCGCACGATCCATGGCGTCGCGATCACCGAGACGAGCACCAGCAGCAGGAGTATCGGAAGCATGAAGATGTTCGAAAGCGCGAGAAGCGCGAATGTAATGCTCAGGATTCCGCCATGCGCCAGGATCGTGAGCCGGCCGGCGGGGCCATGTTCCCGGCGCAGTGCCGCCGAAAGATGATAGGGCGGCGACTGCCCCCTGAGATCGGCGAACGACAAATTCGCCAGCGCGCCGTTCAGCGCTTCATATTGGGGCGGCACCGGGCCGAAGGCGGCGCGATGGCCCATATCATCGACGGCGATGAACCATAGTTCAGGCACTTCGGCGCGCGCCTCCGCGAGATCGCGCGTCATCCGCACGCGCAAATTGCCGTCGGCGTCGCTGACCACCGCTTGTGCGGCGATGGCGGTGACCGCATCATCGGCATAGGCGCCGCCGTCCACAGCCCGCATGAGCCAAGCGGAGATCGCGACAAAGAAGAGAAGCAGGACGGCGAGATGGAGCATGAGCGGCTGGACGATGAGCCGCCGCTTGAGCGAGGGTTGCCGCCGCCGCATCAGGCGATGCCGCGCAGCAGATAGCCGACGCCGCGGATGGCGTGGATCTCGACGCCCGCTGCGGCGTCGCCGAGTTTGCGCCGCAACCGCGAAACATGCGAATCGAGCGTGTTGGACTGAATCTCGTCGTCGAAGCCATAGACCGCCTGTTCGAGCGACTCGCGCAATATGGTTCGCCCCTGTCGCCGCATCAGCGCGGCAAGCACGCGGAGTTCGCGTCGCGGGAGTTCGAGCGGGGTGCCGCCGACCGACGCTTCGTCATTGACCAGGTCATAGACCAGCGAGCCGACACGGACGGCGTCGAGGGTCAGGTCCGCCGGGCGGCGGCGGAGCGCGCGCATACGGGCGAGCAGTTCCTGAAACGCGAAAGGCTTCGGCAGATAGTCGTCAGCGCCGCCGTCGAGGCCGGCGATCCGGTCCCCAAGCTCGGTGCGCGCGCTGAGGACGATCACCGGCACCCCCGGATTATGCGTGCGCAAATCCGGGATCAGGGTGAGCCCATCGCCGTCCGGCAATGTACGGTCGAGCAAAATCAGATCATGGGCGCCTCCATGCGCCGCTTCGTCGGCCACCGCGATGGAACCGGCATGGTCGACGACATTGCCCTCGCGTTCGAGCGCGCCGCGCAGCGTCGTCGCCAGTTCAGCCTCATCTTCAATCAGCAAGATACGCATGTCTTTTCTTTCACTGCCGATTATCGGTTGGGCTCACCCGATCGGTTTCACCGTCAGAAGCCGATCGCAAACCCTGCCAGCGCGCGCGATGTGCTTAGCCCGTCGCCATAATCTGCGCGATTATATTCGACACGCCCGAACATGCCCGGTGAGATCGCGGCTTCGATGCCGCCGCCGAAGAGAAAGCCGCCCTCGGTCCCGCGAAAGCGACGGTCGGGCGTGGCCGGGGTCGCGCCGTGAATGTCTTCGCGCACGCGCAGCCAACTGTAACCCGCACGGCCATAGACCAACGCGGACGGCGACATGAGGAATCCGGCCCGCCCCGAAATGTCCCAGTTCCACCCCGGCCTCAACGAATAGTCGCCGCCCGGGCCGCGTTCGCGGACGCGCGCGCCGCCGCGCCCGATGCCGCCTTCCACGCCGACCACGGCGCCGCCGATCTGCCTGTCCATGCCCAGATGCCCGCGGAAGCCGACTCCGCCGCGATTCTCGTCGATGTCGTCGCCGATCGCCGGCAGGTCATAATCGGCATGGAGCCAGCGATAGTCGATCGTGGCGCCGACCTTGATGCCGCCAAATCCGCCTTCGGCGGTGGATTGCGCCGAAGCGCCGGTGGCGATTGCGACCGAGGCCGCGACCGCAAGCAGATGAAAACGCATGAACATACTCCTTGTCACCCAATCCGGGCCCTGGGGAGAAATGGCCCGCAGCGCATCTGAAGGCGGAGCATTGCGGCAGCATTGCGTGAATTGGCGGGCCTGGAACACTCAGCCGGGGGCATATCAATTGCCTTGTTGAAACAAATTACCTATGATAGATACATAAAGACATTTCTAGGACGTTGCCTAAAAGACAAAAGCAGGCCTGGAGGGGAAAATGCAGAAAGTGCAATGCAAGCTTCTTGCTGCGTCCGCCTTGATGCTCGCCACGCAACCGGCGTTCGCGCAGCAACCGACCAGTGATGAGCTTCAGGGAACAAGCGCTCCTTCGCAGGGCGTGGCGGATATCGTGGTATACGCCAGGCGCGTGCAGGAGCGCGCGCAAACGGTGCCGCTCGCCATCACCGTATTAAACGACGAAGCGCTTAGACGGGCGGAAGTGGTGGAGATCGCGGATCTTCAGGGGCAAGCCCCCTCCCTTTTCATCGCTACCGGTGCCAGTGGTCCTACGGCTGCGGCGATCAGCATTCGCGGGCAAGTGCAGTCCGACAGCAAGCTCTACGCCGACCCTTCAGTCGCTATCTACATCGATGACGTGAACATACCACGTCAGGTGGGACTGCGTGCCGCCTTTCTCGACCTTCAGGCGGTCGAGGTGTTAAAAGGACCCCAGGGCACGCTTTTTGGCAAGAATACGACCGGCGGCGCCCTGTTGTTGACATCCAAGCGACCCAACCTGTCCGAAGTTGGCGGCTTCGCCGAGGGTTCAGCAGGATCGAACGGCTTCCTAAGGTTCACGGCAGCGGTGTCAGTTCCGATCGTCACGGATAAGCTCGCGATCCGCTTTGCGGTTCAGAATGTGATGAGGGACGGTTTCGGCCGCAATGGCATTGGTCAGCGATTGGGGAATGTGAGCGACTTCGCTTACCGCGCGTCGCTGCGTTGGGAGCCTTCCGACTCTGTGCGGCTTTTCCTTTCCACAGACTATGATCGGTTTCGGACCGATGGCCCCAATACCGTAATCACCCATATTAATCCGCTCGCCTTCAATGCGTCCGGCTCGCCGATCAACGGCCTTGCGTCCCCCCTGACCGAAATCGCCCGCGCCTTGGGGCTGGCTCCACCGACTGGCACACCATCAAGAACGGCATTCGAGGCGGCCTATGAGGCCTTCAAGGCCCAGTCGGTGCTGCCCAATGGCAGCCCCTATGATATGCGGGGCGTTTTTCCGACGTTCGCTCATCTTCGATTGAGGGGCTATTCCGCCGATTTCTCCGCTGACGTCGGGGATCTGACCTTCCGCTCGATCACCGGGCATCGTTCAATGGATAGGAACGAGCAGCTCGACTATGACACCACTATCTTCAACATCCTGAAGCCGTCCGCCTATGTCTATTCCAAGCAGTTCACACAGGAGCTTCAACTCCTCAACGGCAAGGACAATCCACTGTCCTTCATCATGGGGTTGTTCTACAGCCACGAGAAGGGCGACGAGGGCGGCGTCACCGTCCAGATTCCGCTGGCGTCTTCGTCAAGCCCGAACGTTTCGAACTTCACGATCAAGAATGTCAGTTACGCCGCGTTTGTTCAGGCGAATTATCGTCTCACCGATCGGCTGAAACTGACGGGCGGATTGCGCTATACCAAGATCACGCAGGACGCATGGCTGCGCAACCGTTCGGCACGCGGCTGTTCCATCCCCAACTCGCTGCTGACCAACCCGCCGGTCTGCGAGACCTTTCTGGGCACCAGCGCCAAGAAGCCGTCCTACCTCGTTAGCCTGGACTATCAGGTCAACCCTGATGTGCTGCTCTATGCCAAGACCAGCAGCAGCTTTCGCGGGGGAGGCGTCAATGCGAAGGCCACCGGCAATGCCGATGCGTTCACGACGTTCAAGCCCGAACTTGCCACCGACTATGAACTCGGTTTCAAGAGCGACCTGCTCGATCGTCGCCTGCGGGTCAACGGCGCCGCCTATTATACCAATTACAAGGATATTCAACGGACAGTTGCCGTTATCCTGAACAATGTTTTGGTAACACGTAACAATAATGCAGCCACGGCCAAGATCTATGGCGCTGAACTTGAAGTGACTGCCCGTCCCGTTTCACGTCTGTCTCTTGGGGGCTCGTTCGGCTGGGTTCATGCACGCTATGGGACTTTCTTTGATGCTGCACTGGGTGATCGGTCGAACGATCCCTTTCCAGTCCCGGAATATCAGTTCAGCCTGAATGGTAGCTATCGCCAGCCGATCGGCGGCGGCGAACTGGAATTCCACACCAACTATAGCTGGCAAAGCACCGTCGTTTACCGTCCCGAAGCGATCTATGACGATACGGTAACCCAAAAGAAGTTCGGGCTGTGGGATGCACGGATATCCTATCAAACCGATAGTAACCCGAACTTAAGTGTCGCGCTGTTCTGCAAGAACATCACCGATAAGCGATATTTCACCAATTTCTATAACTTCGATTCCAGTCTCGGGTACAATATGGGCTATGTCGCTCAGCCTAGATTTTATGGTTTCGAACTCCGCTTCAAATTAAACGGTGGATGATATTTATCATCCTTCTAAAGAAAAAAGATACCTTCCATTTCAGGAGAAATTGTCCATGCAGACCGAAGTAGAACTGCTCGGTGTCGGCGATGTCATGATCAGACGAGAGGAGCCGCTCTCTGCTTTCGCTCTAGCACGCAACAGGATGCGTAAAGCCGACATCATGTTCGGCAATTGCGAGGCCATCTACGCAGAAGCGAATTATGACCGCAATCCATCCGCGCGAGGGCAAGGGACGCTTTGCCCTCCCAAGAATGTGGCGGCGCTTGTCGACGGGGGGTTCCATGTCATGTCGTTCGCCAACAACCATAGTTTCGACTTTGGCTATGGCGGCTTTCGCGAGACCAGGCAGCGCTTGCAGGATGCCGGCATATTGATCGGCGGCGCTGGTAACGACCTCGACGAAGCCCGCAGGCCGATCATCTATGAAGCCAAGGGCACCCGTGTCGCCTTTCTCTGCTACAATTCGATACTGTTCCCCGGATACGCAGCCGCCCGAAACAAGGCCGGGATCACGCCGCTCAACATCTTCACCTATTATGAGCAGATCGAGCATGAGCAGCCCGCGTCCAAGCCACGCATCCGCAGTCAGTGCAAACCGGAGGACATGGCTGCCCTGCGCGAAGATATACAAAGAGCGCGGGAACTCGCGGACATCGTCGTCATATCTCCGCACTGGGGCATCCACTTCACGCCAGTGACCATCGCCGAATATGAGATGCAGATCGCCCGTGACGCCATCGATGCGGGTGCCGACATTGTCATGGGGCACCATCAGCACATCCTCAAGGGCGTTGAGATCTATAAGGGCAAGCCGATCTTCTACGGTCTCGGCAACTTCCTGATCGACACCTACATGCTGCCGAGTCAAGGCGCGCCAGTTGAAGCCGGCAGCGATGCGATAAAAGAGATGGTGTCCAATCATGGCGCCTATGGCGTCGCCTACCGCCCGGATACCCCAAGCTATCCTTTTCACGCCGATGCCCGGCAGACGATGATCGCCCGCTTTGTGCTGAAGGGCGGCGAGATCGTGGAGACATCGTATCTGCCGACCTATATCAACAATGACGGGCAGCCCCAGATTTTGGCGGCCGACGATCCGCTGTTCGATCAGGTCGCCGATTACGTCACGCGGATCACGGCCGAAGCAGGATTGAAGGCACGGTTCGAGAGGCAGGGCGACCGGGTGATCGTGCATCAGGCATGACGATGCCCGAACAGCCTGCGCGATCTCCTCAAGACGCCATGCTCTACACGCCACGCATGGCGAGCTTCGCTTGCGAGATCAATTATGACAGCCTGCCCGCGCAGACCGCCCATGCCGCCAAAAGGCTGATCCTGGATTCTGTTGGATGCGCAATTGGTGGACTATCGACCGACGGCGGCAGGATCGCGGCGGAGGTCGCCGACACTCTGGGCGGCCATCCGCAGGCGACGATCCTGGGCACGCGGACCAAAAGTTCGGTTGTCAATGCCGCTTTTGCGAACGGCCAAGCGTCACTCGCGCTCGATGCTGACCATATCCTGCTGAACCACGGCCATCATGGCTGCGCCGTAGTGATGCCGGCGCTCGCGATCGGCGAATGGCTGGGCGCCTCGGGTCGCGACGTTCTCACTGCGGCGACGGCCGGCTATGAGGTGGCGGCGCGCATCGGCCTCGCCCTGCGCCGGCACGAGCGAGACGATCAGGGCAATCTCGTCCACGCCGCAACGACCGGACTGAGCTGGGGCATATTTGGTGCCGCGGTGGCGGCCGGCCGCCTGCTCGGACTGGATGCCGTGCGGATGAATCAGGCATTGGGCATAGCGGGGCACATCGCGCCCATTCCCACCAGCGGACGCTTCCTTCGGCGCAGGGATGCGCCCGATCCCTCCGTGCCCATGTCCAAATATGTGATGCAGGGGAGCCTTGCCGAGGGCGGCATCAAGGCGGCGCTGCTCGCGCAAGCGGGGTTCACCGGCGATCTGACGATCCTGGATGGCGACAATGGCTTCTGGAAACTGGCCGGCGCGCTTGGCTACGAATGGGACTTTCTGACATCGGGTCTGGGCGAGCGCTGGCTGATCGACGAGGACGCCTTCAAGCCTTATCCGGCAAACCGGCACTGCAACGCCGCCATTGCGTTGTTCGTCGATCTCATCGAGGAATATCGGCTAGCCATCGAGGATATCGAGCATGTCGATGCCGGGCTCAACCCGACGGGCTTTCGCCAGGGTCTGGGCACGCGAAGTTTCAGAACCGAGATCGACACGCAATTCTGCCTTCCCTATCTGCTGGCGGTTGCGGCGCTGGGGGTGCCGCCGGGTCCCGGCTGGCACAGGCTGGCGCTGCGGGAGGATCCGCGCGTTGCCGCGTTCATGGAAAGGGTCGATGTGCACCTCGACGACAGTACCGTCGCGGCGGTCGAGGCGCAGCTGAACGATGGCAATCTCTATCGTTTGTGCCCGGTCTCGATGACGATAAAGGCGAACGGCCGGGTCTTGCATCGCCGTGCGGACTATACCAAAGGTGATCCATGGTCGCCCGATACGGTCATGTCGGATGAGGAACTGACGCAAAAGTTCGTGAACTTTACGGCCGATCGGATCGACGAGCCATGCGCGAAAAGGGCTTGCGGGATCATTTTATCGCTGGAGGGCGAATCCGATCTCGACGGCCTTGTCGAAGCGCTCACGCCGGGGCGGCCGTGCTGATGCAGCGTGCTTTTTTGCCGACAGCATTTGCGATTCTGACGCTGTCGGCCAGCTGGACGATCGGCACCAGCCGGGCCGGAAGCGCATCGCCGCCGCCCGGCGACCCTGCAACAGGCAAGCGGGTCTATCAGCAGAAATGCGCGAGCTGCCATGGTCCGAACTTGGACGACGGACAGTTCGCGGTTGCACTCAAGGGGCGTGCATTCGCTACGAGGTGGAGCAAGCTCGGTGTCACCGCCTTGTTACGCAAGATCGCGACCATGCCGCCTGGCGCACAGCAAAAGGAAGATGCTCCAGAGAATTATGATCTTCGCGCCTTTCTCCTGAAGCAGAACAAGATTCTCGGGGCACTCGGCGCCGCCGAGCCGGCAATTGCCGCGGCGGCTGGGAGCGCGATGGGAAATGGTCCACGAGAGAAGGGCCTAACCCAGGCCACGGCACACGCCCGTCACCTGCGGCCCGTGTCGCAGGCTCTCCTGGAACAGCCGCCTGCGGAGGAATGGCTCCATTGGCGTGCAACTTACGGGCAGAGCGGTTACAGTCCGCTTAGCCAAATCACGCCCGGGAACGTCTCGCGGCTGCAACTGGTCTGGACCGCCGAACTCCCCGACGGGCCGGTACAAGCAGCGCCGTTGATGCACGACGGCGCGCTGTTCATCCAGATCGGCGGCACGGTCCAGGCATTTGATGCGCGAAGCGGCGATCTACTCTGGCGTTACAGCAGGTCGCTCCCGGCCGATCTCAAGGATTTCAGCCCGCAGAATCTGACAAAGCGCAACATGGCTCTTTGGGGCGACGCGCTGATCGCGGCGATGCCCGACATGCGCCTGGTGGCGATCGACATTTCCTCCGGCACCGTGAAATGGGAAAGCGAGATCGTCGACTATCACAGCCGGTGGGTGACCACCGCGGGACCGCTTGTCGCCCGCGGCGTCGTACTCCAGGGCGTTTCGGGCGCGTCGGCGCGTCAGCCCGGTGGCGGCTTCATCGCTGGATATGATGTGGAGACCGGAAAGACGCTATGGCGGTTCAACACGGTCGCACATCCGAACGAGGCCGGCGGTGACAGCTGGAATGGGCTGCCCGCAACTGCCCGGAGCGGCGGGGCGGTCTGGATTGCAGGCTCATTCGCGCCTGACATCGGACTGGCCTATTTCGGCGTGGCGCCGACCTATGACACGGCGCCGCTTACCCAGCCCTCGCGGCCGGGCGCCAATATCGATGCACTCTACACGGATAGCACTGTCGCGCTCGATCCTGTGACGGGAAAGCTGCGTTGGTACTACCAGCATATGCGCAACGACCAATGGGATCTGGACTGGGCCTTCGAACGAATCGTCATCGAGCCGAAAGCGGGAGAAGGCATGCAGATTGTCACGGGCGGGAAGCCCGCGATCTTCGATGTGCTCGACGCGACAACCGGGCAATATGAATTTTCAAAGGACTTCGATCTTCAGAACCTTGTCACGCATATCGATGCGCGGACGGGAGAAAAGACCGTCGATCCGGCCCTCCGGCCCGAAGCGGGCAAAGCCCGCCGCATCTGCGGCTACGGGCGCAACTGGCCCAGCAGCGCGGTTTATCCCGCAACAAAAGTGCTTGTCGTGCCCCTTGAGGAAATTTGCTATGAATGGGAGCCTGCCGCTGCAGGCGCACGCGCCGTGTTGTCCACGGGCTACTCCCCTCGCGTCACGCCTCTATCCCGCGATGGCAAGATCGGCAGGATAGCGGCCTTTGACCTGATGAACCGCAAGACGCTATGGACGGTGCGCAATGCTGAGCCCAATAGTTCGGCGATACTCGCCACCGGCGGCGGCCTCGCCTTTCACGGCGATGTGGCCCGCCGGTTCCGCGCAATGGACGCGGCAACGGGCAGATATCTCTGGTCCGTGCGCCTGAGCAACCTGCCAACCGGATTCCCGATCAGCTACGCCATCGCCGGGCGCCAATATATTGCGATCGCTACTGGCGGTGGATCGCCACATATCCAGGGGCTTGCTGGCCTGATGCCGAGATTGCAGGTTCCTCCCCCAGGCCGCGCGCAACTCTGGGTGTTCGCGCTTCCCGAATAACCGGCGCGATCATCCGGCGGGCGATGGCCAGAGCAGATTCCGATCCGATTGCATCGGCTCGGCTGCTATAGAGCATTTTCAAGTCAGATGGAAACATCTGACGACTCGGAAAATACGGAAAACAAAGGAAAATTAGAGCATTATCCGATTCAATCTGATCGGATAAATGCTCTAGTGGTCCGATTCTGACATTTGCATCCATGCGTGCCCGCGAATCGGCAGAGCTAATCCGGGAGCCGTGCATCTTCGATCCAGGGGCCCACATCGGCGAGGTCGGAATCTGACAGATGCCGCCTTTTGGGCGTGCTCCCCTGCTTCTGCTGCTCCAATATTGCCGCACTGTTTGATAAGCGCTGCATGAGCCGACCAGCTTCGAACAATGTTTCCTGCTCACTCACTGAAAGATTCGAGAGAATCAGATCTGCAAACCATTCATAATAGTCATGTCGAAAACTACGAACCGCTTGCAATCCCTCCTGGGTCAACTCGATGAAAATCTTGCGGCCATCATCAGGATGATTCCGTCGGACCGTCAATCCCATGGATTCAAGAGATCGCAGTACGGCAGCTACATTCGCATTGTTCATTTCCAGCTGATCACATAGCTGACCCGGAGTAATTTTTCCGTTCGAGCGCTCGATAGCTACAAGCATTTGAAGTCGTCTAAAAGAAATTCCAATACGAGATGGAAGTACATTGAAAAGACAACGATTGAGAGCTTTTATCTGAGCGCGCAGCTCTGACGCTTTTTGCTCGAAAGCTTCCTTGTCTGTCATATCTATCTTTTAGTGTAAGAGGTCATGTCAGGTCAATCGCGCCGCCCGCATCCTGCAAGAGGTTCGCAGTTTCGCGCCAGGGCCCTTCATCCACTCCCCCGGAATGCACGCCCCGAAAGCCACTTCACATTCGCTGCACGGCGCTTTGTCAGCTTCTGCGGGTTTCTGGCGCGTATCAATTTAGCCTAACTCCTGAATAGACGATCTATCGTCATTCATATCCCTATGTACCATAGGTAAAATCAATGATAGTGATTTTCCCAATATCTGCCTGACAGGAGCGCCGGCACAACATGGCGCGTAAAAGGGGGAGAGGCGCCATGCACACAAAGCGGAAGGTGGTCGGGAACCCCAATGAATGGGTCGATATGGGCGTGGGTTCGCGTTGGTATCTCCTAATCCTGTTGTCCACGATCATGCTTTTCAATCAGGTCGACCGCGCCGTGCCTTCGTTGATTGTCGAACCGCTAAAGGCGGCATTCGGGCTGACAGACGCGGCTGTCGGGGCGATTGGAGGGCTCGCTCATGCGCTTGGCCTCAGCCTTATGGTTTTGCCAATGGGCTGGCTGGTCGACCGGCTGTCGCGGAAATATGTTCTCGGAATTGCGGTGTGCATCTGGAGCGTCCTTACCGCGCTTGGCGCCTTTGCGACCAGTTTCTGGTCACTCTTCATGTTGCGGCTGGGCGTCGGTGCCGCAGAGGCAGCGGGCGCGCCGGCGTCGGTATCCCTGATCGCGTCGGCATTTCGTGACCGGGACCGACCGACGGCGCTCGGCCTCTATTATCTGCATATTCCGCTGGGCACGATGCTCATGTTCGGCGTGGGAGCCTTGATCGTGAATTGGGGGGGATGGCAGGCGGCGTTCCTGTTCGCGGGTCTGCCGGGTTTCATTCTCGCATTGCTTTTGATGACGACTGTTCCCGACATCCCCCATGACACGACGGAATCTGCGCAACGGACGGGGCAAAAGACGAGCTTCACGCTTCTCCGTAATGTCGCCTTCCGTCGAACCGTGGGCGCTGCAACATTGGCCTCGATCGCTCAGGTTTCGATGTGGACATGGATGGCGGCCTTCTTCCTGCGTCACCACCATTTATCCCTTGTCCAGGCAGGGCTCATCGTTACCGTCGCGCTCGGCGCCGCCAAGGCTGTCGGATCGGCGATGTCGGGTCCGCTCGTAAAATATCTCTCAGTTGATCGACCACAACATATTTGGCGTTATCCCAGTCTCGCCCTGACGGCCACGGTTCCACTTGGCTGGGCCATGATCTTCACCCAGTCGACGGCCACCAGCATCATCTTCGCCATTCTGTTCGGGCTGGCCATGGGCGGTTGGGCTGGGCCAACGACCACCCAATTGGTGGCCGCCGTTCGTCCGGACGAACGGGGCATGTCGGTCAGCATCTACCAATTGTCGACCAATCTCCTCGGCGCCGGCCTCGGTCCCTTGATGACCGGCGCGGTCAGCGACGCTCTGGGAGGCAATCGCACGCTGGGAACGGCCATGGCGCTCGTTGTAACGCTGAATTTCGGCGCCGCGCTGCTGCTCTATCTTGCTGGCAGGAGGCTCGAGCCCCAAACTGAACGAGTTTGACGAAAGGGCTGCAGCTCCGCTTACTATCAAACCAGCCTATGTCATGGTCATGTTGGAGGGGCGCGCATCAGGCCGCGGCCAAACAAGCACATCTCAAAATTGAAATGCAACTATAATGCTATTGTCCGATCTGACTCTCGGAGTCAGTTTGGATATGCACCTTAGGCGCATCCGTATCGAAAAAGCGCTCTTTCGCGCATTTTCCAAACAGTCCATCATTCCTGGCGAATATAATATTAAAAGTCAGTGCCGCCATCGACATTGGCAATAAGACCATTCGTATATGCCGCACGTTCTGAAAGAAGAAAAGCAATCATTTCGCCAACCTCGTTAGCACGACCTAATCTTTCTTGAGACGTATTCAATTTCATTGTATCACGCAAAAGGATTTTTTCAGACTCTTCCTGAGTATATCCGGTAGATTCTGATATTTCTAATATTCTATATTTTGATCTCTCAGTCAATATCGCTCCAGGGCAAACACAATTTGTTCTGACGCCCAATTGTCCGTATGTTTTAGCAAGATTTTTAGTGAGATTTATCAAGGCTGCCTTATAAACAGCATAAGGAAAAAGATAGGACTTCGGCGCTCGAGCGGAATAGGCGCTCAGAATAACAATCTGACCGCCTGCCGCTTGCACCATATTGGGTATAATTGCTTTACAGCTTCTGACCGTCCCCATCACAATATCGTTGTGAAAGCTCAGCCAATCCTTTTCAGAGATATCGAGAAACGGTTCAGATCGAGATGCAAGAAAATGCGTCACGGCAAGGCCGCGTATCTCGCCCCATTTCGCAATAACATGCTCAACGGCCTTTTCGACCGAACCCTCCACCAGCACATCGGCGGCCAATGCGAGCATTTCTGAGCCGACCTCGTCGGCAAAGCGGGCCACCGCTTCCACATCGGGGGATCGGCTGATGATTGCAACCCGCCCACCTTCACGCGCGATTATCTTGGCGGTTTCCCACCCCATTCCGCGCGATCCGCCTATTATGATATAAGCCCTGCCCGAAACGCCAAGATCCACGTCTCTCTCCCATTATATGGCCTCAATATGCCTTCAACGCCGGCCTGCATCGCACATCGGCTGTGAATTCCGGTTGCCCGCTGTGCAATATATTATGCGTTTAGCTCGAACGGGCCTGCGCCCCGCCTTTGTGGTAACATAATCGGAGTCGGGAACATACTTTAATGAAAGTTCCACGCAGGCGGCCACTGGTTCACTTGGACCAACATGATGCTTGGTCGAAATTGCAGGGAGACAGGCGGGTCGTTGCGTCGCGAAAATGGGTCTCACAGTGACCGAAGTGACTGCCGCCATATTTGGGGCCTTCCCCAAAGCACCGGAAAAACCGCAAGAATTTGTCCCCGAAGGGATAAATTTACTTCTACATCAGAGATTTATGGCTGTCTGGTGCGGTCAAGAAGACTCGAACTTCCACGGCCTTTCGGCCACAACGACCTCAACGTTGCGCGTCTACCAATTCCGCCATGACCGCACATCAAACAGGAAACCGGCGGGGCCGGTGCCTTGGTAGGAGGCGGCCCTTAGCAAAGGCTTTTGGGTCATGCAACAAGTGATCTGCATCCGCGTTATGATTGTCGCAAAGGGAGTTGTTCCTTCCCCGGCATAGGAGCGAGGACAAGCGATGCGACTGTGGATGCTGTCAGCAACGACGATGGCCGCGGCGGCGGCCATGGGGTTGGCGCTGGGCGGCTATGTCACCAGTCCGCAGCGTTCATCGCCGGAAAGAGCGGACGCTCCCTATGGCGCCCTGCAGGCCAGCGAGGCGACACAGGCGCCGATCGATAAGCCCGGCCCGACCGAGATTCACTGCACCGGATGCGGCCCGACGCTCGCCGATCGCCATTATGCGGCGCAGATGGCGGGGCTGGATGGCGACGGCATGATTTCGGGCAGCGACGATCCGGTCGTGCAGGATTATCTGGCCGACGCGCAAGCGACGCCACCGGCGGGCGCCGCGCCCCCCACCCCCGTGCCTCCGCTTCCAGCCAATATAGCGCCATTCGCCGACAGCGCGCCCGCGGCGCCGCCGCCGGTGCCCGTGGCGATAGCGCCGACACAGGAAGGGGCCGGCCGGACCCATGCGGAGCCGTCGCCCCCCATCGTTCCGACCAGCCCCCAAAATAAAGGCCTGTAGGCCGGCTTATTCCGCCGCGACCACCTCCGCCGGCGCATCGCTCAGCGGATGGGCGAGGCGGTTCACCATTTCCTTCGGGCAGACCTGCCAGAAGTAACGGCGCCAGCGATCCCAGTCGTCCAATATGGTGTTCGACCATTTGCTGTCGGTCGCCACCGCATGTTGGGCGATAAGGGCCTTGAGCTCCGCCTCCCAATGCGCGCTTTCCAGCCGTTGCCAGATGATGCTTTCGGGGTTGGCACGCGTCGGGAAGCTGCCATCCTCGTCGAGGATGAAGGCCATGCCGCCGGTCATGCCCGCGCCGAAATTGGCCCCCGTCTGGCCCAGGATCACCGCCGTGCCGCCGGTCATATATTCGCAGCCGTTCGCGCCGCAGCCTTCGACCACCACCTGCGCGCCCGAGTTGCGGACGGCGAAGCGTTCGCCCGCCTGCCCCGCCGCGAACAGCTTGCCGCTGGTCGCGCCGTAGAGCACGGTGTTGCCGAGGATGGTGTTGTCCTTCGACGACAGCGGCGAGGATACGGTCGTGCGCACCGAGATGATGCCGCCCGACAATCCCTTGCCGACATAGTCGTTGGCGTCGCCGAACACTTCCAGCTTGATGCCCTTGCAGAGGAAGGCGCCCAATGACTGGCCGGCCGAGCCGCGCAGGCGGACGGTCAGATGGCCGTCGGCCAGCGTCGACATGCCGAACTTCTCGGTTACGGCGGCGGACAGGCGGGTGCCCACGGCGCGATGCGTGTTGCGCACCGTATAGGTGAGTTGCATCTTCTCGCCGCGCTCGAACACCGCGCGCGCATCCTTCATCATCTGCGCGTCCAGGCTTTCGGGCACCGGGTTGCGGCCCTCCAGGCTGAAGCGGCGCTGGTCGTCGGGCGCATCGACCTTGGCCAGGATCGGGTTGAGGTCGAGATCGTCCAGATGCTCGGCGCCGCGATTGACCTGCTTCAGCAGCTCGGTCCGCCCGATCACGTCGTCCAGGCTGCGATAGCCCAGACGCGCGAGGATTTCGCGCACTTCCTCGGCGATGAAGGTCATAAGGTTGATGACCTTCTCCGGCGTGCCGGTGAACTTCGCCCGCAGCTTCTCGTCCTGCACGCAGACGCCGACCGGGCAGGTGTTGCTGTGGCACTGGCGCACCATGATGCAGCCCATGGCCACCAGCGACAGCGTGCCGATGCCGAACTCTTCCGCGCCCAGGATCGCGGCGATCACGATGTCGCGGCCGGTCTTGAGGCCGCCATCGGTGCGCAGCTTCACCCGGTGGCGCAGGCCATTGAGGGTCAGCACCTGATTGGCTTCGGACAGGCCCATTTCCCAGGGCGTGCCGGCATATTTGATCGAGGTCTGGGGCGACGCGCCGGTGCCGCCGACATGGCCGGCGACCAGGATGACGTCGGCATGGGCCTTGGCCACGCCCGCCGCCACGGTGCCGATGCCCGCCTGACTGACCAGCTTCACGCAGACCCGCGCGCGCGGATTGATCATCTTGCAGTCGTAGATGAGCTGCGCCAGATCCTCGATCGAATAAATGTCATGGTGCGGCGGCGGCGAGATCAAAGTCACGCCGGGCGTCGAATGGCGCAGGCGGGCGATGAACTCGGTCACCTTGAAACCGGGCAGCTGGCCGCCCTCGCCGGGCTTGGCGCCCTGCGCGACCTTGATCTCGATCTCCTCGGCCGACCCCAGATATTCGGCATGGACACCGAAGCGGCCGCTAGCGATCTGCTTGATCACCGAATTGGCGTTGTCGCCATTTTCATAGGGCTTGAAGCGGTTCGCATCCTCGCCGCCCTCGCCCGACACCGCCTTGGCGCCGATGCGGTTCATCGCGATCGCCAGCGTCTCATGCGCTTCGGGGCTGAGCGCGCCCAGCGACATGCCCGGCGTCACGAAGCGCTTGCGGATCTCCGTCGTGGCTTCCACCTCGTCGATCGGCACCGCCTCGCGCGCGAAATTAAACTCCAGCAGGTCGCGCAGATAGACCGGCGGCAAATCGCGCACCCCGCGCGAGAATTGCAGATAGGTCGAATAGCTGTCGGTCGCGACCGACGTCTGGAGCAAGTGCATCAACTGCGCCGAATAGGCATGGGCCTCGCCGCCATTGCGCTGGCGATAGAAGCCGCCGACCGGCAGGCGCACCGCCGCCGCATCGAACGCCGCCTCATGGCGCAGCATCGCGCTGTAATGGAGCGAGGCATAGCCTTCGCCCGAAATCTTCGCCGGCATACCGGGGAAGAGATCGTTGACCAGCGCGCGCGACAGGCCGACCGCTTCGAAATTATAGCCGCCGCGATAGGAGCTGATGACCGCGATGCCCATTTTGGACATGATCTTGAGCAGGCCTTCGTTGATCGCCACCCGGTAACGCTCGACGCACTGGTCGAAGCTCAAGTCGCCGAACAGGCCACGGGCGTGACGGTCGGCGATGCTCGCCTCGGCCAGATAGGCGTTCACCGTGGTCGCGCCGACGCCGATCAACACCGCATAATAATGGGTGTCGAGCGCTTCGGCCGAACGTATGTTGATCGATGCGTAGCTGCGCAGCCCCTTGCGGACCAGATGGGTGTGGACCGCCGCCGCCGCCAGCACGCCCTGGATGGCGACGCGGTCGGCGCCGACGCCCTCATCGGTCAGGAAGATTTCGGTGCGGCCCTCGCGCACCGCCTGCTCGGCCTCCTCACGGATGCGGCGAATCGCGGCGCGCAGCTGCTCCTGCCCGCCGGTCGCGGGGAAGGTGCAGTCGATCTCGGCCACGGCAGGACCGAAATAGGCCTTCAGCCGCGCCCATTCGGCGCTCGTCACCACCGGCGATTCCAGCACCAGAACATGGCTGCTCTGCGCCCCTTCCTCCAATATGTTGTGGAGGTTGGAGAAGCGCGTCTTCAGGCTCATCACATGCCGTTCGCGCAAGCTGTCGATCGGCGGGTTCGTGACCTGGCTGAAATTCTGGCGGAAGAAATGGCTGATCGTGCGCGGCTTGTCGGAAATGACGGCGAGCGGTGTGTCGTCGCCCATCGACCCGATGGCTTCCTTCGCATCCTCGACCATGGGGCTGAGGATCAGCTCCATATCCTCCAGCGTCAGGTTGGCGGCGACCTGACGGCGGGTCAGTTCCGCCTTGTCCCAGGACGGCAACGCGCTCGGCGCGTCGGCCAGATCGTCGACGGTCAGAAAGTCCTTGATCAGGTCGCCATAGGGACGCTCGCCCGCAATCTGGTCCTTGATCGCGCGGTCGTCATAGATTTCGCCTTCCTGCAGGTCGACGGCGATCATCTGGCCCGGACCCATGCGGCCCTTCTTGACGATGGTGGTTTCGGGCACGACGACCATGCCGGTTTCCGACCCCACGATCAGCAGATTGTCGCCGGTCAGCGTGTAGCGCAGCGGGCGCAGCGCGTTGCGGTCGACCCCCGCCACGACCCAGCGGCCGTCGGTCATCGCCAGCGCGGCGGGGCCGTCCCACGGCTCCATCACGGAGGCGAGATATTCATACATGTCGGCATGGGCCTTGGGCAGTTCGGCGCTTTCCGCCTGCCAAGCCTCTGGCACCAGCATCAGCTTGGCGGTCGGCGCGTCGCGGCCCGAACGGCAGATCGCCTCGAACACTGCGTCGAGCGCGGCGGTGTCGGACGCGCCGGCGGGGATCACCGGCTTGATATCTTCCGACTGCTCGCCGAAGGCGAGGCTCGCCATCTTGATCTCGTGGCTTTTCATCCAGTTCTGGTTGCCGCGGATCGTGTTGATCTCGCCATTATGGGCGAGGGTGCGGAACGGCTGGGCCAGCCACCATTGCGGGAAGGTGTTGGTCGAATAGCGCTGGTGGAAGATGGCGACGCGGCTCTCGAACCGTTCGTCCTGCAGGTCGGGGTAGAAGACCGACAGCGATTCGGCGAGGAACAGCCCCTTGTAGATGATCGAGCGGCACGACAGCGAGCAGATGTAGAAGTCGTTGATCTGGCTCGCGATCACCTTCTTCTCGATGCGGCGGCGGATCAGGTAGAGATCCTTCTCGAACTCGGCCATGTCGCGTTCTTCGGGCATCGGCCCGGCGATCATGATCTGTTCGATTTCGGGGCGGGTGCGCTGCGCCTTCTCGCCGATCACGGACACGTCGACCGGCACCTGCCGCCAGCCATAGATGGTGTAGCCCGCGTCGATGATCTCCGCCTCGACGATGGTGCGGCAGGTTTCCTGGGCGCTCAGGTCCGTGCGCGGCAGGAAGACCATGCCGACGGCGAGGCGGTTGGGCAGCGGCTTGTGCCCGCTGTCGGCGATGCAGTCGTCGAAGAAGCGGACCGGCAGGTCGACATGGATGCCTGCGCCGTCGCCGGTCTTGCCGTCCGCGTCCACGGCGCCGCGATGCCATACGGCCTTGAGCGCATCGATCGCGCTCGCGACCACGCGGCGGCTGGCGCGCCCGTCGGTCGCGGCGACCAGGCCCACGCCGCAGGCGTCGCCTTCGAGGTCGGGGTGATACATGCCCTCGGCAGCGATGCGAGCGCGTTCGGCTTCGGTTGCGATATAGTTGTTCATGACCGGGATGGAACCTTTAGGTTGGCCTTTTGCAGGCGGTCAATGATAACCGGAAGGGCGGCTTGAGCCGCGGCGCGACCCACGTCCGCGCCCGCGCTCATGCTCTCAGCGGTAATTGTCGGCATCATGGCGATGAATTGCTGGCCCGAAGCGGTGCGATAAAAGGCCGTCAGGTCGCGCAATTCTTGGTCCGTAAGATGATTGGCGTAGGCATCTCGCGTAACCCTGACCATTTCAGGCAGCTTCGCTGCGAAAGCTCGTTGCATTTCTTCGGAAACGATGCGCCGTACCTGATCTGCCTGTCCTTCGTTGCCACGAACGACCATAGGCATGATCATCTCGACAATCTGCGGGATCACTGACATCTGAAGCTCACCGACGCGGGCAAGTTCGACCAATTCGTCAGCAAGCGCCAGATGCGCCGGGGTTTGTGCGATCTGAGGCTTCTCCGCCGCGGGCTGGGCGGCTAGCGGAGCAGCAAGGAGCGCAAGCGGGATGAAAAGCGCGACGCGCATCACGCCACCACCCTCTCGCCCGCCTTCGCCTTGGCGCGCAAATAGCGGTGCATATGCTCCGTCACGTCGCGCCCATCGCGGATCGCCCAGACCACCAGCGACGCGCCGCGCACGATGTCGCCCGCCGCGAACACGCCGTCCATGCTGGTCATCATCGTCTTGTGATCGACGCGCAACGTGCCCCAGCGGGTGACGGACAGGTCTTCCGCGCCGAACAGGCGGGGCAGTTCCTCCGGGTCATAGCCCAGCGCCTTGATGACCAGATCGGCGTCCAGCGTATGTTCGCTGCCCGGATCGGGTTCGGGGGCGCGGCGGCCCGAAGCGTCGGGCTGGCCAAGGCGCATCTTCGTCACCTTGACGCCGGTCACATGCTCGGTGCCCTCGAACGCGATCGGCGCGGTCAGCCAGACGAACTCGACGCCTTCTTCTTCCGCATTGGCGACTTCGCGCTGCGACCCGGGCATATTCTCCCGGTCGCGGCGATAGAGGCACTTCACCGACGCCGCGCCCTGGCGGATGGCGGTGCGGACGCAGTCCATCGCGGTGTCGCCGCCGCCGATGACGACGACATTCTTGCCCGTCGCCAGCAGCGTGCCGTCCTCATGTTCCGGCACGGCGTCGCCAAAGCCCGCCCGGTTGGAGGCGGTGAGGTAGTCGAGCGCCTTGACCACGCCCGACGCGCCGACGCCCGGCGCCTTGATGTCGCGCGGCTTGTAGACGCCGGTGGCGATCAGCACCGCGTCATGCTTCTCGCGCAGCTGCTCCATCGTCGCGTCGCGGCCGACCTCGAAGCTTTCATGGAAGACGATCCCGCCGTCCTTGAGGCGCTGGATGCGGCGCATGACCACGTCCTTCTCCAGCTTGAAGCCGGGAATGCCATAGGTCAGCAGCCCGCCGGCGCGGTCGTGCCGGTCGTAGACATGCACCTCATAGCCGGCGACGCGCAGATATTCGGCGGTGGTCAGGCCCGCCGGACCCGCGCCGATGACGCCGACCGACTGGCCGGTGGGCTTGCCGGGGACGAGCGGCTCGACCCAGCCTTCCTTCCAGGCGGTGTCGGTGATGTATTTTTCGACGCTGCCGATGGTGACGGCGCCATGGCCGGAAAATTCGATGACGCAATTGCCTTCGCACAGGCGATCCTGCGGACAGATGCGGCCGCAGATTTCCGGCATGGTGCTGGTGAGGTTGCTCAGCTCATAGGCTTCGCGCAGCCGCCCCTCGGCAGTCAGGCGCAGCCAGTCGGGAATATGATTGTGCAGCGGGCAATGGGTCGAGCAATAGGGCACGCCGCATTGCGAGCAGCGCGACGCCTGCTCCTCCGCCCTGTCCAGGATGAAGCTGCGGCTGATTTCCAGAAAATCCTCGGCGCGATCGTCGGCCGCGCGCTTTTCCGGGTAGGCCTGACCCAGGCCCACGAATTTCAGCATCGGATTGTCGCCCATGACCTGCGTCCCTGTCTATGTTGCTGAAGCGCGCATAACAGGAAAACCCGCAGAGTCACGCGGTTTTTGCCATTTAGGTAAGTTATTATGACCTATTATTTGGACTTTTGCTTTCTTGTTGCGAACGAATCGCAAATATAGGGCCGATATTATGGCCGATCCGGCACTATCTGGCGGCCAGCCATATCAGAGCCGCCACGCCGGCGACGATTCGGTACCAGGCGAAGGGCGCGAAACCATGTTTCGACACGAGTCCCACGAACCATCTGATGACCAGCAGCGCCACGAAGAAGGAGACGACGAAGCCCAGGGCGATGCTGCCCCAGCCCACCGCCGCGCTGGTGATCTGATCGCCTTTCTTGAGCAGTTCCAGCGTGGTCGCGCCCAGCATGGTGGGGATGGCGAGGAAGAAGCTGAACTCGGCCGCCGTGCGGCGCTCGACGCCCAGCGTCAGCGCGCCCATGATCGTCGCGCCGGACCGGCTGACGCCGGGGATCATGGAAATACACTGGATCAGGCCGATGCCCAGCACACGCGCCAGCGGGATATCGGCAATGCCGTGGAAGCGTTGTTCCTTGACCGCCCGCTCGATCAACAGGATGGCGATGCCGCCCGCGATCAAGGCCCAGGCCACAACGTGTGGGGCGCCCAGCAGCACTTCGATATAGTCGTGCAGCGCCAGGCCGATGACGGCGGACGGGATGAAAGCGAGCAGCAGATTGCGCAGAAAGCGCCAGCTCACCGGCTCGCGGCGCAGCAGGCCCATCCCCACCGCCCAGAAGGTGCGCCAGTAAAGCACCACCACCGCCAGGATCGCGCCCAATTGGATGACGACGTTGAACATCGCCCAGGTGGATGCGTCATAGCCCAGCAGCTCGCTCGCGAGGATCAGGTGGCCGGTCGAGGACACGGGCAGAAATTCGGTCAACCCCTCCACGATGCCGAGCAGGATGACCGTCAGATAGTGCATGTCCATGGGGGTGTGCGATCCTCGATGGGGCTGGATGGGGCTAGGCGCGCCAAACCCTCCCCCTTGAACAAGGGGAGGGTCGAAAGGCGCAAGGAGATTGGAGCCGCACCATGCCGCAGTGCAGCGAAAAGACAAGGACGCCCGGCACGGCCGGTCGCGGTCGATGATCGGCCCGTCGAGCGGGTCGAATCGTTCAGGCCTTGGCCCGGCCGGCGAAGCGGCCATGCCTGCGGTAGCGAACCATCCACTTGTCGGCGACCGACCCCAGCGGCGTGGGGGCGACGCCCAGCGCCTCCAGTCCTTCAGCCCCTGCCGCCGCGACATTGTCGCGGCCCAGCATGGCGAGCTGGTCGCGGGTGATCGGACCGCCGGGCAGCATGGCGAGCAGCGACGCGAACCCGCCGGGCACCTCGACCAGCGGCCGGTCGCGGCCGATCGTCTTGGCGATCCAGCCATTGATCTGCTTCATGCTCATCACCTGCGGGCCGGCGACCTCATAGGTCTTGCCGCCATGAACGCCCGGCTGCTCGGCCGCATTGGCGATCGCCTGCGCGACGTCGGCGACATAGACGGGCTGGAACTTGGTCGCCGCGCTGATCACCGGGATCACCGGCGCCGAGCTGATGATCTGGGCGAAGCGGTTGAGGAACTGGTCTTCCGGCCCGAAGATGATCGACGGGCGGATGATCGTCACGGTCGGGAAGGCGGCCTTCACCGCCTCCTCGCCCGCCGCCTTCGACCGGCCATAGGCCGACGGGCTGGCGGCGTCCGCACCGATCGCCGAGACATGGACCAGCGCATCGACGCTGGCCGCAGCCGCCGCCTTCGCCACATTGGCCGCGCCTTCATGATGGAAGGCGTCGAAATCGCCGGACAGGATGCCGACCAGGTTGATGACGATGTCGCTGCCGGTGATGGCGCGCGTGACCGTGGCGGGCTTGCGGATGTCGGCGGCGACGAACTGGGTCTGGCCCAGATTGCCGAGCGACTTCACCTTCACCGCGCTGGCGAGATCGCGCTGCGCGATCCGCACGCGCGCGCCCCGCGCCATCAGCGCCTGGGCGACCTGACGGCCCAGAAAGCCGCCGCCGCCGAAGATCGTAACCAGACTGTCCTTCATCACGCGCGTCCCATATCTTTCGCCAAGGGGAATGACTGCGCATCCCCTTGCAACAGCCGCCACCCGCTGACAACCCGTTCTATCCTATCCGATCCAGCCTTGAAGGTCAGCCAGCATCCACAGGCCCAGCCCCAGGAACAGCAGCGCAGCACCGACCTGCAACGCCCGCATCGGCACCTTGCGCGCCAGCGCCTCGCCGAACAGCACGGCCGGGACATTGGCGATCATCATGCCCAGCGTCGTGCCCGCCGTCACCCCCAGCAGATTGTCGAAGCGCGCGCCCAGCGCCACGGTCGCCACCTGCGTCTTGTCGCCCATCTCGACCAGGAAGAAGGCGACCAGCGTGGTGACGAACACGCTGGCCTTCGACGGCGCCTTCAACGGCCCGTCCTCGTCGATCGAATCGGGGATCAACGTCCAGCCGGCCATGCCGATGAAGGAAGCGGCGATGAAGTAGCGGAACCAGGGCTGCGTCAGCACGCCGGCGATCGAATGACCGACCAGCGCGGCGAGGAAATGATTGGCGAGGGTGGCGAACAGGATGCCCAGGATGATCGGCACCGGCTTGCGAAAGCGGGTGGCGAGCAGCATGGCGAGCAGCTGCGTCTTGTCGCCCATTTCGGCGAGCGCGACCAGCGCGGCGGAGGTAAGGAGAGCTTCCATCTGACTGTTCCGGGGCCGGGCGAAGGTTGACAGACGCAATGCCACCGCCGCCTCCCGCCCGGCCGGACAGAAAAGCGCCGATGCCATTGGTCTCGCCCGATGCGGCATGTTGCCGCCCCCCATACGCCATGACCTCTCGGCCAAATATGTTGACGCATGGCCCGTCCGCATGACGCGGACGGCTGGCTACTCCCCAGATGACGCGCTAGCCTCTAGGCGAGGCAGGCGGAGAAGGCAAGCCATGACGCAGGTCAACAAGACGGTCGAAACCGACGCGGCGGTCGAGGATTTTCTGGCGCGGGTCGAACCCGCCGAGCGCCAGGCCGACGGCAGGACGGTCATGGCGCTGATGGCGCGCCTGTCGGGCGAACCGCCGCGCCTGTGGGGACCAAGCATCATCGGCTTTGGCCGCTACCATTATCGCTATGACAGCGGGCGCGAGGGCGATATGTGCCGGATCGGCTTTTCCCCGCGCAAGGCCGAGCTGGTCTTCTATCTCGCCGGACTGGACGACGCGGATTTCGCGCCGCTGGGAAAGCATCGGCGCGGCAAGGGCTGCCTCTATGTCAAGCGCCTCGACCAGATCGACAGGGCAGTGCTGGAGCGGCTGATCGTCAAGAGCCTCGTCCATATGGACCGCGCCTATCCCCGGTAAGGGGGCAGGATGGGATACCACGCCCGCCGCATCGGAAGGCGCGGCATCCCGGAAGCATCACATTCAGGCGAAGATGAAGTCCGCGCCGGAGATATGGCTGGCCGTCAGCGTCGTGTTGACGCTGGCGACGTCTATGCTGAATTCCGCCCCGGCGGAGGTCACGACATCGAGGATGACATGGCCGGCCGCGCCGTCATGGGCGAAGACGGTGCCCGCCGCGCCGCTGGACGAGAATTTGGTGACGCCCAGCTTCTCCAGCACGATACGGTCGGACCCGTCCTGAAAATCGACGATCCTGTCGCCGCCATCGAGCGCGCCCGCGCCCTTGAAGATGAACCAGTCGCCCCCGGCGCCGCCCCACATCCTGTCCGCGCCCTGCTCGCCGAAGATCTTGTCGATCCCGCCGTCGCCATGCAGTTCGTCCGCGCCCAGGCCGCCATAAAGGATGTCATTGCCTTCGCCGCCATAGAGGATGTCATTGCCATCCTCGGCGCTCATCATGTCGTCCTGATTGCCGCCGTCGAGGAAATCATTCCCCGCCCCGGACTGGAGATTGTCGCGGCCATCGCCGCCATAGAGCCTGTCCAGCCCCCATTCGGACACGATGATGTCGTCGCCCGCGTCGCCGGTGAGGTAGTTGTTGCCATCGCCGCCGTCGACACGATCATTGCCGACGCCGCCATAGACATGGTCGTCGCCCGACTGGCCCTTCAGCTTGTCATTGCCGTCCTCGCCATAGATGCGGTCGTTGCCGGCGCCGCCGCCGACCGCCTGGGTGGTCAGCTTGCCGGTGGCGGGGTTGATCTCGTTGATGAATCCGTCATCGCCCGCACCGGCATAGATCAGGTCATCGCCGGTCCCGCCGTCGAGATAGTCCCGGCCGCCGCCCGAACGGATGATGTCGTTGCCGGCGTCGCCCAATATCTGGTCATGGCCGTCATATGTCTCGATCGTATCGGCGCCATCGCCGCCCGACACGATATTGTTGCCGGTCCCGCCATGAAGATAGTCATTGCCCAGGCCGCCATCGAGCCGGTCGTTCCCGGCCTCGCCATAGAGGGTGTCGTTCCCGGCATTCCCCTCCATATAATCGTCGCCCAGACCACCCCAGATCTGGTCGTCGCCGTCCAGTCCCGAGATGCTGTCATTCTGTGAAGTCCCCTTGATGCTGTTCTTGAGGTTGGTTCCTACCAGCCTAGCCATGTACGACCTCTTCTTTCTCAACGATGCCGACAGGCTTATCCTACCGCCGGCCCGTTAATGTTTTCGTCCAACTATGCGTGCCAGGCAGCCCCGCCGGGCGACATGCAGTCGCCCGGTTGCCCGCCCAGCGTCGCCCCTAGACGGGCATAGTTGGCGATCGAAGGTCATGCGCCGCCCGCCCGGCGCGATTTCGGCGCGGCTGAGCGTCGTTCGGAAATGTTTCCGAGCCAGCCGGATCGGGAAGACGGATCAGCGGGTCGGGACCGGCTCCGGCCCCGAATAGTCGTAGAAGCCGCGCCCGGTCTTGCGGCCGTACCAGCCCGCCTCGACATATTTCACCAGCAGCGGCGCGGGGCGATATTTGGGATCGCCGGTGGTGCTGAGGAAAACATTCAATATTTCCAGAGCCGTATCCAAACCGACAAAGTCGAGCAGCGTCAGCGGCCCCATCGGATGGTTGAGCCCCAGCTTGCAGCCCTGATCGATGTCGGTGACGCTGCCCACGCCCTCGCCCAGCACGAACACCGCCTCATTCAGCATCGGCAGCAGGATGCGGTTCACCACAAAGCCCGGTGCGTCGAAGGCATGGACGGTCGTCTTGCCGATCTTTCCAGCGAAGCCTTCCACCGCGGCCACCGTCTCGGGCGTAGTGGCGAGGCCGCGAATGACCTCCACCAGCACCATCACCGGAACGGGATTGAAGAAATGGACGCCGACGAAGCGCCCCGCATCGGGCGCGGCCTGCGCCAGGCGGGTGATCGGGATGGAGGAGGTGTTGGTGGCGAGGATGGCGTCCGGCGCCAGTATCTTGCCGACATTGGCGAAAATGGCGCGCTTCACCTCCTCGCGCTCGGTCGCGGCCTCGATCACCAACTGCGCGCCGGCCAGCGGCGCGATGTCGCCTGCGGGCTTGATCCGGGCAAGCGCGGCATCGGCGTCGGCCTTCGTCATCTTTTCCTTCTCGACCGCGCGGGCGAGCAGCTTGGCGATGCCCGCCAGCCCCTTTTCCGCGCGCGGCAGGTCGATGTCGGAAAGAATGACGTCATAACCCGCCTGCGCCGCGACCTGCGCGATTCCCGCGCCCATCTGACCCGCGCCGATCACGCCCACCGTGCGAATATCCGTCATGCCCTGTCTCTCCATGTTGAATCGTCCCCTCCCCCTTAACCGCGCCGTCGCCCGACGGCCAGTGCGGGGAACCCATGGATTCAGGGAGGCGATGAATTGTGCGGCTGCAACCGACGGATTGGTGCGGTTGCGTGATTTCCGGCTTTGCGCCGGGCCGCCGCCATGGTTAAAAGCCCGCCATGCCTGTTTCCGAATTGATGCCAGCGCCGGCGACCGGACGCTTCGCCGCCGCCGTGCATCATTTCCCGCTGCGCATCTATTTCGAGGACACCGACCTGTCGGGCCTCGTCTACCACGCCAATTATCTCCGCTACATGGAGCGCGCCCGGTCCGACATGCTGCGCATCGCCGGCATCGACCAGCGCGGCGAGCATGAAGGCGGCAGCGGCGTCTATGCCGTCACCGACCTCCAGATCCGCTATCGCCGTCCGGCGCGGCTGGACGACGACCTGATGGTGGTCAGCCGCGTGGCCGACGTGCGCGCGGCGAGCTGCGTCATTCATCAGTCAGTCATGCGCGGCGCGGAACAGTTGACCGACGCCACCATCACCGTCGCCTGGCTGACGCCCCAGGGCCGTCCGCAGCGGCAACCCAAAGCCTGGACCGACATTTTCACTCGCCTTTGCCAAGGGGAAGACATCCACCCATGACCCTCAACCTGCCTGCCGGCGCGATGACCGACGCCGCGACCATTTCCCCGCTCGCCCTGTTCCTCCAGGCCGACATCGTCGTCAAAGGGGTGATGATCGGCCTGCTTCTGGCCAGCATCTGGACTTGGGCGATGATCATCGGCTTCAGCTTCACCCTGCGCCGGGCGAGCAAGGAAAGCCGCAAGTTCGAAGCCGATTTCTGGAAGGCGGAGGATATCGACCGCTTCTATGAATCGCGCGGCAAGTCCGAATTTCCGGCCGCCAAGGTGATGGCCGCCGGCGTCACCGAATGGCGCCGCTCGACCGCGCAGAAGGTGATCGACCGCGAAGGGACGCGCGACCGCCTGTCGACCTCGATGTCCAGCACGATCGCGGCCGAGGTCGACCGGCTTTCGGATCGGCTCAACATCCTCGCCACCATCGGTTCGGTCGCGCCCTTCGTCGGCCTGTTCGGCACGGTCTGGGGCATCATGCGCGCCTTCACCTCGATCGCCGCCGAACAGAACAGCTCGCTCGCGGTCGTGGCGCCGGGCATCGCCGAAGCGCTGTTCGCCACCGCCATCGGCCTGTTCGCGGCGATCCCGGCGGTCATCGCCTACAACCGCTTCAGCCATGGCATCAACCGGCTGGAATCGGGCCTGACCCGCTTCGCCGACGGCTTCTATTCGACGCTCAGCCGTGAGCTGGAGGCGCAGCGATGAAAGCGATTTTCTCTGGCATGACGGGGAGGGCGCGCTAATGGCGATGTCCGGTCCCCCTTCCGGCCGTCGCGGGCGCAACCGCGCGCCGATGGCGGACATCAACGTGACGCCGCTGGTCGACGTCATGCTGGTGCTGCTGATCATCTTCATGGTGACGGCGCCGCTGCTGGTGACGGGCGTGCCGGTGAACCTGCCCGAAACCCGCGCCAAGGGGCTGGATCAGGACGCCAAGCCGACCGTGCTGTCGATCGACCGCGACGGCGGCATCTTCATCGACGACAGCCAGGTGAGCGACGCCGACCTGCCCGACCGCCTGGCCGAAATCGCCTCTGCCAACGCCGGCAAGCCCGAACCGCAGCAGATATTCCTGCGCGCCGACACCGCGCTCGACTATGGCCGGGTGATGCGGGTGATGGGCGAGCTTAACCGGGCGGGGCTGAACAAGGTCTCGCTGGTCAGCACCGATGCCGGCGCGGGTGCCGGTTCGGACAGCGGCGGTTCAGAATAGGGGCCATAGGTCAGCCACATGGATCGCGCGGAAAAAATCGGTCTTGGCGTCGCGACGGCGGGACACGTCCTGCTGTTCGGACTGCTTTCGGCCGGGTTCCTGGCTACGCCCAACCCGTTGAAGCTGAAATCGCCGCCGATGGACGTGAGCCTGGTGGACGAGGTGGCGCTGCAATCGACCGCGCCGCAAATCTCGACCCAGCCGCCCCCGCCCAGCGTCGCGCCGGAACAAGGCCCGACCGAGGACGCCAAGCCCGCGCCCCTGCCCGAGCCGGAGCCGGAGCCTGAACCGACGCCCGCGCCGCCCCAGCCCCGACCTAGGCCGACCCCGGCACCACCACCGCCCAAGCCGGTGAAGGAACAGCCCAGGCCAAAGCCGACCCCGCCGAAGAAGGAAGTGGCCAAGACCCCGGCCAAACCGAAACCGGCGCCGGAAAAGCCCGCCCCCAAGACCAAACCCGCGCCCGAAAAGCCCAAGGCCGCCACGCCATCCAGGCCGGCGACCAAGAGCGCCGCCAAGGCGAAAAGTGACGCGCCCGCGCGCGCATCGGGCGCGGGCAAGGCGGACAAGCCCAAGGGATCATTGCTGGGCAAGGATTTCCTCAAGGGCATCGACACCAGCGAGGACGCGCCACGCAAGCCCGCGCCCCCCCCTGCGGCGGCCATGGGACCGGCGCAGAAACAGGCGCTCGACGCCGAAATCCGCCGGCAGCTGAAGCCCCACTGGCGCGCGCCCTCGGGCGCCGACGCCGACAAGCTCGTCACCCTGCTGGAGGTCCGGCTCGACAAGAATGGCGGCCTGATCGGCGCACCGGAGGTGATCGACCAGCTCGGCGTCACCGCCAGCAACCAGCCGCAGGCAAAACTCCACGCGGAACGCGCCATCCAGGCGGTCAAGCTCGCCGCGCCGTTCCGCAATCTCCCGCCCGAATATTATGACCAGTGGAAATGGCTGCGGCCACTCCGCTTTGACGCGAGGCTGAACCGATGAAGACGACTCTCCTCCGCCGCCTGGCTCTCGCCACGGTCGCCCTTTCCGTCGCCGTCCTGGCCCCGCCCGCCATGGCGCAATTGTCGGTCGACGTCACCGGCGAGATCGACAGCAATCTGAAGATCGCCGTGCCGCCGCTGCCGGCGCAGCAGGATGTCAGCACCCCCGCCGGCACCGCCAGCGAACTGGGCCGCAAGATCGCCGAGGTGATCGCCTCGGACCTCAAGGGCTCCGGCCTGTTCGACCCGTCGGGTCCGGGCGGCCTGCCCGCCATCGCCTTTCCCGAAGTGACCTTCCCCCAATATGACAAATGGAGCGCCTATCAGGCGCTGGCGCAGGGTTTCGTGCGCACCACCGGCGGCGAGGCGGACATCACCGTGGGCTGCTATCTCTATGACGTGGCGCTGAAACAGGAACTGACCCGCCAGGGCTATGTCGTCGCCCCGCGCGACTGGCGCCGCGCCGCGCATAAATGCGCCGACGCCATCTATGCCCGCCTGTCGGGCGAAAGCCCCTTCTTCGACAGCCGCATCGCCTATATCGCCGAAAGCGGTCCCAAGAATAATCGCGTCAAGCGGCTCGCCATCATGGATTCGGACGGCGCCAACCACCGCTTCATCACCAACGGCCAGTCGATCGCGCTCACGCCGCGCTTCTCGCCCGATTACAAGTCGATCGTCTATGTCAGCTATCTGGGCAGCCGCGTGCGCATCTATGTCTATGACATCGGCACCGGCCAGCAGAAGCTGGTGACGGAAAGCAACAATGCGACCTTCGCCCCGCGCTGGTCGCCCGATGGCCGCAGCATCCTCTTCTCCATGGCGGTGGCGGGCAATACCGACATCTACCGCGTGTCGGCCAGCGGCGGATCACCGGTGCGCCTCACCAACTCGCCGGGCATCGACGTGGGCGGCAGCTATTCGCCCGACGGCCGCCAGATCGTGTTCGAAAGCGACCGGTCGGGCGGGCAGCAAATCTATGTCATGAACGCCGACGGGTCGGGCCAGCGCCGCATCAGCCATGGCGGCGGCCGCTATGCGACGCCCGAATGGTCGCCGCGCGGCGACCTGATCGCCTTCACCAAGCTGTCGGGCGACTTCAAGATCGCGGTCATGTCCCCATCCGGGGACAATGAGCGCATCCTGACCAATGGCTGGCAGGATGAACAGCCGACCTGGTCGCCCAATGGCCGCGTGCTGCAATTTTTCCGCACCACGCCCGGCAGGCAAGGCAGCAGCCAGGTGTGGCAGGTCGACCTGACCGGCGTGAACGAACGCCGCATCCCGACCCCGCTCAGCGGCTCCGACCCGGCCTGGGGTCCGCTGCTGCCCTGAGATTCCGGGCTATTCCCATGCCAGGACGGAACCCAATCGTCTTGACAGCGTAACGAAGTTCACAGACCCTGTCGCCGTCCCACGCGGACGGCGGACAGCGCAATAAGGAGACATCCCGATGAAATTGTCCCGGACCCTGTTGATGGCGACCGCCATCATCGCGCTCGCCGCCTGTTCGAAGAAGCCGCCGGCCGAACTGCCCCCGGCCCCCGGCGGCACCGGCGACACCACCGCGCAGACCGGCCCCACGACGCCCTCCGGCCCGGTCAAGGGCAGCCAGGAAGACTTCATCGCCTCGGTCGCGTCGGACCGCATCTTCTTCGGCCTCGACCAATATGATGTCGATGCGGAGGATCAGGCGACGCTCCAGAGCCAGGCCGCCTGGCTCCAGCAGAACCCCAGCACCCGCGTCACGATCGAGGGCCATGCCGACGAACGCGGCACCCGCGACTACAACATCGCGCTGGGCGAACGCCGCGCCAACGCCGCGAAAAATTATCTCGCCTCGCTCGGCATCGATCCGGGCCGCATCACCACCGTCAGCTATGGCAAGGAACGCCCGGCCGCGCTGGGATCGGACGAAGCGGCCTGGGCGCAGAACCGCCGCGCCGTGACCGTCACCATCCAATATTGATCGCGCTCTTGCGCCAATCCTGACAAGGCCCGCCGGTCCCGCGACCGGCGGGCCTTTTACATGCGCGCAACAAAGCTGCTGACAAGCGCCCCCTTATGGTCGATATGCTTCCTATATATGGGACGCCCCCGATATGTGGGACGCCCTTCAGGATTGGGATGACCATGCAGGATATGGACGACAAACAGGAACAGGGGGTCAAGGGCACACAGACGCTGATGCGCGCGCTCGACATCATGGACGAGGTGATCGATGGCCCGATCCGCGCCGCCGACCTCGCCCGCAAGCTGGGCATGAGCAAGACTACGGCCCACCGGCTGGTGCAGGCGCTGCGCTCGCGCAACTATCTGTCGGTGACGCGCGACGGTTTCGCGCTCGGTCCCAAGCTGTTGCAACTGGGCGTGCTCGCGACCGAGCAGATCGACTATGTGCGCGTCGCCCGGCCCTTCATGGAATTGCTGTCCGAACGCACCGGCTTCTGCGTCTTCGTCGGCAAGCGCGAGGGCGACTATTCCCGCCACCTCGACCGCGTCACCGGCACGCAGCGGCTGCGCGTCGCGACCGCGCCGGGGGACCGCCGCCCGATCGCCGAAACCGGCCTGGGCAAGGCGCTGCTGCTGGACGAGGATGAGGCGAGCTGGGAACGGCTCTATGTCGAGGCCAAGGGCGGCAAGGCCGACCGCGCGCAGATTGACGCCTTTCTGGACGAAATGCGCGTGCACAAGGCACGGGGCGAGGTGCTCCACGACAGCGAACTGGGCGACGGGGTTCGCTCCGTCGCGGTGCCCATCCGCGACGCCAAAGGCAATATCTGCATCGCCATCTCGATCGCCAGCGCGGCCCATTATCTGACCGACGAACTGCGACCGGGTCTGGCCGAACAGGTGATGCGCTCGGCCGAACAGATCGGCGGCGCGGTGGGCTATAGCGGGCCGCGCCGATAGTTCCGCATCCCGAACAAAAGGGCGGACCACCGGGGTGGCCGCGCCCTTTTGTTTCGATGATGATCTTCAGACGGTCGGTGACNAGATCGGCGGCGCGGTGGGCTATAGCGGGCCGCGCCGATAGTTCCGCATCCCGAACAAAAGGGCGGACCACCGGGGTGGCCGCGCCCTTTTGTTTCGATGATGATCTTCAGACGGTCGGTGACTTATACCATCGTGCTCGGTCTTCGACCGATCACAAGCGGGTTTCGCTCAAGCGCCGCGCGGGCTTGACCAAGGTTTGATGAGCCAATCTCATCGAACCTTGGTATTAGCTGGCCGACGCATCCATGCAAAAGGTCCTGGCATTGCCCTGAAGGTCGCTGCCGGGCGAGGCGGGGATGCCACGGATGAACTCGTCATCCCCATTTCCGTCCCCTGCCAGACATCGCACTAGATTATAGCCCACTCCCCGAGTCCGCGCTTCTCAAATCATTATATGGACACATATTCTACATAATGAAATTTTAGTTGAAGAGGATGAGCCTGAGGCATAAAATCCCTTAATATGGCCCAGAAATCCAATTTATGGATAGAGCACCCTTACGCACGAATCACCGCCTCTGCACGGGCGGCTGTCTCGGGGAAATGTGCCCGTCGCGGCGCATTTCCCCACTTTGCTTTTCGCTGACAGGGTCATCGCGCCATGCCGCTAACCCCTCTCCTCTTCCTGATGGCGGCGGCCGCCGCTCCCGGCCCGCAGACATTCGACCTGAGCGATACGTCGCCGCTGCGCCGGCAGCTCTATCAGGCGGGCGGCCATGGCATGGAGCCGGGCGGCACCGCGTCCGACTATCTCTTCTCGATGGCGCTGCCGGAGGGCAATTATCGTGTCACGCTGCGATTGGGGAATGCGCGCGCGGCGGGCGACACCACGGTCAAGGCGGAGGCGCGGCGGCTGATGCTGCGCAATATGGCCACCCGCAAGGGGCAGTTCGTCGAACGCAGCTTCCTGGTCAACATCCGCACGCCCGCCCTGTCCCCACCGCCCGCCAATGCGCCTGGCGGTCGGCAGGTGCGGCTCACCCCGCGCGACGCGCAGGAATATACATGGGACGACAGGCTGACGCTGGAATTTCTCGGCAAGCCACAGGTCGCCTCGGTGACGATCACGCCGGTCGAGGCGCCGACCCTGTATCTGGCAGGCGACTCCACCGTCACCGACCAGTTCGCCGAGCCGGCCGCCAGCTGGGGCCAGATGCTCCCCGCACTGCTGGACGACCAGGTCGCGGTGGCCAATCACGCCAAGTCAGGGGCGACGCTCAAATCCTTCCTGACCGACCTGCGCTTCGACAAGCTGCTGTCGGGGATGAAGCCGGGCGACTGGCTGTTCATCCAGTTCGGCCATAACGACCAGAAGCAGGAATGGCCGCAAACCTATGTCGATCCGGCCATCACCTATCCGGCCTGGCTCCGCGCCTATATCGCCGAGGCGCGGCGGCGCGGCGCGCATCCCGTGCTGGTGACATCGCCCGAGCGGCGCAATTTCGATGCGCAGGGGAAGATCAGGGACACGCTGGGCGCCTATGCGGCGGCAGTGCGCAAGGTCGCGGCGCAGGAGGGCGTGCCGCTGATCGATCTCAACGCCGACAGCCGGGCCATCTATGAAGCGCTGGGACCGGAGGTCGCGCGGACCGCCTTCAACCAGGGGTCACTACACGAAAGTGCGTTTTACGTACGCGATGTGAGAACCTTCCGCGAACATGGGTTTCCACCACGACATCAGCCAGCGATGCCCGCCATTCCAGCGCACACACAGCCAGGATCGCTAGCCGCCTTTCTTCGGGCAGGTCGCGCATGCCGTCGGCATAATAGCGCTCACCCTGCCGACGCAGCCGGGCCACTCTGTGTGCGGGCACGTCGGCCACGAGGTCTGCGGGAAGATCAGGGCCCTGGAGATATTCCGGTCGGTCCATCAACCGATTAGCGGCGGCGGAGTTCGCGCCTACCTCGAATTGCCGCAGCCAGACAAAGCGGATGACGCGGCCGTCCATCGTATCCTCCAGCAAGGCGGCCAACTTCTCGCCAAGGGCGGGCGTGATCCGTCCAGCGATACGAACCTCGATCCGGCGCTCGGCATCGACCAATGCGTCGGCGCACAGCCGCTCGATCGTTGAGGGAGCAGGCAGGATCGTCCGTAAGCGACGGCATTCCACGACACAGCGACGGGCGAGATCCTCGTTCGACGTTGCCGTCTCGGCCTCCCGCGCGATCCATTCACGCAGATCGCGGGCGCCGCGACCTGAAAAGGCGCGGTAGCCATAGATTCTGCGCAGGTCCGCCAGATGTTCGTGTCGCGTTTCCTCGCGCATGGCGTAGGGAAGCAGATCATCGCTGCTCAGCCCGAGCTGGGCAGCTATAAAATCCGTCACTGGCGCCGGGATCACTTCGCCTGGCACCAGCACCCGACCGGGGTAACGCACACGCACAATTGCAGCGCGAAGCCGAAACGATTGTGAGGTCTGCGACGCTGCCGGATATGTCCGAGATCCTCATCGCTGAGGGTGTAATGCCGCAGCAACTCGCCCTGATCGACCGGCAGACGAAGTAGCGCGTCGCGCTGGCGATCGGTCAGGGTCACGCGACGGGGCATGCATGTTCCTTTTTCTTTCCGACTCAATGTTTGAGATAGCTTGATTGCGATGCTGGTTGAGATACACAATGGCGTATTCAAATGCCTATGCCCGCACCATCACCTCAAACCTTCGTTTGTGATCCATGCTGATCGGCTACGCTCGCGTGTCGAAATCCGATGGCTCGCAGTCGCTCGACCTGCAGCACGATGCCCTTCGCGCTGCCGGGGTCCAGACGAACAATATCTATGATGATCGCGCATCCGGCAGCCGCGACGACCGCCCCGGCCTCGCGGCCTGCCTCAAATCGCTGCGCGACGGTGATGTCTTGATTGTCTGGAAGCTCGACCGTCTTGGCCGAACGCTCACCCACCTTGTCAGCACGGTGCAAAATCTTTCGGATCGCGGCATCGACCTGCGCGTCCTCACCGGCAAGGGTGCGCAGATCGACACCACAACACCATCGGGCCGCATGGTGTTCGGAATTTTCGCCACCCTTGCCGAGTTCGAGCGAGACATGATCCGCGAGCGCACCATGGCTGGTCTCGCCGCTGCCCGCGCGCGGGGCCGCAAAGGTGGCCGCAAGTTCGCTCTTTCCAAGGCGCAGGTGCGTCTCGCCCAGGCCGCCATGGCCCAGCGCGACACCTCCGTTTCTGATCTCTGCAAGGAACTCGGGATCGAGCGCGTCACCCTCTATCGCTATGTCGGACCGAAGGGAGAACTGCGCGATTATGGTGAGCGCGTGCTTGGCGTCAAAACGCGATGACAATGGCGGGAAGCCCGATCGAACTTACCGAGGCGGACGCCGGAGACGTCGCGGACCTGTATAGTCGCTGCATCGACTAATTCCTCTTGCAGGACGGGGCCGGTCCGACACTTGCCGATGCCCTTGCACTTTTCACCGATGTGCCGGCCGAAAAGGACTTGGGCGATCAAACTGTTCTGGGATGGAGGGACCCCGACGGCCTGTATGCCATCATAGCGATCCTCTGCGACTAAGCGCCATCAACACAGCGTTCCGCTATTGTTCGGCCTTAGCGTTGTCTGGCGTACCATCCACGCTATGTCCTCAATAAGCGCGCAAGAGGCAATAGCTGACCAGAGGGCACATTCCCACTGGCGTCTGCCATGGAAGCGCTCAACCTAATTTAAAGCCGGCACCTTAAGACCTACCTGATCCCGGTAGGGGCGGGCATAGTTGCGGCAATGGCCATCCCATGGCTGACCATCAGCTACAACGACAGCTATCTGCTATCCTTCACGCTATCTTCCCGGTAGCCTTCAGCCCTTCCGGCGCTTTTCTTCGAGCGCGGCGAGTGCCTGTTCAAGAACTGCGCCCAACGGTAGGTTCAGATCATCCGCCATGCGATAGAGTTCGCCGATCGCATCCTCGGTCGCCTTGTTATTGATCTGGCGATTGCGCCCGGTCGTGTAGCGCCGGGGCTGTCGGGCGGACGAGACCGAGGAGATCGTTTCGCTGCCCTTGGCCGTTGGCGCGGCCTGAGCCTTTCGACTGGGAAAGCCGCTGGCTTGAGACAACTGGTCGATGGTTTCGGCCGCAACCCGGCGGGAGGACGGAGGGGCGGCGAAATCGTCGAGATCGCCGAAAGGATTGGCCCTGCTCATCACGCTACCTCCGCTTTTGCCGCCGCCGGACTCCGGCTGTCGCGCAGCCGCTCGATCACCTCGACGGCGAATTGTTCGGCATTGACGATGGCCTGTCGAGATTGGGCACATCCTTCTCGTTCAGATCCTCCAGCGTCTTCTGGAAGGAAAAGATGGCGCGAAACGCCTCCCGCTCGTGCAACTGCGAGGTAAAGACTGGCACTCCGGCGTCGATCAACCCGCCTTGGATATGGTGTGCGGATAATCGGGCTGGTACGGGTGAGCAGCACGCCAAAGGGAACCGCCCTGCCCGTCATCTTCTCGTGCTGCTTCAGCACGCGGATCGCCCGGCCCGCCTGTTCGGCGTCTAGCTGCGACCCTTGCATCGGGATCACCACTAGATCGGACTGGCTGACCGCCAACAGCACGATCTTGGCAGCCGTGCCTTCCAGGTCGAGGATGACGAAGGGCGTCTGCGCGGAGGCCTCTTCGATCCGGTCGAGAATCGTGTCCTCGTCAACATCGGCGACGATGGAGAGATTTTCGGGAAGCGTCGCCCCCCCGTCCCCATGCCGCTATCGGGTGGTTGGGGTCAGCATCGATCACCGTGACCTTGGCCCCGCGGGCGATTTCCGATGCGAGCAACAGCGCGGCCGTAGTCTTGCCGACGTCTCCCTTGGGGCTGATGAACGCGACTGTGGGCATAGGCTCCCCTTATTGGTACCATATAGCATCCTGCAACATTATCAGTGTAACGGAACATCAGCCTCGAATGGTGCCACTTGGAATCATCATCAACCCGTCCATCCGTTTCTCCTTGCGGTGCCCCGCGCGGATTTTTTGGCAACTGCGTCCCTGAATGTGAGCCGTAACCTTCGCATAGGCAGAGGGCCGAGCCACCGGATTTCGCATCTGGACGCAGGCAAGTTATTATCCTATCCGGATTTTATCGGGCAGCCAAAGCCTGCAATCCGCCATCCCACCCTAAATCTGGTCAATGCCGATTTCGCAAATTCCAGAACCTCTGCATGATAAAGGCGCCCTCGATCATCTCCATGATCGAGCCGGATGGGCATCGCCTACGCCGTTTCGACTTGAGCGGAAGTACGATTTTCATATTATACTTTGCCGACCTTCGAATATAAAGGTTCCGCATTATGAGGCCGAACCATATTACAGACTTTTCCTACATCGGCGACTTTGTTTAACCCTTGCCCCGCCCACGCCGCGGCATGTATTTTCGATGACTCGATCGCCAATGACGCCTTCATCGGCCAAGGCTTATCCAGGCTGATCGGTAACATGGCAGATATCCATAATGGCGACCTCGTTCGCCTGTCCCGGCAGCAGGGAACCGACGGTAGGCATGGATTTCCGGTGTCGGGACCGGTGCCTCACCATTTTAACTATCATCAGGCGAGATCATGAACGATTATTTTGACAGATTTCAGCCGGGATCGCTGGAATGGCTGCTATCCCTGGATGACGCTTCGTTTGTGGAAAGAGCCTTCGAGATCATCTTAGGGCGGCAACCCGATCGCGTCGGCACCGCGCATTACATGAATCTGCTGGAGCGGAAAAAAAACCGCCTTCAGGTCATTTCCGACCTTTATCACTCCAAAGAAGCCGCCATGCGGTCCCAGCGCCAAGATATTGCCGAGGCCGCCTTCCGGCATAGGCACCCTGTTCGCTCACGCCTTGTAAAGGCATTCCAGCCCGAACGTTATGCGCCATCCGGCGGCACGGACACATCCCCCGCTCAGCCCCCTGCCGCGCCTGCGATGCCCGTCGCGCATGCCATGGACGCTTCCCAGTATCAGAGCCTTTTCGACGCCATCCATGGCAAGGGCAACGCTCTCCAAGACCAGTTGCGCAGGCTGGAATATCGGTTGGACAGCATGCAGACCGCCGAAACCGACGAGGTGCTGGGCGACGGCAGCACGCGTTATCTGTTTAATATTTCGACCAGCAACCACTGGCGCAGTCATCCGGTCGGGATCATCCGTGTCGAGCGGGAGATGGCCGCCTATATGCGGCGCTTCCGCAACGTCGATTACGTCTTCTGGGATGCGCAGGCACAATCGCTCAAGCGGCTTGACCGGGTCCACGCCGATCGCATCCTGGCGCCCGAATGGTGCGAACCGGACGCGGCGATCATCCCCTATGATCCCGCGCACATGCGCGAGGCCGTCATCCGGCGCGGAGATACTTATATCTCGATGGGTCTCGACTGGGACCATGCCCCCACCAGCCAGGTTCTGCAATATCTGAAGCCCTTGGGCGCGAAGTCGATCCTGACCTGTTTCGACACGGTGCCGGTCCAGTTCCCCGAACTGCTCGTGAGAGACGAGATTTCGCAGGAATTCCGCCAGCATCTGATCGAGATGGCGCATGGCGCGAACAAGGTCTGGGCGATCTCCCAGGCCACCAAAGACGATCTGTCCCGTTTCTGGCAAGGCGCCGAGATGGAGCGCAAGCTACCCGAGATCATCACCGTGCCGCTGGCCAGTTATGCTGACACCTCGCGCCTTCCGATCCTCGACAGCCGCGATCATGCGATCATGCGCGACGTGTTTTCCAAGGGCGACTATGTCCTCTACGTAAGCTCGGTCGAGCCGCGGAAAAACCACAAGCTGATGTTCGACATCTGGCGCGACCTGTGGAACGAACGGGGGAAGGATTGCCCGCAATTCGTGTTCGTCGGCAATGTCGGATGGGGCTGCACCGACACCATGCAAAGGGTGCCGCGCATGGCTGCCTATATCGGCGGCAAGCTCAACGGCCTTCAGCGCGTGAGCGACAATCTTCTCCAGCATCTCTACCATAATTGCGCCTTTTCGGTGTTCCCCAGCATCTATGAAGGATGGGGTCTCGCCGCGACCGAGGCGATGCAGCATGGCAAGGTCTGCGTCGTAGCCAACACCAGCTCGCTGAGCGAGGCGACCCAGAATCTGATGCCGGCCCTGCATCCCCTCGATTTTCCGGGCTGGAAGGCGGAAATCGAACGGCTGCTCGACGATCAGCCCTATCGCCAGTCGCTCGAAAGGCGGATCGCCAAGCAATATCACCCGCTCACCTGGAACGATGTCGGCGAACGCTTCTGCAATAAATTGATCCTGGAAAACCGGAAATGACCCGCCGCATCATCATTAACATATCCACATCGGCGGACTGGTGCCGCCGCCCCGTGGGCATCATCCGCGTTGAACGCGAGATCACGAAGGCGATCTACAGTCGCTTTCCCGAGCAACTGGTCCCGGTCTATCTCGATCGCGCCCATGATCGCTGGATGAGCGTGGACCAGGGCTGCTTCAAGGACATCATGTCCGACGAATGGGTCAGCAGCCTGGAGCCGGAAAAGACCGCTGCCGGCGTGCTGAAGCATCTACAGCGCTTCACCCCGGCCAGCGACGACCGCTTCGTCACGGTCGGCAGCGACTGGTCGTTCAACATTCCGGAGAAGGTCGAGAAGCTTTATGGTTCTGGGCGGGTCATAGTGCCTGCCTGCTATGATCTCATTCCGCTCCTTTTTCCCGAATTCACGCCGGGCATGGAGTTTTTCGACCAGTTCAACCACCATTATCGCGCCGTCGCCCGCCTGGCGCAGTCGGTGTTCGCGATTTCAGAGGTTTCGGCCCAGTCGCTGCGCGATTTCTGGGAGAAGGAAGGGCTTACCCGCACGGCGCCGCCAGTCAAGGTCGTGCCGCTCGCGGCACCCGCGCCCGCGCTCCTAGAACTGGGCGACAAGGATCGCGCCACCCTCGACGAAATTGAACGGGATGGCCCCTATGTTATTTATGTCAGCACGGTGGAACCGCGAAAGAACCACCAGTTGCTGCTCGACATCTGGCGCGAACTTTATGCCGAACGCGAGGAGAAGTGTCCTAAACTGCTCATCGTGGGCATGCGCGGATGGGGCAGCGAAGATCTCATCCGCTCCGCCTGGCGCATGACCGCGTCGAAGGCGGGCAAGATCGTCTGGCGCGAGGGGCTGAGCGATGCGCTGCTGATGCAGCTCTACGCTCGCGCCGCCTTCGCGGTCTTTCCCAGCTATTTCGAGGGCTGGGGTCTGGCCGCGACAGAGGCCGCCGCGCTTGGCAAGGTCTGCGTGGTTTCCAATACCGGCGCTCTGGTCGAAGCCACGCAAGGCAAGATGCCTAGCTACCACCCCCTCGATTTCGCGGGATGGAAGGGCGAAATCGTCCGCCTGCTCGACGATGACGCCTATCGCCAGTCGCTGGAAAGCGAGCTGGACACGGTCCTGTTCAAGCGCACTTGGCAGGATTTCGGTGACGAGTTCTGCTCGACATTCTTGGATGCAAAATGAATATACTCCATCTCACCAACTATCCGACGGGCAAGCCCCAGCATGGCGGCCAGCTTCGGGCCAGCCATATTGCCAAAGAGCTGCGTAAGGCAGGCCACCAAGTCAAATCCGTGGCGGTCTATGTCGAGGGCCATTACGAGCCTGATACCAAGGACGATGTCGCCTTCGGCGCGCAATCGCCCTTCTGGCAGACAGAACTGCATTTCCTGTCGGACTATCTCACCGGCCTGTTTGCTGCGGGCGACGAGGATGTGCTGGCGGCGCTCACCGCGATCGCGGAACGTCATGAGATCGACGTCATCATCAGCGAGCAGCCCTGGCTGATGGACGCCGCCCGGAAGATCGCAGCCCGTCGCCCCGGCACGAAGCTGGTGTATTCCTCGCAGAATGTGGAATCCCGGCTGAAGCAGGGTGTGCTGGCCAAAACGCAGATCGCCCGGCACGAATGCAAACGGCTCATCACCGAGATCGAGACGCTGGAACATGAAGCGACCGCCTGCGCTGATCTCGTCATCGCCTGCACCGATGCCGACGCGGACTATTATCGCGCCGATGCACCCGGCTGCGATGTGGTGGTCGCCGGCAACGGGGTCGAGCCTTTCTCCTGCACGCCGTCCCGCGTCGAATCCTGGCGGCGCTTCATCGACGTGCCTTTCCCGGTCTTCGTCAGCAGTGCGCATTTCCCGAATGCCGCCGGCTTCTGGGACATGATGGCGCCAGGCCTGACCTTTCTGCGTCCGGAAGAACGTGTGCTGATCGTAGGCAGCGTGTCCGACCTCATCATGCAGATAACGGGGTTTGACGAATATTGGATGCTCAACCGCGCCCGCATGGAAGTGATGGGGCGGATGGACAAGGTCGAGTTGCAGGCCATCGTTAGCGCCGCGCATGTCGTGCTGCTGCCGATCGTCGAGGGCGAGGGCTCGAACCTCAAGACCGCAGAAGCGCTGGAATCGGGCTGTTCCATCGTCGGAACGTCCAAGGCATTTCGCGGGTTCGAACAGGCCACCACCCTGCCCCACGTCCATATTGCCGATGATCCCCGCTCTTTCCGCAAGAAAGTCCGGGCCATACTCGATGCGCCGCGCTATACAGGCGGGACGCCCGAGGCGATCCGGTCGCACTTCCATTGGGAGCGGCTGCTGACCAACGCCGTCGCGCGGATCGGGGCGCTGGCCCGCTGACCGACGACGCGGCGCCGATCCCGAAGTCCGACCGGCGCCCTTTGCGTGAAGGAAATGCGATGCAGGCCCGATCAGCTCTTGTTCTGCCCGTTTGCAGCGCGGTGTTGGTGATCGTGGCCACTCTGGTCGCATGGCAGGCTTCGGTAGCCAGCCAGGCCAGCGCCCGCGCCGCACTGCCTGGCGCATGCCGCGCTCTCGACAGGCTGGCGAACAAGCCGGCTGATGCCTCCCCGGCCATAACCGCCTGCCTGTCGCAACTTTCTCCCGGCGCCACCCTGTCGCTCGGCCCCGGTCAATATCGCCTTCGTACACCGCTGACGATCGGTCGGCCCGTAACGATCGAGACGCGAGCGCCTTCCTCGCCCGCAGCCTGCCGTCAGGGTGACACCAGTCGCTGTGCGGTCCTGGTGGTGGGCCAGATGACGGCTCAGTCGACGCGCGGCAACATGCCTTTGGAAATTGTCGCATCCAACGTGACCTTGCACTCGATCGCCATTGTCGGGGATAGCGGGCGCAGCGCCGATTGGGAAAGGCAGGTCTGTCTCGATGACAGCACACGCCCCTTGGGCGGCGGCCTCCGTGTCAAGGGTACGGGCTTTCGGCTGCAAAACGCCCTCGTCCGGAATTTCAGCTGCTATACCGGGATGGAAGTGGTCGCCACGGCCGCCCGTCCCGTGATCATCAACAGCACGATCGGCCCCAATGGCACGCATAATCTGCCACAGATGTGGGCAGATGGCGTCACCATTCACGACAGCAGCGGCGCCCGCATCGAGGGAAATATCTTTCGCGATAATACGGACGTCCAACTGATCCTGGGCGGATGCCGCGACTGCATCATTAGTCGCAATATCTTCCGCCATTCGACCAGCTTCGCCCATGCCTCCTTCGCCGAATTGATGCTGCATGCCTGGCCCAACAGCAGCGGCAACTTTTCCGGCAGCGTCACGTCCGGCAACGACATCAACTGCGGCGCTACGCGGCAGTGCGGCTATGGAATCATGATTGGCGGCGAACCCTGGTACCCCGCCCGCACATCAGGCGGCACGGTCTCGGACAATCGGGTAGCCGGTGCGCTGGTGGCGCTGAACGTAGACCGATTGACCGGCGCGATGACGCTCGTGCGCAACAGCGTCTCCCGGTCAGGTGGCTCGGCCGATTCCGATTGCGGGCGCAAGACATGGCCCGCGATCAATATTGCTCCGCGATCCGTCGGCCTGGCGAAAACCGACGTGAAGCAGTTCGCCTCGATGGACACCACGAAATGCATTCTGCTGCGTCGTCCGTGACGCCCTAGCCCGGATTATTCGTGACGGTGGTCGCTCTGGCGGTTCGCATTTTTCGGCGCCAGGCTGTATGTGATCAGGACGAGGGATCGCACTGCGTCTATTTCACCGCGGATGTTCGATGGGCTTGCGGGTTGGAAGTGCAGGTTATGGGGCTGGCGGCACGGCCGCGCCGTTTACGTTGGGGCAGGCCTGAAGGCAGCTGCGATAACCTTGAAGATGTTGGCATCGGGGCAGGCTGACGCGAAGGCGATGCGGATGCGGGTTGCGGTTTCGATCACGCGGGCGGCGACCTTGAGTAGCCGCAGGCGCAGCGTGGCGAACTCGGCGGCGGCGAGCGCGCTTGCCTTGGGTATCGCCTGCTGGATGCGCCACATCAGCCAGTATGCGGCGGTATGCAGGATGAGCCGCACCTGGTTTGCATTGGCCGATCGGCACGATGTGCGATCGCTGGCGAGCTGGGTCTTGTGCTGCTTGATGAGATTCTCGGCCTGGCCACGGGCGCAGTACAGCGTGTCGTAGATGTGCTCCGCCGAGCCTTCTGGGGGTGACTACACGAAGGTGCGGTATACGTACGCTAACGAAGAACGGATCGGCAACATCACGTTTTGGCGGTCGAGGAGGCTTGTTCCAGCGCCTTGTAGAGGGCTGTCTTGCCGATTTTCAGGCGGGCGGCGGCCTCGCGCATGGTGAGGCCTGCGGCGATGTGCGCCCGCGCCTTGCGTAGCTTATCGGGGGTGACGACCGGACGACGACCGCCCCGGCTGCCCCGTTCGCGGGCGGCGCGCAGGCCCGCCTGGGTGCGTTCGCGGATCAGGTCGCGCTCGAACTGTGCGAGGGAGCCGAAGATGTTGAACACCAGCATGCCTCCCGGCGTGGTGGTGTCGATGTTCTCGGTGAGCGAACGGAACCCGATGTCCCGCGCAGCGAGTTCGCCGATCTTCTCGATCAGATGGCTCATCGAGCGGCCGAGGCGATCAAGCTTCCAGACCACCAGCGTGTCGCCGGCGCGCAGATAGGCCAGCGCTTCGATCAGGCCAGGCCTGTCGCTCCTGGCGCCCGAGGCCTGATCGTCGAAGATGCGGTCGCATCCGGCCCGCCTGAGCGCGTCGTGCTGGAGCGAGAGCTTCTGGTCGGGGGTCGAGACACGCGCATAGCCGATCAGCGCCACAAGCCCCCCATCGTGTCCGTTTTCTCATCATCATGCGATCTTGTCCGAATCGCCATCGCAGGTCCAGAGTTGACGGACATACTGCCGCTGGCCGTCCAACGGACGTCTGACGGACAGCGACATGGAATGGGTTCGACCTTGGCGAGAAGACGTCTTCTAACCCGTGAGATGCTGGCGGGCCATTTTGATCCCTCGCTCGATGAACGCGAGATCGTGCGCCACTTCACCTTGACCCGTGACGACCTCCACCTCATCGCATCCCGGCGCGGCGACACCACGCGCCTGGGCTATGCCATGCTGCTCCTGTATCTCCGCTGGCCGGGGCGGGTGCTGGAAGCCGGCGAAGCGCCGCCGATGCCAATCCTGGCGTTCGTTGCCCATCAGTTGAACGTGCCGCCGGCGATATGGCGCGACTATGCCCGGCGCGACGAGACACGGCGGTCTCACCTCGCTGACCTGTCGCGCCGCTTCGGTCATGCCGTTTTCGGCCGCGCGGATTTCCACGCGCTGGTCGCGTTTGCCATGCCGATCGCGCAGACTGTCACCCAGCCCTCGCGGCTTGCCGGCATCATTATCGACGAGATGCGGCACCGACGATTATTGCTACCATCCGTGACAGTCATCGAGGCGATCGTGCGGCGATCGCGGCAGCAGGCCGATGATCTGGTCCACGACGTGCTCGCCGGGGATCTCGGCGGCCCCGAATGCGCGCGGCTCGATGCCCTGCTGTCGCGGCGGAACGGCAAGAGCGCGACCTGGCTCTCCTGGCTGCGCAACCCGCCCCTGTCCCCGGCACCGCGCAACGTCCTTCGACTGATCGAACGGCTCGACCATGTTCGCGCGCTGGGTCTGGCAGGGACGCGCGCCACGACGATCCCGCAGGCCGCGTTCGACCGGATCGCGGATGAGGCGGCGCGCATCACGCCCCAGCAACTCGCGGAACTGCCCGACAGGCGTCGTCATGCGATCCTTGCCGCAGCTGGAATCCGGCTTGAGGAAAGCCTGACCGATGCCGTGCTGACGATGATGGACAAGCTGCTCGGCAGCATGATGCGTCGGGCCGAGAACCGGACCCGGGACAAGGCGATCGGCACGATCCGGTCCCTTCAGGCGCAGTTGCGCCTGCTCACCGGATCGTGCCGAACCCTGCTCGACGCGCGGGCGCGGGGCGTCGACTCCCTTGCCGCCATCGGTGCGATCGACTGGGAAAGGCTGGGCACGGCAGTTGTCGACGCCGAACTGCTGATCGCGCCGGAAACGATCGACCGCACGGCCGAGCTGATCGAGCGGCAGCGCTCGCTTCGGGCCGTGATCGGGCCGTTCCTCAATGCCTTCGAGTTTCGCGGCGCCAGCGCAGTGCAGGGGCTGCTCGATGCTGCGCGCCTGATAGCCGACATCTATCGCACCGGACAGCGCCGCCTGCCCGACAAGCCGCCGCTGCGCTTCGTGCCGCCGTCATGGCGGCCGTTCGTGCTGCGCGACGGTCAGGTCGTCCGCGCCGCCTATGAGCTGTGCGTGCTGACACAACTGCGCGATCGCCTGCGCGCCGGCGACATATGGGTGACAGAAAGCCGTCAGTATCGCGCCTTCGATAGCTATCTCCTGCCGCCTGCCACCTTCGATGCAATGCGCGCGCGAGGACCGCTGCCGCTGGCGATCGACACCGATTTCGACAGTTTTATCGCGGATCGCCGCGCCACCGTCGACACCGCGATCGAGCGGGTGACAGTCCTTGCCAGGCAGGGTGAGCTGCCCCAGGTTCGCCTGGACGGCGATGGCCTCATGATATCGCCGCTCAAAGCGATCACGCCGCCCGAGGCGGAGGACATGCGCCGCGTCGCCTATGAACGGCTGCCGCGCGTGAAGATCACCGATCTCCTTTTGGAAGTCGATGGCTGGACCGGCTTTTCCGACTGTTTCACCCATCGTCGCTCCGGTCGCACAGCCGACGACCGCAATGCGCTGCTGACCGTGATCCTGGCGGACGGCATTAATCTCGGGCTGACGCGGATGGCCGACACCTGTCATGGCGCGACCTTGCGCCAACTCGCCCATCTCCATGACTGGCATATCAGCGAAGCCGCCTATGGTGAGGCGCTGGCAAGGCTGATCGACGTTCATCGTACCGTGCCGCTGGCCGCGCTGTGGGGTGACGGCACCTCCTCATCGAGCGACGGCCAGCTCTTCCATGCGGGCGGGCGCGGCGCTGCGATCGGCGACATCAACGCACGCAACGGCAACGTGCCCGGCGTCAGCTTCTACACCCATGTGTCGGACCAATATGATCCGTTCGCAAGCCGCGTGATCGCGGCCACCGCCGGCGCATCCGATCATCTATTCGGCCTCATGCCTTCTTCGGCTACCGTTTCGCGCCGCGCCTGCGCGACTTGAAGGAACGGCGCCTGCATCTGCTGCCAGGCCAGGAAGCCGGGCCGCTGCTGGCCGGCATGACCGGCGATCCGATCGCCATCGGGCATGTCGCCGCCCATTGGGACGAACTGCTGCGTCTCACCACCTCGATCCGCAGCGGCACCACGACCGCAGCGGCGATGCTGCGCAGATTGTCCGCCTATCCGCGTCAGAACGGACTGGCACTGGCCTTACGCGAGGTCGGCCGGATCAAACGCTCGATCTTCATGCTCGACTGGCTGCGCGATCTCGACCTGCGCCGGCGTACCCAGGCCGGTCTCAACAAGGGCGAAGCGCGCAACGTGCTCGCCCGCGCGCTTTTCTTCAACCAGCTCGGCGAACTGCGCGACCGACGGTTCGAGAACCAGACCTATCGCGCCTCCGGCCTGAACTTGCTCGTGGCCGCCATAATCCTGTGGAACACCCGCTATATCGAGCAGGTGGCCGAGGCGCTGTCCATTCCCGACGACATCGCTCGCCATATCGCCCCGTTGGGATGGGAGCATATCTCGCTCACTGGCGACTATCGGTGGAACGTCGAAAGCCGCCCCGATCCGGGCCAGCTTCGCCCGCTGCGCGTGCCCTCGTCACTTCTTGTCGCATGACGATGCCCGCCCGCATGCGCCGAAGCTTCTCCCTTGGCGTTGTCTGGCGTACTTTCCGCGACCATGACCGCGCACCGTGAATCCGTGTCCCGATAATGCACCGGAGGCTGAGCGTAGGATTTCGCTCCCCGCTCGCCAACGGCACCATTTTTCCGGCTATGTCTGTCAAATCGTTGCCTGCCGCACAAAACTTGAACCGGCGCGGACAGACCCCGCGCGCCCAAACATGATGTTGCCTGTCCGTTCACCCTTAGCGTACGTAAAACGCACTTTCGTGTAGTCACCCCAACCAGGGCGGGGCCGACGGGACGCATCACAACAATTATGGCGCCTGGCTGCTGGCGAGCGCCGTGGCGGAGCGGATCAGGGCGCAGATCCCCGAGCTGGCGTCGCATGTGACGATGCCGGCCTTCACGCCGGCGAAACCGCCCGCAGTAAGCGCCGTGGCGATCGTCCCCAGCCTGATCCACAGCGATCAGCGCCCGGCGGGCAGTTGAACCTCGGGGTTATGCTCATATCGCATTTGACTGGCATATGGGACGATGTTACCAAATATAGGCCTTGCGTTCCATAATATGGTTCAATCCAATGATTGAGAGGGGGAAGCCATGACGATCCACGCCTTCAAGATGCAGCTCAAGCCCGGCGTGGTCGAGGAATATCGCCGCCGCCATGACGAAATCTGGCCGGAATTGTCCACTTTGCTGTCCGATTCGGGCATCTACGACTATTCCATCTTCCTGGACGAAGACACGCTGAGCCTGTTCGCGGTGCTGAAGCTGCGCGACGACAATAGCCGCGATACGCTGCCCGATCATCCGGTGATGCAGCGCTGGTGGGACTATATGGCGCCGCTGATGGAGGTGCAGCCCGGCAACCAGCCCAGGGAATGGCCGCTCCCCCTGCTGTTCCACATGGACTGAGCCGGATTCCATGCGCTCCCTTGTCGCCGCCCTCCTGCTCGGTTCCATGCCTGCCGCGCCCGCCTTGGCGCAGCAGGCGCGGCCCACCGCTGACTTGTCGGCTCCGGTCAGGACGTTCGGCCGCATTTCCTATGATGCCCGATCGCTGATGATCGACGGCAAGCGGATGCTGATCTGGTCGTCAGAATTCCACCATTTCCGCCTGCCCTCACCCGATCTGTGGCGCGACATCCTCCAGAAGATGAAGGCGAGCGGCTTCAACAGCGTCGCCCTCTATTTCGACTGGAGCTATCACAGCCCGAAACAGGGGGTCTACGACTTCACCGGCATCCGCGATCTCGACCGGCTGCTGACGATGGCGGAGGAGGAAGGCCTCTATGTCATCACCCGCGCCGGGCCTTATGTGAATGCGGAACTGTCGCGCGGCGGATTTCCCGGCTGGCTGGTCAACCAGCGCGCCCGCGCCCGCACCGACGATCCCGACTATCTGGCGGCCGCCGACGAATGGCTCAGCCAGGTCAACGCGATCATCGCCCGACATCAGATCAACAATGATCCCAGGCGCAAATATGGGGTCATCCTGCACCAGATCGAAAATGAGCTGGCGCTGACCACCCCGGCGCAGCGGCGCTATATGGACCATCTCTATGCCCGGGCGCGCGCCGACGGCATCACCGTGCCGCTGTTCCATAACGATCAGGGCCGCAACGGTTACTGGGTGCCCGAAAGTTCCAAGATCGAAAAGGTCGTCCGCGGCCCCAACGACCTCTATGCGTTTGACGGCTATCCCGGCGGCGCCTGCACCGTCACCGGCCAGCCGACGCGCGGGTCGGCCGCGCCCGACTGGGGCTATTATGGCCCGGGCGGCGCGAAGGGCGGTGCGTCCGCCTCACCCGGCACGCCGGGCTTCCTCGCCGAATTCGGCGGCGGCTGGTTCGACTATTGGGGGTCGAACGGCGGCTACGAATGCAATGCGATCCAGCGCGGCAAGCGGTTCCAGCGCGTCTTCTACGGCACCAACCTGGCCAACGGCATCGGCATCCAGAGCTTCTACATGGGCTATGGCGGCACCAGCTGGGGCTGGCTGCCCGCACCGGTGGTGTTCACCAGCTATGATTATGGCTCCGCTATCTCCGAACCGCGCGAGGTGCGGGAAAAGGCGCTGGAGATGAAGCAGCTGGGCGGCCTGATCGCCTCGGTCCCCGACATGGCGGGCATGGTCCCGGCCGGTCCGGTGGAGATCGACTCCCCCAACATCCAGATTTATCACAATAAAAGCCCGGAGAGTGACGCGCGCTTCCTGATGGTGACGCACAAGCCGTCCAACGGGCAGACCAACGACCGATTCAGCTTCACCGCCGACCTGCCGGACGGCCGCTACACCGTGCCGATGCAGCTCAACGGCTTCGACGCCAAATGGCTGATCGCGGGCGTCACGCTGGGCGGGCAGCGGCTGGTCTATTCGACCTCCGAACTCCAGTCAGCGCAGGTCATCGACAAGGCCGACCTCATCCTGCTCTACGGCCGCGCCGGAGAGCCGGGCGAGACCATGCTGCGCTACACTTCGGCGCCGAAGGTGACGGTGCTGGAAGGCGGCGTCACCAGCGCCTTCGACGCTGCGAAAGGCGACCTCAAGCTCAGCTACACCCATCAGGGCCGCTCCGTAGTGCGGATCGAAGGCGGCGATCGTCCACCGCTGACCCTGATCCTCGCCGACGAAGCCGAAGGGACGCGCTACTGGCGCGAAAAGGACGTGCTGGTGCGCGGCCCAGCGCTGGTCCGCAGCGCGGCGATCAGGGGCGGCACGCTGGCGCTGACCGGCGACACCGCAGAGGCCAGCCCGCTCGAAATCTGGGCGGCGAAGGCGGTGCGCGCCGTCAGCTGGAACGGCGCGAAGGTCGCGACCAAAGCGACAGCGGTCGACAGCCTCGCCGCAGTCCAGCCACTTGCCGGTCCCACCGCCATCGCCCTGCCCGCCCTCAGCGACTGGCGCATGGCCAAGGGATCGCCCGAAGCCGACCCCGCCTTCGACGACAGCGCATGGCAGGCGATCGACAACCGCGCCTATGCCAGCATCACCGCCCGGCCTGATGGCCAACCCAATATGAGCATGGACGCCTATGGCTTCCACGACGGCGACGTCTGGTATCGCGGCCACTTCACCGGATCGCCGGACGCGAAGACGCTCTCGCTTCATTACGGTGCGGGCGGTTCGGGTCTGGCGCAGGCCTGGATCGACGGCAGGTTTGTCGGCGAAGGCGAAACCCCCGGCGGCCTGCCCCGTCCGATCACCACCGGCACCGCGCGCTTCGCCCTGCCGGCCGAGGCGCAGGCCCCCGGCGAGCATGTCGTGTCGGTCATGGTGCGCAACAACGGCCATAACTGGGATCTGGACAGCGACGATTTCCACAAGGAAGCGCGCGGCCTCATCTCCGCCTCGCTGGAGGGTGGCCCGAGCGGTCGCAGCTTCGCCGTGCCGATCGACTGGAAGATCCAGGGCAGGTTGGGCGGCGAGGATTTGGCCGACATCGCGCGCGGCTCGGCCAACAATGGCGGCCAATATGGCGAGCGCATGGGCTGGCACTTGCCGGGCTATAACGACAGTGGCTGGGCGAAGGCGAGCGTGCCCGCGACGCAGGCCGAGGCGGGCACGAACTGGTATCGCACCAGCTTCGTGCTCGACGTGCCCAAGGGGCAGGATGCCACCATCGCGCTCAGCTTCGGCGACGCGACCACGCCGCGCTCCCCGATCCGCTACCGCGTGCTGATCTTCGTCAACGGCTGGAATATGGGCCAGTTCATCGCCCATGTCGGTCCGCAGCGCAGCTTTCCCATCCCCGAGGGCATAATGAACCATCGGGGCCAGAATCATGTCGCACTGGCCGTCACGTCTGACGGCCAGCCCGGCGATGCGCTCGAAGCCGTGCGCCTCGTCACCCTGCGCAATGTCAAAGGCGGTCTGCCGGTAAGACAAGTGGCCGCGCCAAATGCACCTTCAGACCTCAAGGAGATCCAATAAGTGGCCGCTCTCAATCATGATGTCCCGCGCAGCCAGGTCGTCGACGCCATCGACCGGCTGATGGACAATCTCGTCAACATCAAAGACGAGACGGGCGAGTTCCTGCTCCATCTGGAAGACGGCCGCATCATCGACACCAAGGGCTGGGCCGGCTGGGAATGGACCCATGGCGTCGGCCTGTTCGGCATGTGGCGCTATTATGAGCAGACCGGCGACCAGAGGGCGCTCACCATCATCAAGCAATGGTTCGAGGATCGCTTCGCCGAGGGCACGCCGACCAAGAATATCAACACCATGGCGCCGTTCATCACGCTCGCTTACCTCCATGAGCATGAGCCGGACCCGCGCTATATCCCCTATCTCGACAGCTGGGCCGAATGGCTGATGGCGCCCGACGGCCTGCCCAAGACCCAGGAGGGCGGCTTCCAGCATATCGTCTATAATGACGAGAATCCGGGCGAGATGTGGGACGACACGCTGATGATGTCGGTCCTGCCGCTGGCCAAGATCGGCCTGCTGCTGGACCGCCCCGCCTATGTCGAGGAGGCCAAGCGCCAGTTCCTGGTCCATATCAAATATCTCTACGATAGCAGGACGGGTCTGTGGTTCCACGGCTGGGACTTCAACGGCCGCCACAATTTCGCGCAGGCGCTGTGGGCGCGCGGCAATTGCTGGGTGACGATCGCCATCCCCGAGATCATCGAGATTCTCGACCTACCCGAAGGCGATTTCTTCCGCACTTTCCTGATCGACACGCTGGCGGCACAAGTGAAGACGCTCAGCGAGACGCAGGACGCCGAAACCGGCCTGTGGCACACGCTGATCGTCGATCCGACCAGCTATCTGGAAGCGTCCGCCACCGCCGGCTTCGCCTATGGCATATTGAAGGCGGTGCGGAAGGGCTATCTGCCCCGTCCTTATGAGGCGGTCGCCATCAAGGCGGTGCGCGGCGTGCTGGCGAATATCGACGAGAGCGGCGAGTTGCAGCAGGTCAGCTTCGGCACCGCGATGGGCGACACGCTGCAATTCTACAAGGATATCCCGCTCACCTCCATGCCCTATGGCCAGAGCCTGGCCATCTGCGCGCTGGGCGAGTTCCTGCGCACCTATATCTGACCCTTGATCGCGCTCGGGCGGCGGCCGAAATGGAAGGACGGCCGCCGCCCGGGACCGAAATGAAAAATGTGGCGGAGGAGCCGAGAGTGACCGATATAGCCCGCGCCGCGCCACGCCCGGTTCGCCTGCAAAATTACTTCGCCTATGGCTCGAACGACGTGCTGGGCGCGGGATCGATGGCGGTCATCTCAGGCTGGGTGCTGATCTTCTACACCCAGTTCTGCGGCCTTACCGCGGGACAGGCGGCGACCATCTTCGCGGTGGCGCGCATTCTCGACGCCTTCGCCTCGCCGATGATCGGCTATATCTCGGACCATTTCGGATCGACCTGGCTGGGCCGCAGGTTCGGCCGCCGCCGCTTCTTCATCCTCGCCGCCATTCCGCTGCTGCCCAGCTTCGCGCTGATGTGGCTGCCGGGGCAGGGCTTTTACTATTATCTCGTCAGCTATGTGCTGTTCGAGCTGGTCTATGCGATGGAGATCATTCCGTTCGAGACGCTGGCCGCCGAAATGTCGACCGACTATCGCACCAAGGCGAAATTCGCCGGCGCCCGCATCCTCTTCGGCCAGGCGTCGGCCATCCTCGCGGGCTTCCTGCCACTCTGGCTGATCAATGCGCTCGGTCGCGACAGCGCCGATACCTTCTTCTACATGGGGCTGATCTTCGCCGCCCTGTTCATGGTGACGGCGGGTCTGCTCTACCGCCTCAGCTGGGAACGGCATATGCCCGGATCGCTGGAGGCGCTGCCAGGGCGGACACAGGCGGGCGGCGCGGGGCAGGCGCTGAAGGCGCTCTACCGCAATCTCTTCTCGACCATGCGCATCCGGGCCTTCCGCCTGCATCTCGGCATGTATCTGGGCGGCTATATCAGCCAGGATATTTTCAACGCGGCCTTCACCTTCTTCGTGATCTTCGCGCTGGCCGGCTCCACCGCGATCGCGTCGGGCCTGCTCGGCACCATGTATATCGTCCAGTTCATGGCGGTGATCATCGCCATCAATCTGGCGCTGCGCGCTTCCCCCAGCCGCGCCTATCAGGTCGCCGCCGCCGATTTCGCCGTGGGCGTGTTCGTGCTCATCACCCTTTGGCTGCTGGGCGTGCCCGCGACCTCCGCCTGGATCTGGCTGCCGATCATCCTCGTGGGGTTGGGCCGCGGGGCGCTCAACTATATCCCCTGGGCGACCTACAACTACATGGCCGACGTGGACGAGATCGTCACCGGCCAGCGGCGCGAGGGCAGCTTCGCGGGCGTCATGACCTTTGTGCGCAAGGCGACACAGGCTGCCGCCGTCGCCGGCGTGGGCTTCATCATGCAGGCGGGCGGCTTCGTCTCGGGGGCGCAAACCCAGAGCCCGAACGCGATCCTCACCATGGCGCTGCTGCTAAGCGTGGGCACGGTCGGCTGCCTCGCCTTCGGCATCTTCATCTCGACCCGCTTCCGCCTCAGCCCCGCTACCCATGACATATTGATGCGCGAGATCGAGCATCTGCGCAGCGGCGCGCGCACGCCCAGCTCGCCCGGCGCGGGACAGGTGGTGGAGGATCTGTCGGGCTGGCGCTACGACCGGCTCTGGGGCAACAATCCGGTGGTCCGATCGACCGCATAGTGAAGGGGGAAAGAGATGCGAACCATAATCCTTGGTGCGACGCTGTTGCTCGCGCTTGCCGCCACGCCGTTGCAGGCGCAAAGCTGGTCGCGCAGCTGGATGGCCGCGCCGCTCGTGTCGAAGGCCCCACCGGAAAAGCGCCCGGACCTCAGCAACCGCACCCTGCGCCAGGTCGTCCGCATCAGCAGCGGCGGCCAGCGCATCCGCCTGCGCCTCTCCAACGAAATGTCGACCCAACCATTGCTGCTGGGCGCGGTCCATGTCGCGCTCGCTGGCGAAAATGGCGAGACGCTGCCGGGCACGGATCATGTCGTGACCTTCAACCAGGCGCAGGGCGCGACCATTCCCGCCCGCGCGCCGCTGCTGAGCGATCCGGTCGCGATGACGGTGAAGCCGCTCACCCGGCTCAGCATCAGCATCCACCTGCCGCAGGGCGCGCCTGACGCGACGGTGCACAGCTACTCTGCCGCCACCGGCTGGACCGCGCCGGGCGACCAGACGGCTGCGACCAACCTGTCGGAGTCGACCATGCTTGGCCCGCGCGTCATCATCTCGGGCGTCGAGGTGGAGAACCGCAAGCCCGGCACCACCATCGTCACGCTGGGCGATTCGATCACCGACGGCGTGCGCGCTACCCCCGACAGCAACCGCCGCTGGCCCGACCTGCTCGCCGAGCGGCTGCAAAAGGCGAGGCGGACATCGGTCGGCGTCGCCAATGCCGGGATCAGCGCCAATCGGCTGCTGTCCGAAGGCGACGGCTATAATGCTCTCGCGCGCTTCGACAGCGACGTGCTGGCCGTGCCCGGCATCACCCATGTCGTGATCCTCGAAGGGGTCAACGACCTCGGCAACGCCGCCCGCAGCCAGCAGCCGATGCTGGCGCCCGAAGCGCTGATCGGCGCCTATCGCCAGATGATCGCGCGCGCCCATGATCGGGGCGTGAAGGTCATCCTCGCCACCATCCTGCCCTATAAGGGGGCGGGCTATTGGAGCGCGGAGGGTGACGCCGCCCGTATGGCGGTCAACAAGTGGATTCGCGACAACAGCGAAGCCGACGGTTTCGTCGACCTCGACAGGGCGATCGCCGACCCAGCCGATCCGGCGCGCATGGCCAGGCCCTATGATGTCGGCGACGCGCTCCACCCCAATGACGAGGGTTTCCGCGCCATGGCCGCCGCCTTCGACCTGAAGCTGTTCCGATGATCGCATCGCTGCTGATGCTGGCCGCCGCCAAGGAGGAAGCAAAGGCCGATCCCGACTGGCGCCACCGCACCGTGACGGCCCATAGCCTCCGCGTCAGCCGGCCAGCCGGTTGCCATAGCCGATGATGAGCGTGGCGAAGATCAGCAGGCCGACCCCGCTCCACACCATGCGGCGGACGGCCGGCGCCGCATCCTTCCACTCGCGAAAGGCGAAGCCCCAGCAGGTGCCGAAGATGATGATCGAGGCCATGTGCAGCGTCCAGCTGGAAAAGCCGAAACGCCCCATCTGGCTCTCTCCCATGGTGTAGAAGAAGAACTGGAAATACCAGGCGGTGCCCGCCAGCGCGCAGAGCAGGAAATTGGGCAGCAGCAGCGGCGGGCGCCTGCCCGATGCGTCCGCCGTGCCCAGCCATTGCCCGGCCGATCTGTTCTTCGCGATCAGCCATCCGCACCAGAGCGCATTGGTGATGAGGCCGCCGAACATGACGAGGCACAGCGTCGGCAGGCCGGTCCAGAGCGGCCCGGTGCCGGCGGCGGCGGAGAGCGCCTTGACCGGCTCGCCCGCCGCCAGGCCGAAGGCGAAGCAGCTCGACATGATGCCAGAAAAGATGGCGACGGCGATGCCCTTCCTGAAATCGAACTCGGCCACGGCGGCGGCCTTCTGCTCGGGGCTGAGCGCCTCATCCTTGCGCGCGCCGGCGCGGGCGACGACGATGATCCCCGCCAGCGTGACGGCGAGGCCCAGCAGCACGATCCGGCCATGCAGGGTGCCGGCGATCTCGGTCATGAACGTCCCGTCGAAGATGGGCGGGATCAATGTGCCGAAGACGGTGCACAGGCCCAGCACCACCGCCATGCCCAGCGACAGACCCAGATAGCGCATGGTAAGGCCATAGGTCAGGCCGCCAAAGCCCCAGAGGAAACCGAAGAAAACGCACCAGCCGACGATCGATCCGGGCACCTGGCGCATCACCCCCAGCAGGTCGTTGGTCTGGACGGCGGCGAAGAACCAGGGCGCGATCACCCAGGAAAAGACGCCGCCGGTCAGCCAGAAAATCTCCCAGTTCCAGCGTTTGACGCCGCGATAGGGAACATAGAAGCTGGCCGAGGCGAAACCGCCCAGCCAGTGGAACAGAACGCCGAGCAGCGGATTGGGGGTCATAGGGCAAGTCCCAGGCGATAGAGGCGATTGGCGTTGCCGGCGAAAAGCGAGCAGCGGTCGGCTTCGGAAAAGTCGGCGACGATCGCGTGATAGGCTTCCATATAGCGGTCGATGGGTCCGAACAGCTTGTCGGTCGGCGTATCGCTGGCGAAGGCGCAGCGTGTCGTCCCGAACAGGTCGATCGCCTCACGGATGAACGGCTCCACGCTCTCGCGGGTCCAGTCGGGGCGGATGAAGCCCATGCCCGACAGCTTGACCGCGACATGGGGCAGCGCGGCCAGCGCCTTCATGCCCTTGCGCCAGTCCTCCAGACCGTCAGGGTCGGTCAGCACCGGCATACCGATATGATTGATGATGACGGGAATGTCGGGGTGGCCCTCGATCAGCGGGGCAAGCCCCGGCATCTGCCGCGGATAGCATTGCAGGTCGAAGGACAGGCCATGCTTGGCCAGCAGCGCATAGCCCGCCTGCCACTGCGGATCGACGGTCAGGTCGACCGGGCCATAGCTGCGCTTCGGGCTGGGATGCCAGTTGACGATGTGGCGGATGCCCTTGACGCGGGGATGCGCCGCCTGGCGCTCCAGCAGGGCGTCGAGGTCGGGATCGTTCAGCGCCGCGAAGGCGACGAAGCCGGTCGGCAGCCCCTCCAGCTTCGCCAGTCCATCGAGCCACCGCGTCTCGCGCAGAGCGCTTTCCGCCGCCGCACCCGCATCGACATGCACCGCGCCCACGACATTCCAGCGGGCGAGGTCGGCGCGATACTGCGCCACGCCATAATCCCGCGCGATCGCCTCGACGCTGCCGTTCGGCCCTTCGTCGGAGAAGGGCGGGCTGAGCCAGTCGTAGCGTATGTGGTTCAAGTCCCACAGGTGGATATGAGCATCGACAAAGGGGATCATGCAACCTCTCCTGTGTAACAAACCTCCGTTCGCCCTCAGCTTGTCGAAGGGGGCTTCCCTTTTTTGAAGAGAAGTGAAGGGCTTCGACAGGCTCAGCCCGAACGGGATAGGGTGAGGATTACTTGCGGCACTCCGGCTCTTGAGTGGCCGGTCGCGCCGCGCAACTTGTCAGAAGGTCGTGCGCCCGCCCGACGTGTCGAAGGTCGACGCCGTGGTGAAGCTGCATTCCTCGCTGGCCATGAAGCAGACCATCGCGACTGATTCCTCGACCAGGCCGAGGCGGCCCATCGGAATCTTCGATCGCATATAGTCGACCTGGCTCTGGGGGAGTTGGTCGAGGATCGGGCTTTCGAAGGTGGCGGGGGTGAGCGCGTTGGCAATCACCCCCTTGCCCGCCAGTTCCTTGCCGATGCTCTTGGTCAGGCCGATCACGCCTGCCTTGCTGGCCGAATAGGCGCTGGCGTTGGGATTCCCTTCCTTGCCCGCGACCGATGCCAGGTTGACGATCCGGCCATAGCCATTTTGCAGCATGAACGGCACGACTTCCCGGTTGCAGTAGAAGAGGCCGTTCAGGTTGATGTCGATCACCCGCTGCCAACTGTCGACCGGATAGTCCCACACCGTGGCGGTCGCGCCGGTGATGCCGGCCGAGCAGACGAGGACGTCGATCTTGCCCAGCGCCTGCGCGCTTTCCTTCGCGGCGGCGGCCACCGCCGCCTGATCCGACACGTCAAGCGCGACCGCATGGACCGCGCCGACCTCCTCCCTGGCGGCGGCGAGGGTTTCGGCATTGAGGTCCCACAGGACCACCTTGCCCCCCTCCACCACGATGCGCGCCGCTACCTGCTTCCCCAGGCCCGACGCGCCGCCAGTGACGATGGCGCAGCGACCGTCATAGCGACCGGCGTAGACACTCATCCCAGCACCTCGTCGCCCAGGTGACGCCATGCCACGACCTGCTGCTTCTGTGTGCCCAGCTTCGCGATGCCCAGTTCCATGACGTCGCCGGCCTTCAGATAGATGGCATTGGGCTTCTTGCCCTCGCCCACGCCCGGCGGGGTGCCGGTGATCATCAGGTCGCCCGGATAAAGGGTGATATATTCGCTGACATAGGCAATGAGCTGGGCGACATTGAAGATCATCGTCTTCGTGTTGCCGGTCTGCATCCGCTCACCATTGATATCGAGATGCATGTCCAGATTCTGCGGATCGCCCACCTCGTCCGCCGTGACCAGCCAGGGGCCGACCGGGCAGAAGCTGTCATGGCCCTTGCCCTTGCTCCACTGGGTGCCGCGCTGCTTCTGGTTGAAGCGTTCCGACACATCGTTGACGAGGACATAGCCGGCGACCTTGGACAGCGCCTCTTCCTCCGGCACATAGCGGCAGGTTTCGCCGATCACCACGCCCAGCTCGACTTCCCAGTCGCCATGGGTCGACCCCTTGGGCAGCATCACCTCGTCATTCGGGCCGTTGAGCGAGGACAGCGCCTTCATGAACATCACCGGCTCGGTCGGGATCGGCAGGTTGGATTCGATCGCATGGTCCTCATAGTTGAGGCCGATGGCGACGATCTTGCCGATGCCCTTGACCGGCACGCCATAGCGCGGATCGCCTTCGACCACCGGAAGTGTGTCGACGTCCGCGCCCTTTGCCGTGGCGAGGGTCGCGATCGTCAGTTCGGGGACGACCGCGGACAGGTCGCGAATCTTGCCTTCGCTGTCGATGACACCGGGCTTTTCCTGGCCACGCTGGCCGAAACGGCAGAATTTCATGGGTCTATTCTCTCTTCAGGCAATCAATGGGTGTAGGGGCGGTGCATCGCGATATCGCGATTGAGTTCGACGCCGAAGCCCGGCGCATCGAGCGCGCCGACCTTCAGCCGGCCATTTTCCGGCACCGGCTCGCCGATCAGCTGCGGGTGGAACATCGGCACCACCTCCGTCGGGCCGGGGTGCATCATCAGATATTCGGCGAAAGGCGAATTGTGGCGGGTGATGACGAAATGATAGCTGTAGACCGACGATCCGTGCGGCACGACCATCTTGCCATGGGCATCGGCCAGCGCGCTGATCTTGAGCAGTTCGGTGACGCCGCCGCACCAGCCGACATCGGGCTGGATGATGTCGCAGCAATCCATTTCCAGCAACATGCGAAAGCCCCAGCGGGTCGCCTCATGCTCGCCGGTCGTGACCAGCATCCCCTTGGGCACGTTGCGCTTCAATGCGGCATAGCCCCAATAATCGTCCGGGCTGATCGCCTCCTCGATCCATTTGAGGCCAAGCTCATGGGCGGCGATGGCGAGCCGGGTCGCATAGTCGACGTCCAGCGCCATCCAGCAGTCCCACATCAGCCAGAAATCATCACCCACCTTGGACCGCATGTCGGCCAGTTCGTCGATATTCTTCTTGAGGCCCTCGATTCCTTCCGCCGGGCCATGGTGCAGCGGCATCTTGCCGCCGATGAAGCCGAATTGCTTCGCCTTGTCGGGCCGCGCGCCGGTGGCGTAAAATTGCAGCTCGTCGCGCACCGCGCCGCCCAGCAGATGATAGACCGGCTCCTGCCGCAGCTTGCCCAGCAGATCCCACAAGGCCAGGTCGACACCGGAAATCGCGTTCACGACCAGGCCCTTGCGCCCATAATATTGGGTCGAAAAATACATCTGGTCCCAGATTTTCTCATAATCGGTCGGCGAGCGGCCTTCGAGGAAACGGGCGAGATGCTTTTCGACGATATAGGCGGCCGGTTCGCCGCCGGTCGTGACAGCGAAACCGACAGTTCCGTCCTCCGCCTCGATCTCCACCACCAAAGTGCCCAGGACGTTGATGCCGAAGCTCTGCCGCGACTGACGATATTCGGGATAGCGCGACATCGGCGTCGCGATGTGATCGTCGATCCAGTGGCCTTCGCCCTGGTCATGATAGTCGGCGCCGCCCCCCCGCACGGTGAAGGCCCGGACATATTTGATCTTCGGCAAGGTCACGATCGGCACGCACTCACTCCTTGAGCCTGCCCGCTGTCCAAATTGTGGGAAACAGCGGCCAATACTTCCAATATATGGTCAAACTCGCAATATGCCGGGCGAGATGGGAGGGACCGGCGCGATCGGAAACTATCATGTCGCCCCTCCTTCACCCTTGTTTTTCTCATTTTGTGGGATAGAGTATTAGTAGATGAGACAGAAATCGTCAAACCCTGAATTGAGCCGGGAATCAGGAGAGGGAGAGGCAATGGTGCAGGCGCCGGAGAAAGCGGAGACGGCCAAGGCGTCGGGGTCGCAGACCCTGCAACGGGGGCTGGACCTGCTGGATCAGGTGATCGACGGTCCGATCAAGCTGGCTGAACTGTCCGAACGCATGGGACTGACCCGGTCGACCACACACCGCCTCGCCAACGCGCTGGTGGAGCGCGGCTTCCTCACCTTCCTCCTGCGCGAGGGCTATCAGCTGGGGCCGAAGCTGCTCCAGCTCGGCTTTCTGGCGCAGAGCCAGGCGGACGTGGTGCAGATCGCCCGCCCCCATCTCGAAACGCTCGCCGCCGTCAGCGAGGATGTGGTGCATCTGGGCCGGCTGGACGGCGACCATGCGCTCTATCTCGACAAGATTCCCGGCCGCCGCCGGGTCGAAATCTCCAGCCGGATCGGCGACCGCCAGCCGCTGACCTCCACGGGTCTGGGCAAGGCGCTGCTGCTCGACGATCCCGAAGCCAATTGGCATCGCCTGTTCGATGCCGACCAGGCCGCCGGCACCCATCCCATCGCCTATGACATATGGCTGGAGCGGATGCGCGGCTATGTGGCGGCGGGGCGTTCCTTCGACCTGGAGGAAAATGAGGACCAGATACGCTGCGTCGCCGCTCCGATTCGCGACGCATCGGGCGCGATCGTCGCCGCCATCAGCCTGTCGAGCGCCGCCCAATATATGGACGATGCGCGGATGCAGGTGCTGAGCGAGGCGGTTCGCGACGCCGCCCACAGGATCAGCGCCGATCTGGGCTGGACCCCCGGCGTCAAATCCCCCCGCCGCCCGGTGCGGCGCTAGAGGCATGACCTGGCTCGCCTCCTCCCGAAGATCCTCCCCCATTGGGGGAGGGGGGCCGCCAGCGAAGCTGGTGGTGGAGGGGTGTCGCCCTGTCGAGAGCGGGACACCCCTCCGTCAGGGCTTCGCCCTGCCACCTCCCCTGTCAGGGGAGGATTGTCGTTCGCTCACGTCTCAAAATCATCAAATCAAGGAAAGCCTGATCCATGAAGCTGCTTGAAGGCAAGACCGTCCTCATCACCGGCGCATCGACCGGCATCGGCCGCGCCGCCGCCATCGGCGCCGCCCGGCATGGCGCCGATGTCGCCATCAACTATGCCCATAGCGACGGCCCGGCCACCAGTTGCGTGGCGGAGATCGAGGCGCTCGGCCAGCGCGCCATCGCGGTGAAAGGCGACGTCGCCGACCCGCAGACCGCGCAGGATTTCGTGGCCAAGGCGGTCGAGGCGTTCGGCAAGGTCGACGTGATGGTCAGCAATGCGGGCATCTGCCCCTTCCACGCCTTCCTCGACATGCCGGTCGACGTGGTGGAGCGCACCTTCAAAGTGAATCTGCACGGCGCCTATTATATGGTGCAGGCCGCCGCCCAGCAGATGGTGAAGCAGGGCCATGGCGGCTCGATCGTCGCCGTCTCGTCCATCTCGGCCCTCGTCGGCGGCGAATATCAGACCCACTATACCCCGACCAAGGCGGGCGTGCATTCGCTGATGCAGTCCACGGCGATCGCGCTGGGCAAGCATGGCATACGCTGCAACAGCGTCCTGCCCGGCACCATCCTGACTGAAATCAACAAGGACGACCTGGCCGATGTCGAGAAGCGCCAATATATGGAAGCCCGCACCCCGCTCGGTCGCCTTGGGGCGCCGGAGGATCTGGCCGGGCCGATCGTCTTCCTCGCGTCGGACATGGCCGCCTATGTCACCGGCGCCGCGCTGCTGGTCGACGGCGGCATGTATGTGAATTTGCAATAGGACCTCAAATCCAACCTCGTCATTCCCGCGAAGGCGGGAATCCATCTCCGAACGTTGCGCCTGGAGATATGACGGAAGATCCCGCCTTCGCGGGGATGACGAAAAATGGGACAAAGCGGAAAGTCACGCATGGGGATCGCCCTGAAAATCGCAACCACCCTCGCCGCTCTGGCCGCGCCGCTCCCCACATGCACCACGCCACTGGGAAAGACGAGCTGCCAATGACCTTTCTCGATCGCCGCACCCTGCTGACCGGCGCGGTCCTGACCGCCGCCATGGCGCCCGCCACTGCTGCGCTGGCCCAGAGCTTCCCCCTGCCGCAAGGGTTCGAGCGGTTCCCGATCTGGCCTGGCAAGGCGCCGGGCGGCGAGATTGTCCATGTGCAGGAAGTGGAGACGCTGCGCCGCCCCGACAGCGGCCCCGACGACGGCGTCTTCGCCCATATCGTCACACCCACCCTCACCATGCTGCGCCCGGCGAAACCCAATGGCGCGGCGATGCTGTTCATTCCGGGCGGCGGCTATCTGCGCGTCGCGATCGGCCATGAAGGCTACAGCCTCGCCCGCCGTTTCGCGCAGGCGGGCTATGTCTGCTTCGTGCTGCTCTACCGCCTGCCCGGCGACGGCTGGGCGGCCGGACCCGAAGCGCCCTTGCAGGATGCGCAGCGCGCGCTGCGCCTGGTCCGCGCGCTCGCGCCGAAGGAGAAGTTCGACGCCAACCGGATCGGGGTAATGGGCTTTTCCGCCGGCGGCCATCTCGCCGCCTGGCTCACCAGCCGCACGCAGGCGGAGACTTACAAGCCCGTCGACGCTACCGACCGCGAACCGATCCGGGCGGCGCTCGCCGCCTATATCTATCCGGTGATCCAGATGGAGGGGCCGTTCGTCCATGCCGGATCGCGCACCCAGCTTCTGGGCGCGATCCCTTCGCCGGAGAGAATGCGCAGCCTTTCGCTCGATCGGGACGTGAGCGCGCAAACGCCGCCCGTCTTCCTTGCCCATGCGCTGGACGACAAGGTGGTGCCGCCCGAAAACAGCCTGTCCATGCTGGCGGCGCTGCGGGCCAAGGGCATACCGGCCGAATGCCATCTGTTCGAAAATGGCGGCCATGGCTTTGGCCTCGTCCCCGAACCGGCGGCGCCGGCGCGCTGGCCCGACCTCTTCCTCTCCTTCGCGAAACGCCACACATTATGACCCGAAACGTCGCCCTCTTCGTCACCTGCCTGGTCGATGTCATGCGCCCGCGCATTGGCTTCGCCGCGATCCGCGCGCTGGAGGCGGCGGGATGCGACGTGATCGTGCCCGAAGGCCAGACCTGCTGCGGCCAGCCCGCGCTCAACAGCGGCGACCGGGACCATGCCGCCGCGCTGGCGAAGCAGACGATCGCAGCGCTCGAACCCTATGACGCGATCGTCGTCCCCTCCGGCTCCTGCGCGGGGACGATCCGCTGCCACTATCCCGAAATTTTCGAGCATGACCCCAACTGGCTTCCCCGCGCGCAGGCGGTGGCGGCAAAGACCTTCGAGATCATGGCCTGGCTGGACGAAGTGTGCGGCTGGAAACCCGAGGGCGTGAGCGTCGACGCGAAAGCCACCTATCATGACAGTTGCTCAGGGCTGCGTGAACTCGGCATCAAGGCCCAGCCGCGCCGCCTGCTCAAACATATCGACGGCCTGTCCCTCACCCCGCTCCAGGGCGAGGAGACATGCTGCGGCTTCGGCGGCACCTTCTGCGTCAAATATCCCGCCATCTCCAACGCCATCGTCGGGGAGAAGGCCGACGCCATCGACGCCACCGGCGCCGACCTGCTGCTGGCGGGTGATCTTGGCTGCCTGATGAACATGGCGGGCAAGCTCAACCGCAAGGGCAGCAAGGTCCGCGCCTATCACGCCATCGAGCTGATCGCGGGCATGGGCGACGGCCCGGCCATCGGGGAGGAACCATGAGCGCCTTCAAGCAGCGCGCCGCCGCCGCGCTCGCCGATCCGATCCTCAAAACCGCGGTCGCACGCACGACCGGAACGGCCGAGGCCAAGCGCAGTGCGGCCGTAGCCGCCTTCCCCGATTTCGAGGCCGCCCGCGACCGCGCCGCCGCGATCAAGGATCATGTCGTCGCGCATCTGGGCGCCTATCTCGAACAGTTCGAGGCCAACGCCATCGCCGCCGGGGCAAAGGTCCACTGGGCCAGCACCGCCGACGAAGCCTGCAAGATCGTCATCGACCTCTGCAAGGCGGCGAACGCCAAGACCGTCGCCCGCTCCAAGTCGATGCTGGGCGAGGAGATCGGCCTGCCCCACGCGCTGGCCGAAGCGGGCATCGGCCGGGTCGAGACTGACCTTGCCGAACATATCATCCAGCTGGCCGACGAGCGCCCGTCGCACATCATCTGGCCCGCCATGCACAAGACGCGCGAACAGGTGTCGGCCCTCTTCAGGGCGAAGCACCGCACCCCGCATGAGGAAGAAACGATCGCCGCCCTGGCCGAAAGCGCCCGGCGCGAACTGCGCGCCCGGATGCTGGGCGCGGATGTCGGCATATCGGGCGCGAACTTCCTGATCGCGGACACGGGCGCCATTTGCACCGTCACCAATGAAGGCAATGCCGAACTCTCGCTCGTCCCCCCGCGCGTCCATATCGTGACCGCGGGGATTGAGAAGATCGTGCCCTCCATGCCGCACGCCATCCACATGCTACGGATGCTGGCGCGCTCGGCCACCGGGGCGGCGCTCACCCAATATACGACCTTCTACACCGGGCCGAAGCGCGCGCAGGACCGCGACGGGCCGGAGGAAATGCACATCGTCCTGGTCGACAATGGCCGCACCAAGATGCGCGAGGAGGGGCTGGCGGAGATGCTCCGCTGCATCCGCTGCGGCGCCTGCATGAATCATTGCGTCGTCTTCCGCCAGATCGGCGGCCATGCCTATGGCGGCACCTATCCGGGGCCGATGGGCGCGGTGCTGACCCCGGTGCTTGACGGCCTGCCCCGGAACCGCGACCTCGCCCATGCCTGCACCCTCAACGGCAAATGCCAGGAAGTGTGCCCCGTCCGCATCCCGCTCCCGACGCTGCTGCGCGGCTGGCGCGAGAAAAGCTGGCGCGAGGGGCTGGAACCGACCTCGATGCGCTTTGGCCTCGGCGTCTGGACGTGGGTCGCCCGTCGCCCGGCGCTTTATCGTTTCGGCACGGGCATCGCCGTGCGCGCGATGCGGCTGCTCGGCCATCGGGGCTGGATCGGGAAACTCCCGCTCGCGGGCGGCTGGACCCGTTATCGCGACATGCCCAAGCCCGCCGCACAGACCTTCATGACTCAATATAAGAAGGAGCGCCGTAAATGAGCGCCCGCGACTTTATTCTCGCTCGCCTTAAGAATGGCGCGCCCGCCGACATCAGGGCGGAGGCAGACGCCCTGTTGATCGCGCCCGAACGCCCCGTCGTGGACGAATCGGCGCTGGAGGCGGAATTTCTCGCCCGCCTCGCGCTCCCCAGCGTCAACGCCAGCCATGACGCCATCGCGACCATGGCGGATCTGCCCGCCGCCATCGCCCGCTATCTGGCGGCGCAGGGCGAACCGCTCACCCTCTGCCTGCCGCCCGATCCGCGCCTCACAGCCTGCGACTGGACCGGCTTCACCGTCCATGAGTCCGCAGCGCCCGATGAAACCGCGACGCTGGCCATCGCCAGGCTGGGGATCGCCGAAACCGGATCGCTGGTCTTCGAAACCGGCCCAACCGCGCCGATGCTCCCCAATTTCCTGACGCTGCATCATATCGTGCTGCTGGCGGTCAGGGATATCGCCCCCTGGCTGGAGGACGCCCCGCTGCCGGGCGTCCAGCCGCGCGCCCATTACTGGATCACCGGAGTGTCCGGCACCACCGATATCGAGGGCACCTATGTCCGGGGCGCCCATGGTCCGCGCTTCCTGCACGTTATCCTGCTCGGCGATTAATAACCGCATGGTAGAACTTCATTCCATATTTCGGGAATAACGACTTACTTTCGCGGTCCTTCACGCTATAAGCAGGAGAAAATCCTCGAAGGAGATAGCTGTGTTCGAGAAGACCTATCACGCGACGCACCCGGATATGATGGAGTGCGTGGACAATGAAGCCCTGCGCGACCGCTATCTGGTGGGGGGCATGTTCGTCGAGGGGCAGGTCGTCCTCAACTACAGCCATAATGAACGGTTCGTGATCGGCGGCGCGGTGCCGGCCGGTGGCAGCCTCAAGCTCCCCGACCAGACCGAACCGGCCTCGGCGGCGGGCCATCCCTTTCTGGAGCGGCGCGAGGCGGGCATCGTCAATATCGGCGGCGACGGCGCGATCACCGTCGACGGCACGCGCCATGACCTCGCCAACAAGGAATGCCTCTACGTCCCCATGGGCACGAAGGAGGTGATCTTCGAAGGCGCGGAAGCCCGCTTCTACATCGCGTCGCTGCCCGCGCACAAAGCCTGCCCGGTCAAAAAGATCACGCTGGCGCAGGCAAACCCGCTGGAGCGCGGCGACCTCGCCAATTCCAACCACCGCACCATCTACCAGCTGGTCATCCCCGGCGTGTGTGAAAGCGCGCAGCTGCTGATGGGCCTCACGGTGCTGGAAACCGGCAGCGTGTGGAACACCATGCCCCCGCACCTCCATGACCGCCGCAGCGAAATCTATCTCTATTTCGATCTTCAGGGCGGCGACCGCGTCTTCCATTATATGGGCGAGCCGGACGCGATGCGGCACATCGTCATAGAGAATGAGGAAGCGGTCATCTCCCCGCCCTGGTCGGTGCATATGGGGTCGGGCACCAAAAGCTATGCCTTCATCTGGGCGATGGGCGGCGAGAATCTCGACTATACCGACATGAACGTGCTGGACATCTGCCAGCTGCGCTGAGCCTTAATCCTCCCCTGTAAGGGGAGGGGGACCGCCAGCGAAGCTGGTGGTGGAGGGGTGTCCCGCTATCGATAGGGTGACACCCTCCGTCCGGCCTGCGGCCATCCACCTCCCCCTCCAGGGGAGGATGCACAACAGGCTCGTTCTTGGAGAGAAGCAAGATGACCACCCCCTTCGATCTAACCGGCCCCTTCAGCCTTGCCGGGAAAGTGGCGATCGTCACCGGCGCCAACACCGGCATCGGCCAGGCGATTGCGCTGTCGCTGGCGCAGGCGGGCGCGGACATCGCCGCGGTCGGCCGCACCCCCGCGCACGACACCGTGGACCAGGTCCGTGCGCTGGGCCGCAAGGCGGAGATCGTCTCGGCCGACCTTTCCAGCATCGAACCGATCCAGCGCATCATCGACGAGACGCTGGACACGCTCGGACGCCTCGACATCCTGATCAACAATGCCGGAATCATCCGCCGCGCCGACAGCGTCGACTTCAGCGAGGCGGACTGGGACGCGGTGATCGACACCAATCTCAAATCCACCTTCTTCCTCTGCCAGGCCGCCGGGCGGCATATGCTGGCGCAAGGCGCGGGCAAGATCATCAACATCGCCTCGCTCCTGTCCTTCCAGGGCGGCATCCGCGTGCCGAGCTACACCGCCTCCAAGAGCGGCGTGGCGGGCCTCACCAAGCTGCTGGCGAACGAGTGGGCGGCGCGCGGCGTCAACGTCAACGCGATCGCGCCGGGCTATATCGCGACCAACAACACCGCCGCGCTGCAAGCCGATGAGGTCCGCAACCGCCAGATCCAGGAGCGCATCCCGGCGGGCCGCTGGGGCGACCCGAGCGACATTGGTGGGGCCGCGATGTTCCTGGCATCGAGCGCCGCCGACTATATCCACGGTCATATCCTCCCCGTCGATGGCGGTTGGCTCGCGCGGTGACGCCCGTGAGACGCCGCGACTTCACCTTCGGCCTTGGCGCTCTGTCTCTCGCCGCTCGCGCGACCGGCCGCACGGTGCGGCGGGACGACCCGCTGGTCTTCGCCTATTTCACCACCGGCAAGCAGGGCGAGGCCGACGGCCTGAAACTCGCCGCCAGCGACGACGGCTTCGCCTTCCGCACCCTTGCGGGTGGTCGCAGCCTCCTCATCCCGCAGGTGGGCGAGAAGAAGCTGCTGCGCGATCCCTTCCTCTTCCATGACGGCCGGACCTATCATCTGCTCTGGACCACCGCCTGGGAGGGCGTGACCATCGGCCATGCCACCAGCGCGGACCTGATCCACTGGTCCGGGCAGAGGGCGATCCCGGTGATGCGGGACATTCCCGGCGCCCGCAATTGCTGGGCGCCCGAGGCGATCCGCGACCCCCGCACCGGCCGCTATGACATCTTCTGGTCCAGCACCGTCACCGGTCGCTTCACCGAAACGGCGGGGACATCGGAGTCCAGCTATAATCACCGCCTCTGGCGATGCAGCACGACCGATTTCGAGACATTCTCCAGGCCCGAACCGCTCTATGATCCGGGCTTCAGCGTGATCGACGGCACCTTCGCCCACGGCCCGGACAAGAGGCTCTATCTGATCGTCAAGGACGAGACGGTCGAACCGCCCCGCAAATGGCTCCAGCTCGCAAAGGCGGACAGCCCGACCGGCCCCTTCGGCCCGCTCTCCAGCCCCTTCTCCCCCGCCTGGGTCGAAGGGCCGATGACGGCCCTGATCGGCGATGCGCTCCTCTGCTATTATGACGTCTATAAGGAAGGCCGCTGGGGCGCGGCGATGACCCGCGACATGGTGCATTGGGACGATGTCAGCGCCCGCCTCGCCATGCCGGCGGGGGCGCGCCACGGCTCGCTATTGCGCGTTCCCCGTACGCTGGTCGACGCGATACAGTAAAAAACTCCGTTCGTTTCGAGCGAAGTCGAGAAACGCTCGAAAAGAACGGCTGGCGAAGATCAGTTCCAGCCCCCGCCCAGCGCGAGGAAGATGGCGATCTGGTCCTGCACCAGTTGCGCCCGCGCCGCCGCAGCCGACGCTTCCGCGCTGGCAAGGCTGCGCTGCGCATCGAGCAGCGAGAGGAAATCCCCACGCCCGAAGCGGAACAATTTGCCCGCTTGGGTCCCCGACACGCCCGCGCTGTCGCGCGCCCGGTCAAGCGCGGCGGCCTGCTCGGCATTGCGGCGATAGGTTTCCAGCGCCGTCTCGGTCTGGCGCAGCGCCTCCAGCACCGATGCGTCGAAGCTGGCCAGATCGGCCTTCACCTGCGCATCGGCCTGTGCGATCCGCGCGCGGACCACCGGCCGGTTGGGGAAGCTCCAGCTCAAAAGCGGCCCAAGACTGAAGCCGAAGGATGATCCCGATCCGAAATCCTTGAGCGGCCCGGTCAGGCCGATCGACCCGCCAATGCTGACCTGCGGATAAAGATCGGCCGTCGCGACGCCCAGCCGCGCCGTGTCGCCGGCAATGCTCCGTTCGGCCTGACGGATATCCGGCCGCCGCCGGATCAGCGCTGCCCCGTCGCCCACCGGCAAGGGCTGCCCCAGGGTCGGTAGCGCCGCGCAACTTTCCACCGCGCGCGGATAGTCGGCCGGCGGACGCCCCAGCAACGTGGCGAGCAGGTAAAGCGCATTCTGCCGCTGCGCTTCGAAGGCGGGAAGCGACGCTTCGCTCACCTCCACCGCCGCCTGCGCCCGGCTGACGTCGAACGCCGTGCCGCGCCCGCCCTTGGCCAGCCGCCGCGTCGCGTCCAGCGTGTCCCGCTGCAACGCCACCACCTTGCGGTTGATCGTCAGGTTGTAATTGGCCGCGCACACCTGCGCATAGGCCTGCGCCGTCGCCGCTGCCACGCCGACGCGCACATAATCGCGCGCCGCCGCCACCGCCTCCACGTCCGCGCCGCTCGCCTCGATCGCCCGCCTGATCCGGCCGTTCAGGTCCAGCGGATAGGCGGCGCTCAGGCCCAGATCATAGCTGACCGATCCCGGCAGATGCTGGGTGACGCCCGACGGACGCGACAGGGTTTCGCCGCCGCTGATCGACGTGCTGATCTTTCGCCCCGCCTCAGCCTCCTGCAACACCGCCTGCGCCTTTTCCAGATTGGCGTCAGCGGCCCGCAGATCGGCATTGGCGCTGAGCGCCTGCTCCACCAGCGCGTCGAGTTGCGGGTCGGCATAGAGCCGCCACCAATGGTCGGGTAGTTCCGCCTGGGCGAACTGCGCGCCCTGCGCCGAATGGAAGGCTCCGATCGCCCCCGGGGCGGTCGCCGCGGACTGTTCGGGCGGGCGATAGTCCGGCCCGGCGGTGGCGCAGGCGGCAAGGCTCAGCGCCAGCAGCGGCGTCCAGACGCTCTTACGCATGGCGGCAGTCCCCCGGCCTGGCGTCCTTCGCCGCCGGCTGCACCGTCACCGTCGCGGTGCGGCCGCTGATCAGCCGCAGCCCCGCCGGCACCTTCTCCAGCTTCACCCGCACCGGAATACGCTGGGCCAGCCGCACCCAGGAAAAGGTCGGCTCGACCGAGGGCAGCAGGTTGCCCGCATTGCTGCGGCTATCGTCATTAATGCCATAGGCGATGCTCTCGACCCGGCCATGCACGTCCTGCGCCTCGCCCATCAGCCGCACCGTCACCGGCGCGCCGATGCAGATCAGCGGCAGCTTGGTTTCCTCGAAATAGCCCTCGACCCGCAGGGAATCACCGTCAATCAGCGCCATGGCCTGACTGCCCGCGCCGACATAATCGCCCGGATGCAGGTCCAGATTGGTGACGACGCCGTTGACCGACGCGACGATCTTCGTGCGCTTGAGGTTCAGGGCGGCGGCGTCGCGCCCGCTATAGGCTTCGGCCAGCGCCGCCTGCGCCGTTTCGACCTTGGCGAGGTTCTGTTCATGCGTCTCCGCCGCGACCAGATCGCCCAGCGCCGTGTCGCGCCGCGCCTCGCGCCGCGCCTGTCCCAGCGTCGCCTGTGCGCTGGCGATCCGGGCGTTCGCTTCCTCCAGCGCCATCGAATAGCGCGGCGTGTCGATGACGAACAGCAGGTCGCCCGCCTTCACCTGCTGGTTGTCGCGCACTGCGACCGAGGTGACGAGGCCGCTGATGTCCGGCGTCACCCGCACCACATCGGCGCGCACGCGCCCGTCGCGGGTCCAGGGGCTGCGCTCATAATGATTCCACATCCAGATCGCGACGGCGGTCGCGGCGACGACGAGGATGATGGTGGCGGCGCTGCGGATCAGCACGGTCATAAGGCGGTTCATAAACGGATTCCAAGGGTGGGGACGAGGATGGCGAGCCCGCCGAGGATCAGTATGAAGATACTGAGGTCGACGGCCGCGCGATAGGCGAGGAAGCGATAGAGGCCGGCCGCGCCGATCAGCCGGGTCACGACCCAGGCCAGGATCAGCGCCACCAGCGCCAGCAGCAAAAGGGTGGGGATGAAGATGCCGCCGAGGGCAATTTCTCCGGTCATGCGACGGCCCTCCGATAGCCAGCTGCGTTCGGGAACAGGTTGCGGCGCAGGCTGACGAGGCCCAGCACCGCCTCGCGGCGGATCGTCGGGCGCGGATTGGCTGCCAGATCGCCGATCGCCGCGTCGATATCGCGCAGCAGCACGAGGTCGGCGGCCTGCGGCGCATCGGGATCGAGCCAGCGATAATGACGGCTGACGCCATGCAGCACATCGGCAAGGGGGCCGCCTTCCTGCACCGGCAGGTCCAACCGCAATTGCCGCAATTCCCCGATCGCCACGCCGGTGCGCAGGTCGCGCAGCGCGTCATAGAGCGGCTTGCCGCTGTCCCGGCGCGTCGCGGCCAGGCGCGGGGCGAGCAAGGCGATGCGGTCGAGCATCCGGTTGATCCAGCCGCGCACGTCCGGCGGCGACATCAATGTCGCGCGATTGGCGATGTCCGCCCAGCCCGCGCGCAGGGTGCGGCGGATCGCCCGCTCGACCCCCGCCGATTGCAGCAGTCCGGCCATGATGATCGCGAACCAGATGCCGACGATCTGCGCCACAGCGCCGTTGATATAGGAGCCGAAGGCGCTGATATAGCGGTCGGACAGCAGCACCGGGCTGCCCAGCCCCAGCAGCGTCGGCAGCGCGATCCCCGCCCAGCGGGGCGACGCCATCATCGCGCCCAGCAGCAGCAGCACCGGCGCATAGGCCATGGCCAGCATCCCGAAACCGTCCAGCCGGGGCATGATCGCATAGCCATAGACCGCGCCCAGCGCCGACGCGGCGATCGTGCCGATCATGAAGCCCTTGAGCGGGGCCAGCGGATTGTCGGACGCCGCGAACAGCGCCAGGAACACGCCGGCCAGCATCACCGCCGTGCCGCCATCCCTCCAGCCGCTGCCGATCCACAGGGCGCAGCCCACGGCCACGGTCATGAAGGCGGCGAACGCGCCACGCGCGGCGCCGGCGAGGTCACGGTGCATCTCGCGGTTGCGCCGTCCCTCCAGCAGTTCGGCGACGCGCGGCGTCACGGCGGCGCGGCTGTGCGTCGCCATCTGGTCGGCCAGGTCGCGGCAATCGCGATGCACCGCGATCAGCGACGCGAGCCGGGCATAGAGGCTGAGCCGCATCATGTCGCCCCAGCCCATGGCGGCGCTCGCCTCCGGCTCCAGCGCGTGGCAGCGGTCGATCAGTTGCTGGGTCAGCACAGCGCGGGTCGCATTGTCGGGCGCAGGCGTGTCCAGCCACAGACGCACATCGGCGATCAGCGCCTCGACCCGCGCCGGCACCACGCCGCCATTGGCGGCCTTGAGCTGCGCCAGTCGGTCCTCCACCGCCGCGCCCAGCGGCAGCAGCAGCGACAACTGGTCCTGCAACGCCCTTACCGTGCGCACGCGCGGCGCGAGGCGGCTGATGTCGAAGGGCAGATGCACCGACATCTGGTGCAGTTCGGTGACGTCCTGCGCCAGACGGCGGCGCTCGGCGTCCAGCCCCGGCACCGGCTCGATGGCGATGGCGTCGCGCGACCAGCGCTCGGCGTCGCGCAGGATCGCATCGACCCGGCCCAGCAACAGGCCGGTGATCGATCCGGGCAGGATGACGCCATGGACCAGGCTGCCCGACAGGATGCCGATCAATATCTCCTGCACGCGCAGCGATGCGACGGTGAAGATGGTCTGGGGGGTATCGACGTCGGGGAAGACGATCAGGCAGGCGGTATAGCCCGCCAGCACGAACATATAGGATCGCGGCGTGCGATCGAGCAGCGACACGAAACAGCACAGGCCCAGCCATGACGCCATGGCAAGCGACAGAAGTTCGGGCGCATTGACCAGCGGGGGCACGATCGCGACCGAGAATATCGCGCCCACGAAGGTGCCGACGACCCGGAACAGCGCCTTGGAAATCACCGCGCCGGCCATGGGCTGGGCGACGATATAGCTGGTCAGGAAGGCCCAATAGGGGCGCTCCAGCCCGATGCTGAACGCCACGAACAGCGCCAGCATGGCCGCCGCGAGGCATTTCAGGGAAAAGAGCGCGGCGGGGACGCCGAACTTCTCGCTCGAGACGCGCAGGGTCACATCTGGCTCCGCCGTTCGGCGATGCGGCGCGCAAGCAGGTCGAGCATCTCGACCATGATCTCGATCGCCTCGTCTGGCACGTCGCGCAGCAGGTCGGCGCGCAGCTCGCCCAGCCGCGCCTCGATCTGGCCGACCAGCTCCTGCCCGGCGGGGGTCAGCGCGATGATGTTGGAACGCCGGTCCTCGGGATGAGGTGAGCGCCCCACCAGCCCCGCCGCCTGCAACTGATCGAGCGTGCGGACCAGCGAGGGCTGGCTGATGTCGAGCGATTCGGCCAGTTCCGCCTGGCGCACGTCCGGGCCGATGCGATCGATATGGATCAGGCACCAGCCGGCGCTGTTCGACACGCCTAATTCCGCCAGCGCGCTGTCGGCCAGCTGCCGCCAGCCACGGGCGACAGGGGCCATTTTATGCGCGAGCAGGCGCTTCGACTCTGTGATGGGCATATCCATTAGATAGCTAACTAATGGAATTTATCAATATTGCTGCTGATTGTCTATTTCGCTGTCCTGTTTGCAAAGGATGCAACCGGACCGGGCGCGATCGAACCTCTCGACCGCGCCCGAACCAAGGTCAGGCCCGCCGCGTGCCGTTGAACGCCGACGCGCCGAACGCGCCCAGCTGCATCGTGCCGGTGATGGCGTCGCCCGCCACTTCGGCCTCGCATTCCAGCGTCATCGGCATGGGCATGGTCATTTCCATCTTCCATGTCAGCTTCGCGCCGTCGACCTTGCCGTCGACCACGTCCAGCGACCCCATCATGCCGGCGAAGGTCCCGTTGAAGCGATCGCCGCTGCTGATGACGGTAAACACACCCTTCTGGTCGCCCATCGGCGTCTTGGCCACGCAGTCATAGGCGCCATCCACTACAGCCATATCCATTCTCCTTTACGTTCGCGTCAATCAGCGAGCGTTCCCATTTCCACCGGCAGGCCCACCGCGTCAAGCTGCGGCCGCACCAGTTTCGCATCGCCCACCACGACCCAGATCAGCCGGTCGGGGTTGATCGCCTCGCGCGCGGCCTTGTCGAAGTCCGCCGCCGTCATGGCGCGATAGGTCTTGGGCAGCGTCTCGTAATAATCGTCGGGCCGGCCGATCAGGTCGTTGCGCATCATCGCGCTCAGCAGGTCCGACGAAGTTTCGAAGCTGCCGGGCAGCGACAGTATCTGGCTGTTGATCGTCTGGTTGCGTTCCGCCTCGGTGGTGCCCTTGGTCGTCAGATAGTCCTTGATGTCCTGCCGCGCGGCGACGATCGATTCGCCCGTCTTGTCGGTCTGGACCGGGGCATAGACCAGCAGCGGGATCGTTTCCTTGACGCCCGGCAGCGCCGTGCCCGCGCCATAGGCCCAGCCTTTCGTCTCGCGCAGGTCCATGGTCAGGCGCGACGTGGTGCTGCCGCCCAGCACTTCATTGGCGGTCTGCAGCGTGACCGGATTGTCCGTCCCCGCCTTGCTGGTCAGCGCCCCGGCCAGGATCATCGACTGCGGGCTTTGCGGCTTGTCGATCAGCACGATCTTTGCCGGGCGCATCATCCGGTCCATGCGGAACAGCTTGGCGCCCTTCGCCACCGCCGGCGCCTTCCAGTCGCCGAAACGCTTTTCCAGCAGCGGCAGCAGCTCGGCCAGCGTCGTGTCGCCCGCGACGAAGATGGTCGCATTGTCCGGCCGCAGCCACTTGTCATGGAAAGCAGTGAGGTCCGCCCGCGTCACCGCCTTGACCCCGCTTTCGGTGCCCGACCCGGTGAAGGGAATGCCATAGGGATGCGCCTGCCCATAGAGCAAGGGCGGCAACATGCGCTGGGCGATCGCCATCGGCTCGGTCTTTTCCGCCTTGATCCGGGTCAGCACCTGCCCGCGCAGCCGCTCCACCTCGGCCGGCGCGAAGGCGGGGTTGCGGATCACATCGGCCAGCAGGCCCAGCGATGCGTCGAGATTAGGCTTGAGCGCGAACAGCCCGACATTGGTGCGGTCCATGCTGTTGCCCGCGCTGATCGACGCGCCCAGACGCTCCTGCTCCTCGGCGATCTGCACCGACGACCGGGTCGTCGTGCCTTCGTCCAGCAGCGCGGTGGCGAGGCCCGCCGTCCCCAGCTTCGCCTTGTCGTCAGCGGCATTGCCCGCGTCGAAGGCGACCGAGACGCGCAAGGTCGGAACGGCGGTGCGCTGCGCGAACACGACCTTGATGCCGTTCTTCAGCGTCGCATGTTCGACATCGGGGAAATCCAGATCCTTGACCGGCTCGATCGCCGGCTCGGCAATCTTCGCCGGCGGCGTCGCGGCGGCTGGCGCCGGCGCATCGGGATTGCGGAAGAAGGCCGGTTGGTGCGTCGCCCCACCCGCCTTCGCATTGCCCGCCAGCGCATTGTCCGCCGCGCTGCGTTCGCCCGGCGCGACCGTCAGGCGCAGCACCGGCCGGCCCAGCCATTTGCGCGCAGCCGCCGCCACGCTCTGCGGCGTCGCACCGGCATAGACGGCCAGATCCTTCTTATATTTGCCCGGATCGTCGGAATAGACCGCGCCCTCGGCCAAAGTCACCGCCTTGCCCGAAAAGCCGCCGACCTTCTCCAGACCCGAAATCGTGCCCGACGCCTGGCTGGTGGCGGCGCGCAGCACCTCGTCGGCGGTCGGTCCCTTGGCGAGATAGTCGGCGAGCAGCTGGTCGAGCCGTTTGCCCACCGCCACCGGGTCCGCGCCCGGCTTCACGTCGACCGTGATCTCGGCCAGGCTCAATTTCTCGAACGGCTGGATGCTGGCCTTGACGGCGACCGCGACCTTCTCGTCGCGCACCAGCGCATTGTCGAGCCGGGAGGAACCGAGACCGCCAAAGACGGTCATGGCGAGGTCGAGCTGTTGCAGGTCCGCCGAGTTGACGCCCGGCACCACCCAGTTGCGATAGAGGCGGGTCGCGGCGACATTGTCGTGCATCACCACTTCGGCATCCTTCGCCAAGGTCGGGACGGTCGCGTCCACATCCTTGGGCGCGGGACCAGCGGGGATGTTGCCGAACCATTTGCCGACCTTGGCCTTGGCGGTCGCGACATCGATATCGCCCGCCAGCACCAGCACGGCATTATTGGGACCATAATGGGTCTTGAACCAGTTTTGGACGTCGGCCAGGCTCGCGCCATTCAGGTCCGCCATCGATCCGATGGTGGAGTGGCGATAGGGATGGCCTTCGGGCATCAGCGCGGCGAGCTGGGCATATTCGACCAGGCCATAAGGCTCGTTCTCGCCCATGCGCTTTTCATTCTGCACGACGCCGCGCTGGGTATCGAGCTTGGTCTGCGTCACCGCACCCAGCAGATGGCCCATGCGATCCGATTCCAGAAACAGCGCCCGGTCGAGCGCGCCGGTCGGCACCGTCTCGAAATAATTGGTGCGGTCGAACCAGGTTGTGCCGTTCCAGTCGGTCGCGCCGATATCCTCCAACCGCCCGAAGAAGGGACCGTCGGCATTTTCCGATCCGTAGAACATCAGATGCTCGAACAGATGGGCAAAGCCGGTCTTGCCCGCCGGTTCGAAGCGGGAGCCGACATGATACCAGATCGACACCGCCACCACCGGCGCCTTGCGGTCGGTATGGACGATCACGCGCAGCCCGTTGGGCAGGCGGAACTCCTCATAGGGAATGTCGACCTTCGCCACGAGGCTGGAGAGCGGCGCGGGCGCCACGCTCGCGGTGGCGCTGGCATTCGCACTCTGGGCCATGGCCTGGGTCGCGGGCATCAGGGCGAGCGCGGACAGGCCGACCAGCAGGGACAGACGGCGCGGCAGAGAGGAACGCGACTGGGGGGAAAGGGTCATGAAAGGCCTCTGGCAGGAGCTACGGACCATGCGGCGACGAACGCGCCGCGATGACCCGCACCATAGCGAGGCGTGGTAGCGGCGCAATACGCAAAGGCTGGACAGACGGGATGGGCGGCGGCAATCCTCTCGCCATAACAATTATTCGAAAGACCTGCCTTCATGAACCGCCTGGCCCTGCTGGCTGCCGCCACCGCCCTCGTTCTGCCCGCCGCCCTCTCCGCCCAATGCTCTGCCGATCCCGTCTTCTCGCCCGCCGCCGTCCGCGCCCATGTCGAATTTCTCGCCGACGATCTGCTCAAGGGGCGCGACACCGGCAGCGAAGGGCATGAGATCGCCGCCCGCTATGTCGCCAGCCAGTTCGACGGGCTGGGTCTGAAACCCGCCGGCGATATGGGCGACTGGCTCCAGCGGATCACCTTCCAGAAGACGCAGTTCGGCAAGACCCCTGCCACCCTGACCGTCTCCGGCGCGGGCGGCACGAAAAGCTTCACCCATGCAGGCGAAGTGATCGTCGGCATCAACGCCACCGAACCACATCTCGACGTCACGGCGCCACTGGTCTTCGTCGGCTATGGCCTCGAAAATGCCCGCCTCGGCCTCGACGACTATGCCGGTCTCGATGTGAAGGGGAAGATCGTCGTCACCCTGCGCGGCTATCCCAAGGGGCTGCCGAGCGAGGAAGGCGCGCATCTGTCCGCGACCAAGGGCAAGGTGGCCGAAGCGCATGGCGCGATCGGCATGTTGTCGCTTGGCACCATCCAGTCGATAAAGGCCCGGCCCTGGGCGCGCATGGTGCAATTCGCGGACGAACCCGATTTCACCTGGGTTTCGCCCGAAGGCGTCCCCTTCAACGCCGCGCCGGGGCTTCGCGCCTCCGCGGTGCTGAACGATCCGGCCGCCGAAGCCGTGTTCGCCGGCGCGCCCGCCAGCATCGCCGCGATCCGCAAGGTCGCGGACAAGGTGGGCGGCAAGCCCAGGGGCTTCGCGCTCAAGACCAGCGTCACGATCAAGGCCGACACTATCGGCGAGCGCGTCACCAGCCCCAATGTCGTCGCCATCCTGCCCGGCAGCGACCCGAAGCTGAAAGACGAATATGTCGTCCTGTCCGCCCATCTCGACCATATCGGCGTCAGCCCGGCGAAACCTGGCGATCCGGCGGAAAAGGACCGGATCAACAATGGCGCGCTGGATAATGGCGCGGGCATCGCGACCATGCTGGAAGTCGCGCGCGCCATGGCGCAGTCGCCCGACAAGCCGCGCCGCTCGATCATCTTCCTCGCTTCCACCGGCGAGGAGAAGGGGCTGCTCGGCGCGGACTATTATGCGCGCCATCCCAGCGTCCCGGTCCGGCAGATCGTCGGCAATGTCGACCTCGACATGCCGCTGCTGCTTTATCCCTTTACCGACGTCATCGCCTTCGGCGCAGACCATTCGACCCTGGGTCCGATCGTCGCCAAGGCGGTCGCGCCGATGGGCGTGAAGCTATCGCCCGACCCCATGCCGCAGGAGACGATCTTCGTCCGTTCCGACCATTATATGTTCGTGAAGCAGGGCGTGCCCGCCGTCTTCCTCGCCACCGGTTTCGCCAATGGCGGCGAAAAGGCCTGGGGTGAGTTTCTGGGCGGCGCCTATCATCATCCCGGCGACGACATGAGCCAGAAGATCGACTGGCAGGCCGGCGCCCGCTTCGCCGAGGCCAATTACCGCATCACCCGCGCCATGGCCGATGGCGACATCCCGCCGCAATGGTTCGCGAAGGATTTCTTCGGCGACCTGTTCGCGCCGGATGCCGCCAAGGCAGCCAAATGAAATCGCACGCCGCCCCTTGTGTGGTTTTTGAGCAACACTACATCGCCTGCATCTGATTTGAGTGGGCATGTGATAGGACGCCAATGAACCTCGAAAAATTCACCGACCGCGCCAAGGGCTTCCTCCAGTCGGCGCAGACCGTAGCGATCCGCATGAGCCATCAGCGGATCAGCCCGGAACATCTGCTGAAGGCCCTGCTGGAGGACAGCCAAGGCATGGCGTCGGGCCTGATCAAGGCGGCGGGCGGCGATGCGGCCGTGGCGCTGCGCGAAACCGATGCGGCGCTGGCCAAGGTGCCCTCCGTGTCCGGCAGCGGCGCGCAGCAGACGCCCGGCCTGGACAATGACGCCGTGCGCGTGCTGGACAGCGCGGAGCAGGTCGCGGCCAAGGCGGGCGACAGCTTCGTCACCGTCGAACGGCTGCTGCTGGCGCTTACCCTCGCCACCACCACGGCGGCGGGCAAGGCGCTGGCCGCGGCCGGCGTGAAGGCCGAGGCGCTGAACGCCGCGATCAATTCGCTGCGCGGCGGCCGCACCGCCGACACGGCGGGCGCGGAGGATCGCTACGACGCGCTCAAGAAATTCGCCCGCGACCTGACGGCGGCTGCCCGCGACGGCAAGCTCGATCCGGTCATCGGCCGGGACGAGGAAATCCGCCGCACCATCCAGATCCTGGCCCGCCGCACCAAGAACAACCCCGTGCTGATCGGCGATCCCGGCGTCGGCAAGACCGCCATCGCCGAAGGGCTGGCGCTGCGCATCGCCAATGGCGACGTGCCCGATACGCTCAAGGACCGCACCCTCATGGCGCTCGACATGGGCAGCCTGATCGCGGGCGCGAAATATCGCGGCGAGTTCGAGGAACGCTTGAAGGGCGTACTCGATGAGGTGAAGGGCGCGGAAGGCCAGGTCGTCCTCTTCATCGACGAGATGCATACGCTGATCGGCGCGGGCAAATCGGAAGGCGCGATGGACGCGGGCAATCTGCTGAAGCCCGCTTTGGCGCGCGGCGAGTTGCACTGCATCGGCGCGACCACGCTCGATGAATATCGCAAATATGTAGAGAAAGACCCCGCCCTCCAGCGGCGGTTCCAGCCGGTGTTCGTCGGCGAGCCGACGGTGGAGGACACCATCTCCATCCTGCGCGGCATCAAGGAAAAATATGAGGCGCATCATGGCGTCCGCATCGCCGACGCCGCGATCGTCAGCGCCGCGACCCTCTCCAACCGCTACATCACCGACCGCTTCCTGCCCGACAAGGCTATCGACCTGATGGACGAGGCGGCGAGCCGCATCCGCATGGAGGTGGAGAGCAAGCCGGAAGAGATCGAGACTCTCGATCGCCGGATCATGCAGATGCAGATCGAGCGCGAGGCGCTGAAGAAGGAAAACGACCAGCCGTCGAAGGACCGGCTCGCCACGCTCGAATCCGATCTCGCCAATCTGGAGGAACAGTCCGCCGAACTGACCACCCGCTGGCAGGCGGAAAAGGACAAGATTGCGGGCGAGGCGAAGCTGAAGGAACAGCTCGACGCCGCGCGCATCCAGTTGGAACAGGCACAGCGGACCGGCGAATATGGCAAGGCGGGCGAACTGCAATATGGCACCATCCCCGCGCTCGAAAAGCAGTTGGAGGCGGCCCAGACCGCGTCGGCCGGTGCGATGCTGCGCGAGGAAGTGACGGCGGAGGATATCGCCGCGGTCGTCTCCCGCTGGACCGGCATTCCCGTCGACCGGATGATGGAGGGCGAGCGTGAGAAGCTGCTCGCCATGGAAACGGTGCTGGGCCAGCGCGTCATCGGCCAGGCCGACGCGGTCAAGGCCGTGTCGACGGCCGTGCGCCGCAGTCGAGCGGGTCTGCAAGATCCGAACCGGCCGCTGGGCAGCTTCCTGTTCCTCGGCCCCACGGGCGTCGGCAAGACCGAGCTGACCAAGGCGCTCGCCGGCTTCCTGTTCGACGACGACAGTGCGATGGTGCGCATCGACATGAGCGAATTCATGGAGAAGCACAGTGTCGCCCGGCTGATCGGCGCGCCGCCGGGCTATGTCGGCTATGAGGAAGGCGGCGTGCTGACCGAAGCCGTCCGCCGCCGCCCCTATCAGGTCGTGCTGTTCGACGAGGTCGAAAAGGCGCATGGCGACGTATTCAACATCCTGCTCCAGGTGCTCGACGACGGCCGCCTGACCGACGGGCAGGGCCGCACCGTCGACTTCACCAATACGATCATCGTGCTGACATCGAACCTTGGCAGCCAGTTTATCGCGGGCCTCGCCGATGACGAGCCGGTCGAGAAGGTCGAGGATCAGGTGATGGACATTGTCCGTGCCCATTTCCGCCCGGAATTCCTGAACCGGCTGGACGAGGTGATCCTGTTCCACCGCCTTGGCGCGAGCCATATGGCGCCGATCGTCGACATTCAGGTCGCGCGCATCGGCAAGCTGCTCAAGGACCGCAAGATCGTCCTCGACCTGACCGAGGGCGCGCGGGCCTGGCTGGGCCGGGTCGGCTATGATCCCGTCTACGGCGCGCGCCCGCTGAAGCGGGCCGTGCAGCGCTATTTGCAGGACCCGCTCGCCGACCTGATCCTGCGCGGTGAAGTGCCCGATGGATCGACGGTGAAGGTCGAAGATGGCGACGGCGCGCTGAAGCTGAGCGTCATTTGACGAAAAAGGCCTCCGCATGAAACGGTGGGCCTTTTCCATTCCTATGCGGGCCACGGACCGTCCTATGGAGCATCCCGGGCTGACATCTCAGCCGTTCGGGTTCATCCCCGCGCGGCTGCGGGTGATCAAATCGTCAGCATCCCGATTCTGCTGTTCGCTGATGGCGCGCCATTCCGCGTTGGTCTTGCAGATGCGTTCCTTGCGGACCAGCGAACCCGTCACTTCCAACCGCTTGCACCGCATCGCATTGGGATCGTTGCGATCCAGCTTGGGCTTGTCTTCCGCCAGCGCAGGCATGGCGAAAACAAACAGGCTGGATGCGATTACTGCCTTCAAAATACGCACTTGAGGTCTCCCAGAGGCGGCGGATCGGATTTACCGCTTCTTGAAGCGTCTGTCCTTTTCCTGCCGTCGATCAGATGCTCGCCGAGACGTCCTTCGTCTTGCTGGCATCGGCCGTGGCATAGAATTGCTTCAATAAACTTTGTTCTTCAAGTGACAAATGCGGATTCCACACGTCGAAGATCAGCACGACACGCAAATGATCACTGTCGTTCCACGCTTCATGGTCTATCGTGTCGTCGAAGGCGAAGGCCTTGCCTTCTTCCCAAGCCCTTGTCTCGCCGCCGACCCGAAAGAAGCAGCCGGGTGGAACGATGAGTGACAGATGGATGATGGCGCGGGTGTTGGTGACGCCGGTATGGGCGGGAATCCGGCTCCGGGGCTTCAGCAGCGAGAAGAAAGCCGAAGGCGCGCGGCCCGGAATGTCGGCGCGCGGCAAGGCTTCCAGGGCGGCGACCGTCTGCGGACAGGCTGCGCAGACCGCTTCGTTCCGCACGCCATATTCCCACAAAAAAGCCGCGCCCCAATCGAGCGATCCGTCGAGGGCCGTCCATTTATTCTCCGGCGTCCCTGCATCCTGCCGCACATAGGGGCGGACGGCCCCGCCGCCCTGCCCCACCAGCGCCAGGAACTCGGCGCGGATCGCATCGGCCTGCGCCTCCAGCTGCGCCATCCAGGGAAAATGCCGGCGATCGAAAAACTCGTCGGCCGGAAGGAAGGGATAGTGCAACCCGGAACAGTGATTCTGATAGAGGGAGCGCCGGCCGAATTCATGGTCCAGGCAGGCCTGGAACCGCCGCCGGGCGAGCGCGTCGGCTGCCTCCAGTTCCTCGGCCACGCCCGCTTCGACAAAGGCGGCGAAGCGGGCATTATGGTCGCGAACGAACGCACGCCCCACCTCCAATGTTTCCGCCAATGCGGGCGGAACATCATTCATCCCCGCCGCCATCGCCAGCACCTTGCCCCAGCTATCGGCAGCGGCCTGCACCTGGTTGAGCCGCTGCTGCAACTGCGCCATCCGCAACTGCGCCATGAAATTGCGCTGGTCGATCGCAATCGCCCGGGTAAGCGCGTCACGCTCCCCTTCGGCATCGGCCAGACCGCGCTCGGCGGACGCAACATTCATCCACAGTGCCGCCTCCCTGGGATCGGCCTGCGCCGCTGCCCGGAAATGAGTACGCGCGGCGACAAAATCACTGCGATCGAGCGCCATCAGACCCAGCAGGTTGAGCGCCTGTGGCTCGCCCGGCTGGCGCCGAAGCACATCGCCCAGCGCCTGTTCGGCCTCCGCGACACGTCCTTGCCGCCGCGCTTCCGCCGCCTGTTGCAACAACTGTCCGACATTCACATCCATACAGCCCCCCAGCCTTGATCGATCAGGCTATCAGACGCGGAGGTCATGGCAAGTGGGCGAAATCCCCTCATCTTGTGTGGGCAGACCAGCCATGCGAAGGCTGACGATCATGAATGGTCCCACTCTCCGCGACATCATGGCGAATGCCGAATGGCTCGCCCACCGTTACGACCCTGGCCATGACGCCTTCCATATGCGGCATGTCCCGCGCGGGCGGCATGGCGATATCCCTTTCCTGACCGACGAGTATCTCGGGCAGCAGGGAGAGCCGCTGGTCGTGCGCCGCGCCGACGCCATGGCGCACGCGGTTGCACCGGGACCAATCCATTTCCTCTTCCATTCGGCCTATTGCTGCTCGACGCTGCTGGCCGCCGCTTTCGACCGTCCGGGCGTGGCGATGGGACTCAAGGAACCCGTGCTGCTCAACGACCTGATCGGCTGGCGCCATCGTGGCGCGAAAGGGCCGGAAGTGGCGCGGGTGCTGGACGAAGGGATGCGCCTGCTCGCCCGGCCATTCGCCCCCGGCGAGGCAGTGGTGATCAAGCCGTCGAACATCGTCAATCCGCTGATCCCCGGCATCATGGGATTGCGACCGCAGGCCCGCGCGCTGCTGCTGCACGCGCCGCTCGACATGTATCTCGCCTCGATCGCGCGCAAGGGTATGTGGGGCCGGCTCTGGGTCCGCGACCTGTTCCAGAAGCTGATGCTGGAAGGGATGCTGGCGCCCGTCGGCATCGGCCCGGACCAGTATCTTGGCCTGACGGACATTCAGGTGGCGGCCGTCGGCTGGCTGGCGCAGCAACGGCAGTTCGCCATGCTGGCCGAGCAATTGGGCGATCGGGTCGCAACGCTCGACAGCGAGACGCTGGTTGCAAGGCCGAAGGACAGTCTGTCCGCTCTCGCGCGGCTGTTCAGCCTGGGGATGGACGAGGCGACGGTCGAGGCCATCGTCACCGGCCCGATCTTCGCCCGCGACGCCAAGAGCGGCGGCGAATTTGCCGACGGCCAGCGTGCGCGTCAGGCGCAGCGCGACCTCGAAACCCATGGCGAGGAAGTGGAGAAGGTCGCGCATTGGGCCGGCGTGCTCGCCGCCAACGCCGCCATTCCGACGACGCTGCCCCGGCCGCTGCTGAACTGAGGCCGTCTTTCCTCATCCCTATAGCGCATGAAAAAAGGGCCGGTGTTTCCACCGGCCCTTTCCTTTTGCCTAAGCCTGATTACCGATCAGAAGCGGAACTTCGCGGAGACCGCATAGCGACGGCCCAGCGTGTCGTACGTCGACGGATAGACGTTGCCGCTATTATAGGTGGTCGAACCGATCGAGTTGCCGACGACCTTGGGCTGGTTGTCGAACAGGTTCTGCACGGTCAGCGTGAACGTAATTTCATCCGACGCATGGAAGCGCGTGGTCAGGTCGAAATAATGCTCGGCCGGAATCTTGTTGAAATCGACCTGCTTGCCGTTGAGTTCGCCGACGAATGCATCGCCATCCTCATACTTCATGCCGTCGATGTAGCGCCACAGCAGCGAGACATCGGCCATGCCGAAGGAGAGGGTGTTGCGAACCGACCACTGGAACTTCGGCTGGAGCGAACCGCTATAGCCGCAGTTGACCGAATAGAGGCCGACGCACTCACGGTTGACCGAGGTGGGGGTCGCCTGGAAACGCGACCGATTGGTCCAGTTGCCGTTCGCGGCCAACGACCACTTGGCGAAACCGACGTCCTTCGAATAGTTGATCGCCACGTCGATACCATCGGTCTGCAATCGGCCCAGGTTCGACAGCGGCTGGTACAAGCCACCCACGACCGTTGGTTCACCATAGAGGCCACCGGTCGACGGATCGCGGCGGATGACCGTACAGGCCGGGTCCGTCGCACTGGCGGCAGTAATGTTGCCAAAGCAGGCATTGATCACGTCATCCGGCGTGGGATTGGTGATCGCACCTGTGATCTTGATGTTGTAATAGTCAACCGTCACCGAAAAACCCGGCACGAAGGTCGGCTGCAGCACCAGGCCGAACGTGTAGCTGTTCGACTTTTCCGGCCCTAAGGCCAGATTGCCACCCGTGGTGGTGTTCACCTGGCCAGCCGGATCGTTGATGATCGAGCCCGCAGCGATTTGATCGGCCGTCGCGCCCTGTGCGATACAGATTGCCGCCAAATTACTGTTCTGCTGCGGCGCCGTACCGGCGCAGGGGTCCGCCGACAGGTTGGTCAGCTCGGTATTGAGCGGCGAGAAAAGTTCCGAAATGTTAGGCGCACGAACGGCGTGCGCATAATTACCGCGGAGCTTCACGCCATCGACCGGGGTCCAGCTACCGCCTGCCTTCCAGGTCGTGGTTTTGTAGCCCGAACCGCCACGGACGCTGTAGTCTGAATAGCGGATGCCGGCTTCTACGGTCAGGTCCTGGAAGAAGGGCTTGTCCTGCACCAGGGGCAGAATGAGTTCACCAAAGGCTTCATAGACGTCATAGCCGCCATCGACGTTCGGCGCAGCGCCGCCGGCGCCGCCGAGGTCACCCGATTGCGACAGCAGATCGGATTCGCGGGTAGCGGTATATTTGCGATATTCGCCGCCGATCGCGAAGGCGATTGCGTCAGACGCCCAAGGAGAAGCCACGCCGATGTCGCCGCTCACGATGCCCTTGACCTGCGCCAGCGTGGTCTTGGTGGTGATCTGGCTGTCTGCGTTCAGGAACGCATTCTGCGCCGCCGTGATAGAACCGTCAGGGCCGAACAGGTTGAGCGGAACGCAGCCGTTCGAGTCGTCGAGGCAAGTCGTGGTATTGGTCGCGAGCAGAGCTTGACGAACACGCGAATTCAACCAGTAGCCCTTCTGGGTCTGGATCTGCTCGCTCTGGCCATAAGCGCCCGAAATATCCCAATCGATCGTATCGGTGATACCGCCACGTGCGCCGATCTTGTAATCGAAGAAGGTCGTGGTGAAGTCGGAGATACGCGGACCCAACTCGGTTGCGCGACGATTCACGGTCGTTGTGACTTCACGATAATTGGGATCGTTGGGATCGGTCGCGAGTGCCGCAGCGTCGCAAACCGACTGGCTGAAGCGAGGTGTGTATCCTACGCCCGGATTCGTGTCGAAGGCGCAGAACGCATTACGCTGTGCCGCCGACAGATAGGGGTTGCTCAGCGGAACATCGACCGAGATGCCGAATACACCCGACGGCGCGATGATGGTGCTGACGGTGTTCTTCGAGAAAACGCCGCGAGTGTATATTTCGACCGCGTCGCTGACCTCGTAACGACCTGCGCCATACATGTTGAAGCGCTCGAAGGGCGTCTGGAAGATGTTGTAGGGATTGAAATTATAGGCGTCGAAAGCCGTGGTCGGGCGGAACGCACCACCCGCGGCAGTGATCTGACGCTGGCCCTGAACGGCGTTACAGGCGACCTGGCCCGCAGCACCGCAACCGGCGGTGATCGAATCCAAACCCGAAGGATTCACGTTGGTGAAACGCGACGGTGTCGCGGTACCCGAACCGCCGCTCGCGCCGGTAAAGGAATCAATCGCGGACTGCGAGAAAGGACGGTCGCCCTGATAGACAGGGTCCGCCTGCTGATAGCCGACCGAAAAGACCACGTTGCCACGGCCGTCATCAAAGTTCGCACCGAGCGTCAGGTCGGCACGGAAATAATTGCCGTCGCCCTGTTCGGTCAGCTGATTCGAGATATTGGCTTCCAGGCCGGCGAAGTCCGACTTGGTAATGAAGTTGACCACGCCAGAGATGGCATCCGCGCCATAGGTGGTCGAAGCGCCACCAGTCAGCACTTCGACGCGTTCGATCAGCGCCAGTGGAATATTGTTGAGGTCGAACTGGCCCTCGAGGCCCGAGGGCGCAAGACGCGCGCCATCGATCAGAACAATGTTGCGGAAAGAGCCGAGACCACGAAGGTCGACCAGCGATGCACCGCCATTACCATTGTTCACGGCTGAACCGATGCTGGGAACGACGCCCGGAATTTCACGCAGGATTTCTTCCGCGGTGTTGTTCTGCTTCAATTCGATCTGGTCGGACGTGGTCGCCGTGACCGGGGTCGAACGTTCCAGGTTCGGATTGCGGATCAGCGAGCCGGTGACGATGATGGTGTCGCCTTCGGCGGGCGCTTCCGCACCCTGCGGCGCGTCCTGCGCGAACGCGGCCGTGGCGATCAGCGACGCGCTCAGGATCGCCGGAGCGGCGCTGGCACGCAAAAGTGCCCTTTTCGAAAATGTCTTCACAGTCCAGTCCCTTGCTCTGGAGTTTGGCGGATATCGCCATTAGCTTTTCGCATATGAAGGGAATGGTGCCCGACAGCGTCCCCCCATATCGATTGCGGGAACCTGCGCGGGGTTCAGGGCGCTGTAAAGCACGGGAAAAGCACAAAGGCCGCTTTTGGAAGAGGCTGTATCATAAATGCAACAAGCCGCGAACGCCGCTGTTTTACGATCGTATTGCAAGATTATTTCATGGGCTTCCAAACAACTGTAGCATTAATGCAAACATGGTGGGCGAAGGGGATGGATTGTGGCTCACAGCGCATGGGGCGAGCCTGCAACGCTCCTGTTGACCTTGCTTCCAGCGGATGCATGTTATGCGGCGACACGGACTTCCGGCGAAGGAGAATATGGAGATGAACGGCAAGAGCGGCTGGGTGCTGGCGGTCCCCCTCTGCCTGATGGCCGGACAGGCTGTGGCGGCGCCCCGGCAGCAGCCCAAGCCTGAAATCTTCACCAATCTGCTCCAGTGCCGCGCCATCGCCGACAATGCCCAGCGCCTCGCCTGTTTCGACCAGCAGGTCGGCGCGATGGAGGCTGCGTCGCAGCGCGACGAGGTGGTTGTGCTGGACAAGAGCGAACTCAACAAGACGCGCAAGACCCTGTTCGGCTTCGCCTTTCCCAAACTGCCCTTCCTGGGGGACGGCGACGACAAGGAAGAAGTGAAGGAAGAGGAGGGCTTCAACCATATCGAGGCGAAGATCGCCTCGCTGCGCAGCATGGGCTATGGCAAGTGGCAGATCGTGCTGGAGGACGGCGCACAATGGATGACGACCGAAGCCGTCACCGGCCGCGAACCCAAGGTCGGCCAGACGATCGAGATTCGCCGCGCCGCCATGGGCAGCTTCATGGGCAAGGTCGAAGGCGGCCGCGCCGTGCGGATGAAGCGGGTCGGCTGATCTCTTTTCCTTATTGCGACATCGGCCCGGCGATCAGCAGCGGGTCGATCCGCGCCGCATTCCATTTCATGCCCCAGTGAAGATGCGGGCCGGTGGCCCTGCCGGTCGCGCCGATGGCGCCGATGCGCTGGCCCTGCTTCACATGATCGCCCGGCTTCACGTCGATCCGCGACAGATGCAGGAAGGCGCTGTTGAGGCCATGGCCATGATCGATCATCAACAAATGCCCCTCCAGCGTGAAAGGCTTGTCCGCCGCCGCCAGGATGACGACGCCGTCGGCTGGCGCCACCACCGGCTCGCCGGTCACGCCGGCCACATCCACGCCGCCATGATAGGCGCCCGGCTGCCCCTGATAGATGCGCTGCGATCCGAACAGGCCGGAAATGCGGCCGGTGCGCGGCCAGATGAAGCGCTGCCGCCACCCGCGAGCATCAGTCACCTTTTTGCGAGCGGCGTCAATCGCTTCCAGTTCGGGTATGCGCAGAACCATGAAGGCTTCGGTGCTCCTGGTCGGGCGCAGCGGCGCATTGATGCGCTCTATCCGCCAGGCGCGCGGCGCGACGGTCAGTTGCCGTTCGATCGTCCGGCCATCGGGAAGCCGTGCGGAGAGGCGTGCGCTGGGCGGCGCATCCCGGTCGAAGGCGATCAGGAAACGGCCGTCGGCATCGACCGGCACCAGTTGATCGTCAAGATGCAGGGCAACCGTGTCTGCCGGCGCCGTGCCCGTGACCGCGCCGCCCTGTATCAACGCGCCGTCCAGCCGCAAATCAGCGCCGGTCACAGTCCGGGCAAGTGGCGCAGCGCCGCCGCCCGATGAGAGGGGCATCAAACCGGACAGCAAAAGCGCGACGGCAATCCGCCTCATCCGGCGCGGGCGGCCTTCAATTCGGCCTGCGCCGACGCCTCCGCGCTGGCATAGGGTTCCTGTCGCGCGATGCTCCAGTAGCGCAGATCCTCCAGCGCGATCTTCGCCCCCGTGACCGCGCAGACGACATGATCCCCCGCCTGCAATACCCGAAAGCTGTAGGGCATATAGTGGAGACGGGCGACGCGGTCGCGGTTGGACATCAACATGATCAATCGGCCTTTATCAGCGAGGGCGTCAGGAGAAGAGATCCTGTTGCTGCCCTTCCTCCGCTCCGCGCGGCTTGCGGACGGGACGGGGTGAAGATGATATAGCGGCCGGAGCCGGCTTCTCAAGCGGCGGCGGCGCGTCCCCGATCGTCGCGTCGACCGTTCCGTCCTTGAAATGCAGCACCACCCGCCCCGCCGCCTGCGCCGCGGCAACCGACTGCACCAGATGCCCGTCCGCCATCACCCGCGCATAGCCGCGTTGCAGCGGCAGATCGGGGTTGAGCGAGGCGAAATGACGCGACACCCGGTCGAAGGCGGTCGCGCGATCGGACAGGGCGCGCGCCAGATAGTCGGGCCGCAACCGCAGCCGGTCGAGCCGTTCGCGCCCGCGCTGAAGCTGCTGCGTCAGCAAGGCCGGCCGCAGCGCGCCCCCCGCCTGCCCCAGATGCGCGCGCGCATCGGCAAGCCGATGGCGCAATCCGCCGACCAGCCCATCCGACAGCTGGTCCAGCCGCTGCCGCTGTGGCGCCAGCAGCATATCGGGCGTGGGCATCAACCGCGCCTGCATTTCCAGCCGCTCCCGCGCCTGCGCCGCGCCCCGGCGCACCGCGCGCCCGGCCCGCAGACCCATCTCGCTCAAACCGGCCAGCAGCTCCGCCCGCACCGGCACCGCCATTTCGGCGGCGGCGGTCGGCGTGGGCGCGCGCCGGTCGGCGGCATAGTCGCACAATGTCGTGTCGGTCTCATGCCCCACCGCCGAGATGATCGGGATGGTGCAGTCGGCGACGGCGCGCACGACGATTTCCTCGTTGAAGCTCCACAGATCCTCGATCGAACCGCCGCCGCGCGCGACGATCACCAGATCGGGCCGGGGCAGCGGCCCGCTGCCGTCCATCGCCGAAAAGCCCCGCACCGCGCGCGCCACCTGTTCCGCCGCGCCCTGCCCCTGCACCAGCACCGGCCAGAGCAGCACATTGGTCGGGCAGCGATCTTCCAGCCGGTGGAGAATGTCGCGGATCACCGCGCCGGTGGGCGATGTCACGACGCCGATGGTGCGCGGCAGGAAGGGCAAGGCCTTCTTGCGTTCGGGCGCGAACAGCCCCTCGCCCGCGAGTCTTGCCTTCAGCTTTTCCAGCAGCGCCATCAGCGCGCCTTCTCCGGCCAGTTCCATCCGCTCGATCACGATCTGATATTTGGATCGGCCCGGATAGGTGGTGAGCTTGCCGGTGGCGATCACCTCGACCCCGTCCTGCGGCTGGAAGGCGAGCCGCTGCGCGCCGCCCTTCCACATCACCCCGTCGATGACGGCATTGTCGTCCTTGAGCGCGAGATAGAGATGCCCCGACGCCGCCCGCTTGAAGCCCGAAATCTCGCCGCGCAGGCGGACATGGCCGAAACGATCCTCGACCGTGCGCTTGAGCAGGCCCGACAATTCGCTGACCGACAGCGGCGGCGCGTTGTCGCCCGCGCGTTCCTCGGCTAACAGGCGGCCCGAACTGTCATAGGCATCAATTTCCGGGGACATGGGCGACATGAACATCCTTCTGCTTGGCGGCGGCGGCCGCGAACATGCGCTGGCGTGGAAACTGGCGCAATCACCGGCCCTCAAAACGCTGTACGCGGCGCCGGGCAACCCCGGCATAGCGCAGCACGCCACCCTGGTCGACCTTGATGCGGCCGATCATCGGGCGGTGCTGGATTTCTGCATCCGCCATTCGATCGGCCTGGTGGTGATCGGCCCCGAAGCGCCGCTGGTCGATGGCCTGGCCGACAACCTCCGCACCATGGGCGTCGCCGTGTTCGGCCCCAACAAGAAACCTGCCCAGCTCGAAGGGTCGAAGGGTTTCACCAAGGATCTGTGCAAGCGTGCCGACATTCCCACCGCCGCCTACAGCCGTGTGACCAGCAAGGATGGCGCGATTGCCGCGCTCGACGATTTCACCCTGCCGGTAGTCATCAAGGCTGATGGCCTCGCCGCGGGCAAGGGCGTGATCATCGCCGAAACCCGCGACGAAGCGCTGGATGCGCTCGATTCCATGTTCTCCGGCGCGTTCGGCGCGGCGGGCGAGGAAGTGGTGCTGGAAGAATATATGACCGGCGAGGAGGCCAGCTTCTTCGCACTGACCGACGGCACCGCCATCCTGCCCTTCGGTTCGGCGCAGGATCACAAGCGCGTCGGCGATGGCGACACCGGCCCCAATACCGGCGGTATGGGCGCCTATAGCCCTGCGCGCGTGCTGACGCCCGAACTGGAAGCGGAAGTTCTGGAAAAGATCATCAGGCCGACAGTCGACACGCTGGCGGCCGAGGGCATGGCTTATTCCGGCGTGCTCTATGCCGGGCTGATGCTGACCGGCGAAGGACCGAAGCTGATCGAATATAATGCGCGCTTCGGCGATCCCGAATGCCAGGTGCTGATGACCCGTTTCGACGGCGATCTGGTCCAACTGCTGCTCGCCGTGGCGCAGGGCAAGCTGGCCGGACAGGGACCGGTGAAGCTGGCGGATCGCACCGCGCTGACCATCGTCATGGCCGCCAACGGCTATCCCGGCACGCCCGAAAAGGGCGGCGCGATCCGGGGGATCGACGCGGCGGAACGGGATGGCGCGAAGATTTTCCATGCCGGCACCGCGGACAAGGATGGCGTGCTGGTCGCCAATGGCGGACGCGTGCTCAATGTCACCGCCACTGGCGACAATGTGGGCGCGGCGCAGGCGGCCGCCTATGCCGCCGTCGACGCGATCGATTTCCCGACCGGCTTCTGTCGCCGCGATATCGGCTGGCGGGAGGTCGCGCGCGAAAAGGCGTGATGCCCTTGCCCCTCGGGCGTTAGCGCCCTTAAATAGGGCGAGACAGGCGAACAGGCCAAGGCGCTCAACACGGCCAAGGCATTCAACAAGGGAGGTGGTGCGCGATGCAGGAATTCTTCATGGACTATGGCCTGTGGCTGCTAGTCGGGCTGCTTGTCATCATCGGCCTGGTGTTCCTGCTGTCGGGCAAGCGCAAGTCCGGCATCGACGCGCCCACGGAGCCGGTCGCGCCATCCGCCCCGCATCCCCTTGTCGATACTGCGCCGGTGACGCCCGCCGCTTCCGTGGTGGAAGTTCCGTCGGCGCCCGCGCCGGTGGTGGCCGGTCCGGCGGCGATACCACCCTCGCCGGCCGTGGTTGAGCCTGAACCGGAGCCGGTCGCTACGCCTGCGCCCGTGGTCGCCGCCGAACCCGTGCCGGTTTCTCCTGCCGTCACCGCGCCGGCTGCGGACATCGACGATCTGCTCAAGCTCAAGGGCGTCGGCCCCAAACTCAGGACGCTGCTGATCGAACTGGGCGTGACCCGCTACGCCCAGATCGCCGCCTGGTCCGACGCCGACATCGCCGCGATCGACGGCAAGCTCGGCAATTTCAAGGGTCGGCCGGTGCGCGACCAGTGGATCGACCAGGCCAAATATCTGGCTGCAGGCGATGTCGCCGGGTTCGAAGCCAAATATGGGAAGCTCTGAGGGGCCAGGGCCGATCGACATTCAACCCTAAGGCGGCCTGCGGCAGACCATCACCTGAATCGGATGATATCGAGACCTCCGCGGAGAATGGATTGTCGAAGCTCGATACCCCCTTTGCCAGGTTCGCCGTGCCCCTGCTCGCCATCTGCGCCTTTTTCGGCGGCTGGAAGGCCATCCAATATTATCGGCAAACGACGGCGGCCCTGCCGGACGCTCAGCCGTCGGCGGGGGCCTGCATGCTCTGGTTCATCGGCAGTTCCTCGATCCGTCGCTGGGACAGCCTCGACCGGGACATGGCGCCGTGGATCGTCCGAAACCGTGGCATCAACAAAGCCACGCTCGACGACATCATTCCCCGCTTCGGCAATATCCGCCCGGAGAAGGAGGGCCGCCCGCAGGCGATCATCCTCTATGTCGGGGAGAATGACATCGCCAATGGCGTGCCGGTGCGCACCGTGATCCGCCGGCTCGCGACGCTGCTCGACCTGCGCACCCAATTGCTGGGCGACGTGCCGGTGCTGCTGCTGTCGATGAAGCCCAGCCCGCGTCGCGCGGCCTATCTGCCCGACCTGCATCTCTACAATCGCGCGGTGCAGCGCCTTATCCCGCACGCGCCGCGCGTCTATTATGCCGATATCACCACGCCGCTGCTGGCTGGCGGGCGGATCGGCGACAATTACCAGCCGGACCGTGTGCATATGAACCCGCAAGGCTACCGAATCTGGGCGACGGTCGTGCGCGCGCGGCTGAAGGACATATTGCCCCCCGACATCCTCCATCGTTGCGCGCCTGGTCGTTAATCCCGGCCGAGAATGTCCCGCGCGCGCGGCGTCAGCCGTTCCAACGCGGCGGCATGGATGCCGGGCGCCGAACAGAGCAGGCCGAAGGCCGTCGGCTGCGGCCGGTTGAAGAGGAGCGGATCGCCAAGCGCATCGGTAACGGATGCCCCCGCTTCCGTGCAGATCAGCGCAGCGGCCGCCACATCCCATTCATTGCCCCAGCGCACCGTCGCGACCAGATCGGCTTCATCGGCGGCGACCATCGCCATGCGCAGCGCGATGCTGTTGGGTTTCTCCACCGCCACCAGATCGCGATCGACGCGCGGCAGCTGGTCGGCGGGCACGCGCGCGCCCGGCAGTTCGGTGCGCGATCCCGCGCGCAACGGGACACCGTTGCGCGTCGCCCCCCGCCCCGCCTGCGCGATCCACAATTCGTTGCGCGCCGGCGCGGCGAGAATACCCAGCCTGACCACGCCATCCTCGACCAGCGCCACCGACACCGACCAGCCGGGGCGACCGCGCAGATAGTCGCGCGTGCCGTCGATCGGGTCGACCACCCAAACGCGCGACACGCCCAGCCTGTGCACCGTGTCCGCCGTCTCCTCCGACAGCCATCCCGCCTGGCTGTCGATCGCCGCCAGCCGTTGGCGCAGGAGCGCGTCGACCGCCAGGTCGGCCTCGCATACCGGGTGGCCGGGCACCTTCTCCCATTGGCGCACGCGGGTTTCCCCATTGGCCCAGAGCGTCAGCGCATGATCGGCCGCATCCGCCACGGCGGACACGACGGCGCGCAAATATGGATCAGCCTCCGGCAACGGTCATCCCGTCGATGCGCAGGGTCGGCACGTTCATGGCGTAGCGGAACTGGAGGTCGTTGGCGGGGGTCAGCGCGCGGAACATATCCTTGAGGTTGCCGGCGATGGTGATTTCCGACACGGCGTGCGCCACCGCGCCATTTTCGATCAGGAAACCCGCCGCCCCCCGGCTATAGTCGCCGGTGACGCCGTTGACGCCCATGCCGATCAGTTCGGTGACATAAAGACCGCGCTTGACGTCGGCCATCAGATCGCCTGGCGAGACGCCGCCCGCCGCCATGTGGACGTTGGTGACGCTGGCGCCAGGCGCGCCGGCGCCGCCGCGGCTGGCATGGCCGGTCGGTTCGAGGCCGAGCTGCCGCGCCGAAGCGCTGTCCATCAGCCAGCCCGTCAGCACGCCCTTGTCGATCAGCGCGCGCCGCTCCACCGGCAGCCCTTCGCCGTCGAACGGCCGCGAGCGCAGGCCGCGTTGCAGCAACGGATCGTCGATGATGGTGACGCCGGCGTCGAAGATCGCCTGGCCCAGCATGTCGAGCAGAAAACTCGAACGGCGCGCGATCGCAGGCCCCACCATGCCGCCGATCAGATGGCCGATCAGGCTGGACCCGATACGCGGATCGAAGATCACGGGCATGACGCCGCTTTCGACCTTCACCGGATTGAGGCGCGCGATCGCCCGCTGCCCCGCCCGCACGCCGATCGCCTCGGCATCGTCCAGATCTTCGAGGTGCCGGACGCTGTGGCTGGCATGGTCGCGCTGCATGTCCGCGCCCGCGCCGGCCAGCACGCTGGCCCAGGTCGAATGGCTGGTGCCGGCATAGGCGCCGGCAAAACCATGGCTGGTCGCCAGTGCGACCTGGTTGCGGCCGCTCGCCGCGCCGCCGCCTTCGCTGTTGGTGATGCCCGGCACGCTGCGCGCGGCCTCCTCCGCGATCAGCGCGCGTTCGCGCAGCGCGGCGGGTTCGGGTTCCTCCTCATCGGTCAGGTCGAGCGAGGGCGGGCGTTTTCTGAGCAGCCGATCCTCCGGCGCCAGGCCCGCATAGGGATCTTCGGGCGCCTCGCGCGCCATGGCGATGCAACGGTCGACCAATGTCGCCAGCGTCGCGGGATTCATGTCCGACGCGGAAATGCTGGCCGAGCGCTGGCCGATGAAGACGCGCAGGCCAATCTCCTCGCCCTCTGACCGCTCGACATCCTCCAGCGCGCCCAGCCGCACCGACACGTTGGTCGACGCATTGCAGGCATAGATGGCGTCGGCCGCATCCGCGCCCGCCTGGCGCGCCGCGCTCACCAGATCCTGCGCGCGCGACTGGGCTTCTTCGAGGCTGAGCATGGAGCGGAGATAGTCCTTGAATGGAAGAAGGGAAGGGGGATGGCCTTACGCGCTTGTGTCGGAAGGGGCAACGCCCGCCAGCCAGTGGTCGAGCAGATGCCAGGCGACGGCCATGGGCGGCGGAACGCGGAAGGGCGCGTGGGGATCGCCCGCCATCGCCGCGCGAACGCCTGCGGCGTCGCACCAGAAGGCATCCTCTATCTCGGTCGAATCGAGCGTGAGCCTGTCATCCTCCGCCACGCAAATGCAGGCGATCATCAGCGAGGAGGGGAAGGGCCAGGGCTGGCTCATCACATAGCGCACGTCATGGACACGGATGCCCGCCTCCTCATGCAGCTCGCGCGCCACCGCTTCCTCGATCGTCTCGCCCGGCTCGATGAAGCCGGCCAGCGCCGAATAGCGGCCCGGCGGCCAGCTATGCTGGCGGCCCAGCAGCACCCGCCCCCGATGTTCGGCCAGCATGATCGCGACCGGATCGGTGCGTGGGAAATGTTCGGAACCGCAGCTTGCGCATTTGCGCGCCCAGCCCGCCTTGACCGGCGCCGTGGCCACGCCGCAGACAGAACAGAAACGATGCCGCGCGTGCCAATGGAGCAGGCTGCGCGCCGCGCCGTAAAACGCGACCTCCGCGGCCGGGACCAGATCGGCGACGGTGCCGCTGCGCGGCGTGGGCGCGGGATTCGGGACAAGGTCGGCGACCAGCCGGGCGAAGATCGGCCGCTCCTGGGGATCGACGCCCAGCAGCACATGGTCCTCGACCAATGCGTCCGCCGGCAGCGGCTCCAGCAGCAGATGCCCGTCCGCCTCGACCGGCTCCAGCCCGTCCAGCAGCAGCAGCCGGGCGGAAGGATCGGCGAATGTCTCCGCCAGCAGAGCGGGATTGGTGCGGATATGATCGACCCGGTCGAGCGTGCCGCCGACAAAGCTCGGCAGCGTCCCCTTGCGCATGTCAGTCCCGTGCATCCTTGTCCTTCCTCACCGCTTCGGCCGCGCGGGCGAACAGGGTCGGCAGGCCCGCCTCCCCGATCCGCGCGACCGGCCACCACAGACCTTCGCCCTCCGGCGTCACGCCCTGGTCCACATGGGCATGATGGACGCGCAGCGCCAGCGAGAAATGGGTGAAGACATGGGCGACCGGCTCATCGATCGTCTTCCAGCGGGCGGCGATCGGCGGCGTGGCGTCAGGCGCGGCGTTCCAGTCGGAACTGGGCAGCGCCCGCATCCCGCCCAGCAATCCTTTGTCCGGGCGGCGCACCAGCCAGACATGGCCGTCGCGCTCGATCCACCAGCCATGGCCCAGCCGGTGCGGCCTGGCCTTCTTCACCGCCTTGACCGGGAAGGCGGCGGGATCGGCGGTCCGCAATGCGGCGCAATCCTCCCGCAGCGGACAGATGCCGCAGGCCGGGCTGCGCGGCGTGCAGATGGTCGCGCCCAGATCCATCATCGCCTGGGCAAAATCCCCCGCACGGACATAGGGCGTGATGCGGTCGGCCATGGCGCGAATCTCCGGCCGCGCGCCCGGCAGTGGCGTATCGATCGCGAACAGCCGCGTCACAACCCGCTCGACATTGGCGTCAACCACCACCGCCCGCCGGCCGAAGGCGATGGCAGCCACGGCGGCGGCGGTATAGGCGCCCACCCCCGGCAGCGCGCGCAGCCCCTCCTCCGTATCGGGGAAGCGCCCTTCATGGTCGCGCACCACCGCCCGCGCGCAGGCCAGAAGGTTGCGGGCGCGGGCATAATAGCCCAGCCCAGCCCAGGCGGCCATCAGGTCAGCATCTTGGGCTGCGGCCAGATCGGCGACGGTCGGCCAGCGCTCGGTGAATTTCGCGAAATAGGGGCCGACCGCCGCCACCGTCGTCTGCTGCAACATCACCTCCGACAGCCAGACCCGATAGGGATCGGCCGCATTCGCGCCCGGCGGCGCGCGCCATGGCAAACGTCGCGCATGGACCTCATAATGGGCAAGCAGGTCGCTCGCGATTTTTCTGTCTCTACCCTCGACGCGCATGGCGGCCCTATGCCATTAAGTGGGCCATGACGGAACGCCCGGTCCCCCCGAAATATAAGAGTCGCAAGACCCCGACCGAAGAACGCCCGCGCATCGGCGCGCCGCGCCAGATCGCCGACCTTATGCCGGACATCGGCCGCGCCGCCTTCCGCAAGTTCGGCTTCGTCCAGTCGAGCATCGTCACGCGCTGGGCGGAGATTGTCGGCCCCCATTATGCCGGTATCAGCGCGCCCGAATCGATCCGCTTCCCGGTGGGGCAGAAGGCCGGCGGCACGCTCCAGTTGACGGTGATGAGCGGCCATGCGCCGATGGTCCAGCATGTGCTGCCCGACATCGTCGAGCGGGTGAACCGCTTCTTCGGCTATGCCGCCGTCGCCAAGGTCGCGATGCGCCAGGGCGAGATATCGCCCGTCGCCGCCGAGCGGCGCCCCCCGCCCCGCAACCTCAAGCCCATTCCGGTCGAGCTGGGCGATTCGCTGCGCGACATCGGCGACCCCGAACTGCGCGCCGTGCTCGAATCGCTGGCGCAGGGGCTTGCCAGCAGCAGCGGCTTGCCCAAGATCAACTGAGCGATTTCAAGTCGGATGGAACATCCGACGCCTCGGAAATCGCGGAAAACAGAAAATAATTAGGCCCAGGTTCAGCCAATCTCGATTACGGACCCGTCTCATGAAGAAATATCTGCCGCTCGCCCTGCTCGCCTTTCCCGCAGCCCTGGTCGCGGCGCCCGCCGCCAACTGGGCGAACCGGGTCGTCCTCTCGCCGATCGGCGGCCATTATATGGGCAATCCCGCCGCTCCGACCAAGCTGGTCGAATATGTGAGCTACACCTGCTCGCACTGCGCCCATTTCGTCGGCGAGGCCAGCGCGCCGCTCAAGACCCAATATGTGAAGGGCGGCAAGGTCGGGGTCGAGGTGCGCAACGCCGTGCGCGACAAATATGACCTGACCGCCGCGCTGCTCGCCCGCTGCGGCGGCCCGGCCCGGTTCATGGGCAATCATGAGGCGCTGTTCGCCAACCAGACCGCCTGGATGGAGCAGCTCGAAACCTATGATCGCGACGCCGCCAAGCCGACCGATCAGATTCCCGCGCTCAAGGATATCGGGCAGAAGACCGGCCTTTACGCGCTGATGAACAAGCGCGGCTTCTCCAATGCCCAGCTCGACGCCTGCATCGCCAACCCGCAGTCGATGAAGCAGGTGCTGGCGATGACCGACGAGGCGTGGAACAAGGTGAAGATCACCGGCACGCCGGGCTTCGTGGTCAACGGCACGCTGGTGCAGGGATCGACCTGGGCGATCCTTCAGGCCGCATTGCCCCCCGCCGCGCACTGATCTAAACCCGCTTCCATATAGCCCATCATCGGAGCCTTGCCCGTCGTGAAAGCCTTGCCCGCCATTGCCCTCATCACCCTCAGCCTGACCCTCGCCGCCTGCGGCAAGAGCGAGGAAGGCGCCAAGCCGACCGGCGAACAGATCGCCGCCGTCGCCGCGCCCGTCGGCACCCGCTGGTCGGAAACCGTCGCCCAGACGCCCGAAGGCTATTATCTGATGGGCAATCCCAATGCGAAGCTCAAGCTGGTGGAGTTCGGCTCCTATACGTGCAGCCATTGCCGCGACTTCTCCGCCGAGGCGTCGGAAGAGATCAAGAAGATCGTCGACACCGGCAAGATGAGCTTCGAGTTCCGCACCTTCGTGCGCGACCCCATCGACATGACCACCGCCCTGCTGGCCCAGTGCGGCGGCAAGGATATCTACTATCCGCTGTCGGAACAGTTCTTCGCCAACCAGAGCGCGATGTTCGAGAAAATCCAGGGCAAGGACGCCGAGTTCAAGACCGTCGAGCAGATGCCGCCGGCGCAGCGCTTCGGCGCGATCGCGCAGATTGCGGGCCTGGTCGAATATGCGCAGCAGCGCGGCATTTCCGCCGACCAGGCGAAGCAGTGCCTGACCGACACCGCCGCCGCCGAAAAGCTGGCCAAGGGCGTCGAGGCGGCGAACAGCCAATATCAGATTTCGGGCACGCCCAGCTTCCTGATCAACGGCGTGCTGGTCGACAATGTCGCCAACTGGGCCGCGCTCCAGCCCAAGCTCAAGGATGCGGGAATCTGATTGGCGCGCGGGGGACGGATAGAGGCGCTTACGCATAGGGAAACCGGGGCCTGCCGTCCCGGTCTGTTTCCATGCAGATAAAGCGGCTCAAGCTTTCCGGCTTCAAGAGCTTCGTCGATGGGACGGAGCTGCGGATCGAGCCGGGCCTGACCGGCATCGTCGGTCCCAATGGCTGCGGCAAGTCCAACCTGCTGGAGGCCATTCGCTGGGTCATGGGCGAATCCAGCGCCAAATCCATGCGCGGCGCGGGCATGGAGGATGTGATCTTCGCCGGCACCGCCACCCGCCCCCAGCGCGACTTTGCCGAAGTGTCGCTGCTCACCGTGCAGGAACAGGGCGAGCTGTTCAACGCGATCGAGGTCGGCGCCGACGGCGAACTGGAAGTCACCCGCCGGATCGAGCGCGGCGCGGGCAGCGCCTATCGCGCCAATGGCAGGGACGTGCGCGCCAAGGATGTCGCGCTGATCTTCGCCGACGCCGCCACCGGACCGCACAGCCCGGCGCTGGTGAGTCAAGGCCGCATCGCCGCCGTCATCGCCGCCCGCCCGCAGGAACGCCGCGCCATGCTGGAGGAGGCGGCGGGCATCGCCGGGCTGCATGTCCGGCGCAAGGACGCCGAACAGAAGCTGCGCGCCGCCGAGGCCAATCTCGCCCGGCTGGACGAGATATTGGCGGACATGGATATACGCGCCAACGCCCTGCGCCGACAGGCCAAGGCGGCGGAACGCTATATCCGCCTGTCCGAGCAGATTCGCATTGCCGAAGGTCGCACCCTCTTCGCCCGCTGGCGCGAGGCCAATGCCAGCGCCGAGGCCGCCCGCACCGAAGCGAAGCAGGCCGATGCCGCCGTCGCCGCTGCCCAGGAAGGACAGCTTGCCGCTGCCGCCTACGCCCAGGCCGCCGTCGCCGCATTGGCCGACAGGCGCGCCGCCGCGCAGGTCGCGCGCGACGCCGCCAATGAAGCGGGCCATCGCCTCGCCGCGCTGCGCACCGAGCGGGATTCGGCCGTCCGCCGCCTCGCCGACATCGCACAACAGGCGAATCGGCTGGAGGAGGATCGCGCGCGCGAGGGCACGCTGGCCAATGACGCGGCCGACGCCATCGCCCGCCTGACCGCGGAGATCGCCACGCTCAAGGCGCGGATCGCCGAGACCGAGACGCTGCGGCCCGATTTCGCCGCGCGTATCGCCGCCGCCGAGGATGGCGCACGCGATGCCGAGTTGGACCTCGCCAGGGCGATGGCGAAGCAGGCCGCCGAACAGGCCGAACTGCGCGTCGCCGAAGCGGCGCTTGCCGCCGCGCGCAATCATCTCGACCGCGCCGAGCGCGATGTGACGCGGCTCGCCGCCGAAGCCGCTGCCCTGCCCGACGCCGCGCCGCTGGAGGCCGGGCGCGCCGCTGCCCTGACCGATCAGGAACAGGCAAAGACCGATCGCGATGGCGCCGAAGCTGCCATCGAGTCCGCCGAAACCGATCGCCAGTCCGCCGCCGAGGCGCGGGCGGCCGCCGAAGCAGCGCTCGCCGCCGCCCGTGCCGCGCTGGCCGCACTCGACAGCGAGGCGGCAGCGCTCAAACGCGCGGTGGAGAGCGGCGCCGGCGACAAGGCGCGCGCGCTCGACCGGCTGAAGGCCGCGCCGGGCTATGAACGCGCGCTAGCGGCGGCGCTGGGCGATGATCTGGAAGCGCCGGTCGGGGCTGAGGGCAAGCGCCGCTGGGCGGGTGCCGAGGCTCTGCCCGCCGACCCCGCCTTGCCCGTCGGGACGATCGCGCTTGCCGGCCATGTCACTGCCCCGCCCGAACTGGCCCGCCGTCTGGCGCAGATCGGCGTGGCGGAGCAGGACGAAGGCCAGGCGCTCGCCGTGGGCCAGCGGCTCGTCACCCTCGACGGGCGGTTGCGCCGCTGGGACGGCTATGTCGCGGCCGAAGGCGGCGCGGCGGCCGCCGAACGGCTGATCCGCCTCAACCGGCTGGAGGCCATCGCCGCCGCACGCCCCGCTATGCAGGCCGAAGTCGAAAGCGCCGCCGCCGCGCAGGAAGAGGCCAAGGCCCGCGAACTGGCGGCCGCTCAGGCGCTGGCGGCCGGCCGCACCACCCTGTCGCAGGCCGACCAGCGGCTCCGCGCCGCCCTGCGCGCCGCCGACGAAGCGACCACCGCGCTTGAACGACTGGCCGGCCGGCGCGAGGCGATCGAGGAGCGGCTGGCGGCGATCCGGCAGGACCGGGACGGCGCGCAGGCCGAGCATCAGAAGGCAGAAGCGGCCCGCATCGCCGTGCCCGATGGCGCCGAGACGCGCGCCATGGTCGCGACCCTCGTTCAGGCCAGCGAAAAGGCCCGCGCCGCCGTCAGTCAGTTTCAGGCCGACCAGGCGTTGGCCGACCGTGCGCTCACCAGCGACCGCGAGCGGCAGGCATCCGCCGACGCCGAGATCAAGGGCTGGCGCGCCCGCGCCGGTGAGGCGGCCAAGCGCATCGCCGCCATGGTCGCCCGCGCCGAGGAGATCATGACCGAACGCGCCGCGATCGAGGCGCAGCCCGACAGCCTGGCAAAAGCCATCGCCGACCTCAGCGATCACGGGTCCGCCCTGACCGACGCCGCCGAGCAGGCCCGCCGCGCCGAGCAGGAGGCGGAAGCCGCGCTCCGCACCGCCGAAGCCCGCGCCGCGCAGGCGGGCGAGACGCTCGCCGCCGCTCGCGAAGCCCGCGCCACCGCCGTCGCCCGCGCCGAAGCCGCCGATGAGCGCCGGATCGAGACCAACCGCCTGTCGGGCGAGCGTTTCGAATGCCCGCCCCCGGTGCTGCCCGAGAAATTGGGCTTTGCCAGCGCCGACATCCGCATCGCCCAGACCGAACAGGCCGATCATGATCGCTTCGTCGCCGATCGGGAGCGGATCGGCCCGGTCAATCTGGTCGCGGCGCAGGAACTGGAGGAACTGGAAGCGACCCAGGCGACCAGCCGCGCCGAAAGCGAGGAGCTGACCCAGGCCATCCACCGGCTGCGTGGCTCGATCGGCAGCCTCAATCGCGAGGGCCGCCAGCGCCTGCTCGCCGCCTTCGAGGCGGTCGACGGCCATTTCCGCCGCCTTTTCACGACCCTGTTCAATGGCGGTCAGGCGCATCTGGAACTGATCGACAGCGACGATCCGCTGGAGGCGGGGCTGGAGATCATGGCCCAGCCGCCGGGCAAGAAGCTGGCCGCGCTCACCCTGTTGTCGGGCGGCGAGCAGGCGCTGACCGCCGTCGCGCTGATCTTCGGCCTGTTCCTGACCAACCCCGCGCCGATCTGCGTGCTGGACGAGGTCGACGCGCCGCTCGACGACGCCAATGTCGAGCGCTTCTGCGACCTGCTCGACGCGATGGTGGCGCAGACCGACACCCGCTACCTGATCGTCACTCATAATGCCGTCAGCATGGCGCGGATGCATCGCCTGTTCGGCGTCACCATGGTCGAACGCGGCGTCAGCCGCCTCGTCTCGGTCAATCTCCATGGGGCGGAGGCGCTGCTGGCGGCGGAATAAGGCCAGCCTGCCCTGACCGGTCCTTGTTCTTGCCTAGTTCGGGCAGCAGCATCGCGCATCAACGGAACAAGGAAAGACCATGGTCCACCTGCCCCCCTTCGCGCTCGATCACTGGTTGTCGACCTATGATTTCGCGACCCCGCCCATCGCCTATAATCTGGCGTCGAGCACCGGGCCGCGCTGGAGCGTCGCGGATCTCTGCGCGCTGGGCGACACGCCCTTGGCGATCGACGACACGGTCCTCAGCTATGCCCCGCCCGAAGGGAGCCGGCCGCTGCGCGAAGCGATCGCCGCCTTCCACGGCGCCGATCCCGACGCCGTCATCGCCACCACCGGCGCTTCGGAGGCACTGTCCATCCTCTTCTGCCTGGGCGCGCGGCCGGGCGCGAACATCGTCCTGCCCGATCCGGGCTATCCCGCCTATGATGCGGTGGCGCAGGCCTGGGGCCTGGCGACCCGCGCCTATCGCCTCGAGCGCGCGGACGCTTTTGCGCAGCGTGCCGATGCGGTCCTGGCGCAGGTCGACGCCGGCACCGTGCTGGTGATCCTCAACACCCCGCATAACCCGACCGGCACCGTCCTGCCGCGCGCGGAGATCGAAGCGCTGGCGGCCGCCCTTGCCGAACGCGGCGTTCCCCTGCTGGTGGATGAGGTCTATCATCCCCTCTATTTCACCGCACCCCAGCCTTCGGCGGCGGGCATTCCCAATGTCATCGTCACCAGCGACCTGTCCAAGGCGATGTCCTTGCCGGGGCTGCGCACGGGCTGGCTGATCGACACGGACGCCGATCGGCGCGCGCGCGTCATCGACGCGCGCAGCTATTTCACGATCAGCAGTTCGCCGCTGCTGGAAAGGCTGGCGACGCAGGCGCTGCGCCAGAGCGACGCCATCCTCGCCCGGCTGCATTCGGTGGCGCAGGTCAATATCACGATGCTGGACGGGCTGGTGGCGCAATCCGGCGGCCGTCTCGCCTGGGTGCGGCCGGATGGCGGGACGACAGCCTTCCCCTGGCTCGCCGACGGCCGCGACAGCCGCCCCTTCTGTCAGGCGCTCGCGGCGCAGGGGGTGCTGCTCGCCCCCGGCGACTGTTTCGGCCATCCCGCCCATATGCGGCTTGGCTTTGCCCAACAGGCCGACGGCTTCGACATCGCCGTCAGCCGCATCGCCGACGCCTTGGCGCGGCTCTAGAGTCGGATGACATCAGGTCGACTTACCTCGTCATTGCGAGCGCAGCGAGCCGAAGGCGGGCGAAGCCCAACCAATCCATAGGGGGTGACATTGGATTGCTTCGCTGCGCTCGCAATGACGACTCAAACAAAAGTCATGCTGCTATAAAGCCTGCTCCGATCAGATTGAAGCGGAATAGGCTCTATTTTCTTTTGTTTTCCGCGACTTCGCTACGCCGGCCTTCGGCTCCGAGTCGTCAGATGTTCATCTGACTTGAAATCGCTATGGCTCAACCCCGCCCGAACCAGCCTTTCATCCGGCGAAACAGGCCGCGTTCGCTGACCGGCTCGAACATTTCTTCCGGGCCTTCGGGGTCCAGCACCTCATGGTCGGCGAGCCAGGCCTGCACCTCATTGAGGTCCGGCGTCACATAAGGCCGCAGCGTCCGCCCCGGCTTCTGCCGCAATTCCTCGATCGCCGCGATCAGGCCGCGCTCGGCGATCACCGCCGACACCCGCTCGGCGGGCAGGTCGAGATGCTCGGCGATCAAATCGTCGCGAATCTTCAGGATCGTCGCCTGCCGCCCGTCATTGGCAGACAGCGCCGTGTCGATGCAGACGTCGCATTCGGTGTCCAGCCGCATGGAACGGTTGTTCATGTTGGAGGAGCCGACCCGGATCAGCCGGTCGTCCACGATCAATATCTTGGCATGGACATAGATGGGCACGCCGCGATTGGTGAAGGGGTGATAGATGCGAAAGCGACCTTGGCTATCATGGCTTTTCAGCGCCTCGAACAGACGCGCGCGCGCCGTGTCCATCGCCTGCTGCTCCAGCCAGCCGTCGGCCTGCTCCGGATTGATGATGACGATTTCCGGGCCGTCAGCTTCGTCCAGCCGCTTGGCGATCGCCTCGGCAATGCGACGCGAGGCGAAATATTGGCTTTCGGCATAGATATGGTGCTTCGCCGCCGCGATCTGATGCAGATAGAGTTGCTCGATTTCGGTCAGTTCCTCCTGATCGTCCATCTTGGGCGCGGTGCGGGCGATGGCGACATCCACCCGTTCGAACTGCACCGGCAGCTTGTCGGGCCAGCCATCGGTGACGCCCTCGACCGGCTCCAGCGGATCGCCGCCAGCGCCGACCCAGCGGTTGCGCCCATGCTCGCCCAGAGCCGCGGCGACCGGCCCGGCCAGCGCCGTCGTGGCGTCATGCCAGGGACCATAGGGCGACCCGTCGGGATGGTGCCGTCCCGGCTCCTCGTCACGATGACGGCGCGTGTCCCAGCGGTCGCCGGTCATGTCGATGCCGCCGCAGAAAGCGAAACTATCGTCGATCACCACGATCTTCTGGTGGTGCGAGGCGGCGGGCGGATGATGACTGTCCAGCTTCACGGTGATGCGCGGATGCGCCATCCAGCGCAAGGTCGTCATCAGATGCGACGGGCGCGCCATCGACTTCATCGCCCCCACGTCCCAGCGCAGCAGAAAGATTTCCAGTTCCGGCGTCTGCTCCACCAGCCAGGTGATGAAATCGCCGATGACGGCTGGCGCGTCATCCTTCGCCTCATCCTCGCGGATCAGGCTGATCGCCGGATCGAAATCCCATCCGATCAGCATGATGCGCCGCTTCGCGTTCATCATCGCCGCGCGGGCGTGACGGAAATAATTGTCCGCGTCGATAATGACGCTGGCCTTCTCCGCTCGCGCGATGCGCCAGCAATCATCACCCGGCTGCGGGGTCATAGCGAAGCGCTCCCCACCACCAGACAGCCCAGGAACATCAGGAAACCCGAAAAGCGGTTGGACCGGAACTTGGCGAGCGGATCGACGCCATCCTCCCTGAGCGTCGCCACCTGCCACAGCAGATGTCCCGCCATCGGCAGCAGCGCCGCGAGCGCCAGCCCCTGCGGCCGGACCTGCCAGATCGCGCAGGCCCACAGGCTCAGCGCCAGCGCATAGCAGAGCGTCACCCCACCCCGCACATGGCGCCCCATCGACAGCGCGCTCGACCCGATGCCGATCAGCGCGTCATCCTCCCGGTCCTGCAACGCATAGATGGTGTCATAGCCCACGACCCAAAAGATGCTCCCGGCATAGAGCAGCAGGCCGGGCAGGGACAGCGCGCCGGCGACCTCGCTCCATCCCACCAGCGCGGCCCAGGAAAAGACGAGGCCGAGCCAGACCTGCGGCCATCCGGTGATCCGCTTCATGAAGGGATAGGCCGCGACCAGCGCCAGGCTGCCCAGCGCCACGATCTGCGCGTAGAGATGCAACTGAAGCAGCACGATCAGCCCGACGAGGCAGAGCGCCAGCAGCCAGGCCCAGGCCACCTTCACCGACATCGCCCCGCTCGCCAGCGGCCGCGCGGCGGTGCGCGCCACTTTCCGGTCAAGGTCGCGATCGACGATATCGTTGAACACGCATCCCGCCCCGCGCATCGCGATGCTGCCCAGCAGCAGCCAGCCGATCAGCGGCCAACGGGCGAATCCGCCCCCCGCCAGCGCCACGGCCCAGGCGCCCGGCCAGAAGAGCAGCCACCAGCCGATCGGCCGGTCGAATCGCGCCAGTTGCGCCAGGGTTCGGGGCGTGTCCGGCAACCGCGCGAGCAGGCCGCGCGCTTCGCTGTCGGGGACGATCGTCTGCTTCACTGCGACTCCATTCGCCCTCCCGCCATCAGCCTGGTGCTTGTCGAAGGGCCATGCTTCTCTTTAGGGAAGAACAAGTAACCGGCAAGACACGAGATGAAATGACCGCAACCCCCGCCTGGCCGCCGCAAAGCGCCCCGCGCCTCCATGTCGAAACCCAGCTGGGGGAAGGGGTCGCCGTGCCGGTCGACGGCAACCCGGCGCATTATCTGATCAGCGTCATGCGGGTGAAGCCGGACGATATCGTCCTGCTGTTCGACGGCCGTTCGGGCGAATGGGCGGCGCGCGCCCGCGACATCCGCAAGCGCGACCTCGTGCTGGAGTGCATCAGCCAGACCAGGCCGCCGGAGCATGTGCCCGATTTCTGGCTCTGCTGCGCGCCGATCAAGAAGGGCCGGATCGATCTGATCGCGGAAAAGGCGTGCGAACTGGGCGTCGCCCGGCTCCAGCCCGTGCTCACCCGGCGCGCGGTGGTGGACAGGCTCAATCTCGACCGGCTGCACGCCCATCTGGTCGAGGCGGCGGAGCAATGCGGTCGCACCGCCTTGCCCGACCTCGCCGACATGGTGAAGCTCGACGCGCTGCTCAAAGGTTGGCCCGCCGATCGCCATCTCTTTTTCGCCGACGAAACCGGCGGTGCGCCACTGGAACAAAGCCTGCGCACCCATCCCGGTCCCGCCGCTTTCCTGGTCGGGCCGGAGGGTGGTTTCGATCCCGCCGAGCGCGAGGCGATCCGCGCGACTCCGGGTGCGGTGCCGGTGTCGCTCGGCCCGCGCATCCTGCGTGCGGAAACGGCCGCAATTGCCGCCATGGCGGCCTGGATGACCATCAATGGAGATTGGTGCTAAGTTTCATTCCGCTATGTTATTGCGCAGATCATAGGCGCAACTTATCTGTCGGCCGCGCGCTCTTGTTTGACGCGCGTGGGGGAAGCAGTAAGGCGGGGCATGAGCACCAGAACCGACACCGGGGGAGTTGATCCCGTCATCGAGAGCCGCGACCAGCTGATCGCGGCCTTTTCCAAGGGCGAAAAGCCCAAGGAACGCTGGCGCATCGGCACCGAGCATGAGAAATTCGTCTACAATCGCAAGGATCATCACGCCCCCTCCTATGAGGAAATGGGCGGCATCCACACGCTGCTGATCGGCCTGACCCGCTATGGCTGGAGTCCGGTGTTCGAGGGCGAGAATATCATCGCCCTGTCCGGCAGCGACGGCACCATCAGCCTGGAGCCGGCGGGCCAGCTTGAACTGTCCGGCGCGCCGCTCGACAATCTGCACCAGACCTGCGCCGAAACCGGCCGTCATCTGGAGCAGGTCAAATATGTCGGCGACATGCTGGGCCTGGGTTTCCTGGGGCTCGGCATGTGGCCCGACAAGGGCCGCGAAGACCTGCCGATCATGCCCAAGGGCCGCTACGACATCATGTTGCGGCACATGCCGCGCGTGGGGTCGCTGGGCCTCGACATGATGCTGCGCACCTGCACCATCCAGACCAACCTCGACTATGGCAGCGAGGCAGACATGGCGCAGAAGTTCCGCGTAAGCCTCGCGCTTCAGCCGCTCGCCACCGCGCTCTTCGCCAATTCGCCCTTTACCGACGGCAAGCCCAACGGCTTCCTCTCCTATCGCAGCCATATCTGGTCGGACACCGATCCGCACCGCACCGGTATGCTGCCCTTCGTGTTCGAGGACGGCTTCGGCTATGAGCGCTATGCCGACTATGCGCTCGATGTGCCGATGTATTTCGTCTACCGCGACGGCAAATATATCGACGCGGCGGGCCTTTCCTTCCGCGATTTCCTCGACGGCAGGCTGTCCGTCCTGCCCGGCGAGAAGCCGACCGAGAAGGATTGGGAGGATCATCTCTCCACCGCCTTCCCCGAAGTGCGGATGAAGAGCTTCCTCGAAATGCGCGGCGCCGACGGCGGCCCGTGGAACCGCATTTGCGCGCTGCCGGCGCTCTGGGTCGGCCTGCTCTACGACCAGGGCGCGCTCGACGCGGCGTGGGACGTGGTCAAGGACTGGAGCATGGAGGAACGGCAGATCCTGCGCGATTCCGTGCCGAAGCTGGGCCTCGACGCGCCGATCGGCGGCGGGCGCAGGTTGCGCGACATTGCCGGGCAGGTGGTGGACATCGCCCGGTCGGGCCTCGCCGCGCGCGGGCGCCTCAACAGCGCGGGCGACAATGAAACCGGCTATCTCTCCGCGCTGGACGAAGTGATCGCATCGGGCAAGACCCATGCCGAACGATTGCTCGACCGCTATCATGGCGAATGGCAGGGCGATCTCAGCCGCATCTACACGGAAGAGAGTTTCTGAAAATCCTTCTCCCTGCGGGAGAAGGATACGAAGCCTTGGCCGCATTGCGGCCTAGGCGCAGTTGGATGAGGGCGACTATTCCGCCGGCTGCGCCACTGTGTCCGTCTCACGCTTCCGCCCGGTCAGCCAGGCGAAGAAGCGCGGGACCGGTGCGTTGCGCTCCATCCAGTCGCTATAGGCGCGATAATCCGGGTCGGCCGACAGATGCTGCTCCTCGGTCTTCGCACGCCAGTAATAGACCGCGTTGGTCAGCGTCAGCATCGCGCAATTGCGCACCATGTCGGTCAGCGACCCGCTGACGGTCAGGAAGGGCAGCGCCGAAAACCACCAGAAGAGATTCTTGGAGAGATAGGCCGGGTGCCGCGTCCAGCGATAGGGACCGTGGGTCAATATGCCGCGATGGGTGAGGTTCGAAAAACGGATGCCGAACGCCACCGTCGCCCAGGCATAGATGGCGGTCAGCAGCACCAGCCAGCCGCCCAGCAGCCATTGCAGCACCGTCGACCCTTGAGTCCACACATCCCATTCCGCGCCGCCGGCATGATAGTCGAGCGGCCCGCCGCCGCCCATCAGCACGAAGGGCGGATAGCAGATCAGCGCCGCCAGCCAGCCGCCCAGATAGGGATTGGCTGTACGGATATGCGAATCCAGCGGCTTGAAGGTCAGGATATAGCCGACCGTCGCCAGGCAGACGTCGATCATGAACATGACCGCGATCAGGAATCCGGCCAGCGCCACCGGATGGGCAAGCGCGTCGGACAGCCGCCAATTGACGACATTGGTGAAATTGCCCGGCACGATCGACAGCATGAAGGCGAGGAAGAAGCCCTTCACCGCCCAGGCGCGGGCATGGTGCGCGACCTGGACCATGTCCGCCTGCCCCGCCACGCCGCCGATCACCCATTGGCCGAAGCTGTAGGACGCATCCTTCGGCTTCACCAGCCGCCGGTCGATCCACAATATATAGGGAATGGACACGGCCAGCAGCCAGGGCGCGGCATTCATGAACAGGTCCATGGAAAAGCGGTAATTGCCGCTCCAGTACCAGCGCGCGATGCAGTAGAAGATGGCGATCGCGAGCCAGGTCCCCCACAGCCCGGCGACCTTGACGATGCTGATGTCCAGCACCTCCCGCACCGGGCGCGGCGCGGCCCGCCAGTCGATCCCGGTCGACGCATGGCGATGCACCTTGTCGATGATCAGCGACCACAGCACCATGGGCAGGCCGCAGGCGACGACGGCGGCCAGCCCCGCATTGGGGCCGTTCATGCCATAATGGCGCGCCACCAGCGTCCAGAGGACAAGCCCGATGAGGCCGGCGACGCCGACGCCATGGCTGACGGCGGATTTGGGACAGGGATCGGCCTTGCTCATGGCCGCCAGTCTCTAGCAGAAATTGGTAAGCAAGCCATGAAGGCAATAGGGCGGCGGCGGGGGCATTTTCCGCGCATCGCGGCATCAACGGTAAGGCGGCAGGCGAAGTCCGATCGCCGGGGATCACCCGCCCAGCACGTTGATGGTGAAGGCCAGGATGCCGAGGTTGAACAGGAACGCCGCCAGACATTGGAACAGCACGGTCCTGCGCATGTCCGTCGCCGTCACCGACACGTCCGACGTCTGGAAGGTCATGCCCAGCGTGAAGGCGAAATAGAGGAAATCCCAATAGCCCGGCTCGTCCGTCTCCGGGAACTCCAGCCCGCCCCGATCCTGCCCCCCTGTCACCGGGCAGGTAAAAAATATGCGCATAATGCATCGCATAGACGAGGTTGGAAAAAAGCCAGGCGATCAGCAGGGTCGCGAGCAGCAGCGCGATCGTCTTCCCGTCCGGGCCGCCATGCTGGCTGATCGCAACGCCCACCGCGACCAGTATCACAAGGCTGACGACCCCGGTCAAAAGCAGCATCAATTCGCGATTGGCGTCGTTCGCCTGCGCCTTGCGCCGCATCGATTCGGCATCGGCGTCGATCAGCGGCACGACCGAGAGCATGAAGGCCAGCGCGGCAATGTCGAACCCGGCCATCACCGCCCCATGCCAGGGCAGGACCAGCGCCAGCGGCGCGATGATCGCGAGCAGCGCCAGGAACATGCCATAGCGCCAGGGGAAGAGGGGCGAGGACCGCATGTCCGTCATCAAAGGGGCAAAGGGAAGGCGTTGCAAGCCTTCCCGCCGGGCCAGGTCGCGATATTTTGATCCTGCGGGCGCAGGCCGGTCAATGCGCCGGCCGGGCGCCGGGCGTCACTTGGGCGGCGCGCGATAGGGGATGAAGTCGCCCAGCGCACATGCGCCGGACGTCATCCCGGTCTGCAGATTGGCGGTCGTCGTGAAATCGCCACGGCACAATTGCGACCCGAAGCTGCGCACGATCATCGTGTCGCCATAGGTCAGGCCGTTGCAGCTGCCGATCAGCTCATTCTTGTAGACCAGTTTCCTGCTGACCCGATAGAGCAGGACATTATTGCTGATGACGGTCAGGTTGGTCTGCGGCTCGCGATTGATGCAGCTCATCTTCTCGCCCGGCACTTTGCCGGCCAGCGCCTTGTCCAGTTTGGCGGCCTGCTTGTCCGTCAGGGGTTTGGCCTCATAGCTGCCGGTGCAACCCGTCAGCAGCAACGGCGCCATCCACATCCACGCGCGCATCGCGATTCTCCAAATCTCTTGTCGCCTGTAAGACGGCATCATAGGCCAAAAACCGTCAGGCCGCATCCTTTGCCGCACGTCGCCCGGCCAGTTCGGCCACGTCGCGCGCGCGCATGAAGATGTTGGTTTCGCGCTCCTCGCCGATGCTGGTCGGCACGGTCGGTTCGCCCCGCGCTCGCGCGCCCTCGACGGCCGCGACACGCGCGGCCAGCGCTTCATTGTCCGGCTCCACCGTCAGCGCGAAGCGGCCGTTGGAGAGCGTATATTCATGCGCGCAATAGACGCTCGTGTCGTCCGGCAGGGCCGCAAGCCGCGCCATATTGTCGAACATCTGCGCCGCCGTCCCTTCGAACAGCCGGCCGCATCCCATGGCGAAGAGGGTGTCGCCGACGAAGACGATATGATCCTGCGCCAGATGATAGGCGATATGGCCCGCCGTATGCGCGGGCACCGCCATCACCGTCGCGACATGATCGCCGATGCGGACGCTGTCCCCCTCCTCCACCATCCGGTCGAGCGTGCCGATCTTCTCGGCCTCCGCACGCGGACCGGTAATGATGCAGCCCGTCGCCGCCTTGATCGCCGCATTGCCGCCGACATGATCGCCATGCCAGTGGGTGTTCCAGATCTGGTCGATGGCCCAGCCGCGCTCCTGCGCCGCCGCCAGCACCGGCTCCGCCACCGCGGGGTCGACCGCCACTGTCTCTCCGCTGGCGTCGTCGTGCAGCAGCCAGACATAATTGTCGTTGAGGACGGGAATGCGGACGACCTCCAGCATGGCGCTCACCAGGCTCCGACATTGGGCATCGACGCCCAGGGTTCCGCCGGCTCCAGCCGCCCGTCCTGCAACAGCTCGATCGAGATATTGTCGGGGGTGCGGATGAAGGCCATGTGACCGTCGCGCGGCGGCCGGTTGATCGTCACGCCCGCGTCCATCAGCGTCTGGCAGGTGTCGTAGATATTCTCGACCCGATAGGCGATATGGCCGAAATTGCGCCCTTCGCCATAGACCTCGGCGGGCGTGCCATCCTCGGCCGGCCAGTTGTAGGTCAGCTCGACCTGCGCATCCTCGTCGCCCGGCGCGGCCAGATAGACGAGCGTGAACCGGCCCTGATCGCTGTCGAAGCGTTTCACTTCCTTCAGGCCCAGCAGCTCGAAAAAGGCCTTGGTCTTGTCGACGTCGGCGACCCGGATCATGGTGTGCAGATATTTGGGCAAAATAATCTCCATTCGTCGCCATAAAGCAACGGTTCATCTCAGGAGTGTCAGATACGCTTCATAGATAGGGTCGCGCATCATCGGACGGAAGAGGAAAGACACATGGCATTGGACATGCGGGACAAGGTTCTTCTGGGCAGCGCGGCGCTGCTCGCGTTCGGCGTGGTCGCCGGCGGCTATCTGCTGGGCGACGGGCTCAAGCGCGCCAAGGCGGCGGATCGCTCGGTCACGGTGCGGGGCCTCGCCGAAAAGGATGTGACGGCCGACCTCGCCACCTGGTCGATCAGCTATGCGGCGACCGGCTTCGACCTGCCCACGGTGCGCGGGGAGATCGACGCCAACACCCGAGAATTGCAGGCCTATTTCAAAAGCCTCGGCTTCAAGCCCGACGAGCTGAAGCCGGTGGGCGCGGGCGTGAACCAGTGGCTCAACAACGGCGTCAACACCATCACCATCACCCAGCGGATGCTGCTGCGCACCACCGACATCGCCCGCGCGCAAAAGGCGGTGACGCAACAATTCGACCTCGTCCGGCGCGGCGTGACGCTGCAGGAAGGGTCCGGGATGCGCTACAGCTTCACCAAGCTCAATGACGTCAAGCCACCCATGGTCGCCGCCGCGACCAGGGATGCGCGCGCCGCCGCCGAACAGTTCGCCAAGGATTCAGGGGCGGCCGTGGGCGGCATCAAGAGCGCGACCCAGGGCTATTTCTCGATCGACGCGCGCGATGGCGAAGGCGGCGGCGACGGCGGCAGCGACACCCCCTACAAGAAGGTGCGTGTCGTCACGACCGTCGACTTCTACCTGAAATAGGCGAAGCGCTTTCGGTCGCGCCGTCGACAGGCAGGCCGATCGCGCAAGCGCTTTTGCCTTTGATTGTCCATGTCGCTGTCGTCTTTTCCGGCCCGCATCGAAGCGAACCGGCCGGACGCCGGGAATTTCGCGGCAAAGCCTTGCCGGATCAGCCTGCCGGCTTGTTCGGCGGCCTGTCGGCGGGAAGGCGCGTCAGGTTGTCCGCCGCCGCCTTGCCCGCCGGCGAATCCGGCGCCAGCCTGACCGCCCGCTGCCAGGCGGATCGCGCCACATCCTCATGGTCGGTCAGGATGGCGACATTGCCCTCCTCCAGCGCGACCGACGCGTCATCGGGCGACAATTGCACCGCGCGGGCGATATGCGCCTGCGCCAGGCTCATCTCGCCCGACCGTCGCGCCAGCGTCGCCGACAACAGCCAGCCCAGCGGGTCCTTCGGCGCCTGCGCCAGCGCCACATCCAGCGAATCGCGCGCCGCCTCCATGTCGCCCAGCGCCACCAGCGCCCGCGCCCGGTCGAGATGCACCTCGCCCTTCTCCAGCCCGTCGGGCAGGCCGCGCGCCAGCGCCGCGTCGAAATCGGTCCGCGCCTTGGCCGCATCCCCGCTCGCCAGTGCGGCATTGCCCGCCTGCGCCCACAGCCGCGCGCCCTGCGCCATGTCGTTGCCGCGCTCGGCCTCCTCCGCCGCCTGCTCATAGGCGACGATGGCCGGCGCCCAGCGCTCGGCGCGCGCATAGGCAAAGCCCATGCAGTGACGGGCATAGAAGCTACCGCCTTCGATCCGCCATTTCTGCGCAAAGGCGATCCCGGCATCGGGCGATTCGATCGCCCGGTCGAGACAGGCCTGGAACGGCGCGGCGAATTTGGCGGGCACGGGAATCCTGCCATCCTCGCGCGCCGGCGCATTCGCAGCCGTCGGCGCGGTTGCCGCCGCCGCGGCGGCGGCCCGCTCCTCCTGCTTCTGCTTTCGACTGCGGTTCATCACCGCCTCGATCTCGGGATCATAGGCCTGGAGCAGGAGCGGCAGAAAAAAGGGCATCAGACTATGTCCAGCAGGCTGGCGACGGTGCGGATCAGCAGGGCGATGTCGGCGTCGCGGGAAAGACGATGGTCGCCGTCCTTAACGAGCAGCGTCTGCACATCGGATGAACGCAGCCGCGCCGCGGTTTGCAACGCGATCTCCCACGGCACATCGGGGTCCGCCTGCCCATGGAGCAGCCGCACCGGGCAATCGATCATGATCTCCTGCTCCAGCAGCCGCAGCGCCTGACCCGATTCCCAGAAGCCGAGCGTCGTCACATAGGGCTGGTCGCCATAGGGGGTCGGCTCCTCGATCCGCCCCTCGGTTTGCAGCAGCGCCTTGTCCGCATCGGTAAAGCCCCATTGGGTGAAATCCGGCGCAGCGGCGATGCCGACGATGCCCGCCACCCGCTCCGGCCGCGCCTGCGCGACCAGCAGCGCCAGCCAGCCGCCCATCGACGATCCGACCAGCAGCACCGGTCCCGCAATCAGGGAATCGATCAGCAGCAGCACATCGTCGCGCCAACTCGCCAGCGTGCCGTCGGCAAAGCGCCCGTCGCTCGCGCCATTGCCGGCATAGTCGAGCCGCAGCATCGCCCGCCCCTGCGCTTTCGCCCAATTGTGCAGCGCGACCGCCTTGCCCCCCTCCATGTCGGACATATAGCCCGGCAGGAAGACCAGGGTTGGCCCCGCCCCTTCGCTATGGCGATAGGCCAGACGCAGTCCGTCGGGACGGGAAAAAAGGGCAGGCGGAGCGGGATCATGGATCGTCATGGAGCTGCTCATATCCTAGATCAGACGGTGCCGCCCGTCCTTAAACCGCCTTTTTCGCGGAACCCAAAAAATAATGCGGACAATGCGTTGACAGCCCCAGGGGCACCCGTTAGAGGCGCCCTCCTACCCCGTGCCCAGATGGCGGAATTGGTAGACGCACCAGCTTCAGGTGCTGGCGATCGCAAGGTCGTGGAGGTTCGAGTCCTCTTCTGGGCACCATTTTTCTCAGTCTATTGAGAACGTTGAGGGATCGTCGGAAGAGGGTTTCCAATGCGTATCTGCTATATAGTTCGGATCACAATGCGTCCGCAACTTCCCGAAAAACCTCGACAAACGGTGTTACACAAGTGGCCTGTCGGGCTGTGCCAGCGGTCGGATCAGTTCGACTATCGTCGCCGCATTCCGCGTAACGTTCGAAGCCTTATTGGTCGAACCGAGATGGCGTTCCTTGCGAACCGACAGCCTCAAGACTCCCAGACCTCATCCATGCCACCTCAATCCGGTGTTTCGACCAGCTCGGCTATTTCGAACACATAGCTTTTCCAACCGCGCATCCGCGCGCCGTCGGCCGCCGGCCCCTTCAGTTTCTTCGCTTCGGCGAGCGAGCGGCTATGGCCCCAGAACACCTCGGTCTTACCATTGTCCAGCACGGCGACGATCCGCCAATAATGGGTGAGGGCGTCCGCCGTCGGCCCGATCGTCTTCACATAGCCATCGGGCATGGTTGCGGTCAGATAGCGTTTCCGGCGCGCCATCCGCCGCTATGCCCGATAGCGGTGCAGGCCCGTCCCATGGACGCGCAGCCAGTCACGCGCGGGTCGGGGATCGGCGCCATAGATGCGCCGGTGCGTGGCATGGAAGGCGGGGCTATGGTCCATGTGCAGCAAATGCGCCAGCTCATGCGCCACCGTCGCGCGCCGCACGTCCGGCGGGCAGAGGATCAGCCGCCAGCTGTAGCGGATCGCGCCGGACGAGGCGCAACTGCCCCAGCGGCTGCGCGGATCGCCCACGCCGACCGACGCGACGATCAGCCCATGTTCGCGCGCCAGTTCGTGGCTTTCGGTCTCCAGCACGGCCCTGGCGCGACCGACAAGCCAACGTTGCACCCGCGCCCCGACCGATTCCGCCGCGCCGCCCAGCAGCAATTGATTCCCCTCCAGCCGGATCGTGCGCGTCGCGCCTTCGACCCAGATGATCTCCACCTCGCGCCCTTCCAGCGGGAAGATCACGCCATGCGCCAACCGGGTCAGCGCCGGCTGCTTCGCCATCTGCACGCTGACCCAGGCTTCATGGTCCTGCGCCCAGCCCAGCGCCTTTTTGAGGTTCGCCCGCACCGGCAGCGACAGGCGCAGTTCCCCGCGCGCGCCATCGATCGTCAGCCGATAGGCGCGCGCCCGTGCCGATCGCCGCACCCGCACCGGCACGGCGACGCCATCGACCAGAATCGCGGCATCGGACTCAAAGTTCGCGGTCGACAAGATGATTTTCCCAGTCGCCCGCATCCGCTTCGGCCACGGTCCAGCCACGCACCGATTCCCCGGCACGATGCACCGCCTCGCGGTCGCCGCAGATCAGATAATGCCATTCCGGCAATGGCAGCCCCTCGCCCCGCAGCCGATAGGCGCAGGTGCGGGGCAGCCAGCTGATCTGCTTCACCTTGGTCGGAGTCAGCCGCACGCAGTCGGGCACGAACCTGCGCCGATCCTTGTAATTGCTGCACTGGCCGCTTTGCCGGTCGAGCAGGCGGCAGGCGACGTTGGTGGGATAGATATGCCCGCTATCCTCATCCTCGGCCTTGTGCAGGCAGCATTTGCCGCAGCCGTCGCACAGCGCTTCCCATTCGGCGCGGTCGAGCTTGTCGAGGGTTTTTTCCCAGAAGTGCGTCACTTGACCCATTTTTCAAGGAAGGCGAGCACCTTGTCGGGCGCGCCTTCATCCGCGTCCGGCGTGCCCGGATCATCCACCGGCACCAGCGCCACCGGCTTGCCGTCGCCATCGAACAAATAGGGCGTGCGGCTGTGGCTTACCAGATAGTCGGTCGTTCCGCCCGCCTTTTCCGGCCCGGTCTTTTCGGGATTGTAGATCACCACGAAATCCTTGGCGACCCGGGCGATCTGCTCCTTCGTGCCAGTGAGGCCGATGAGGCGCGGATGGAAGGCGGCGACATAGGTTTTGAGCACGGCGGGCGTATCGCGATCGGGATCGACGCTGATCAGCATCGGCTGCACTTTGGCCGCCAGCGCCGGCTTATCCTTCTCGAATTTTGCGAAGGCCTGCATGATCCGTTGCAGGTCGACCGGGCAGACGTCCGGGCAATAGGTATAGCCGAAATAGACCAGCCGATACTGGCCCTTATAATCGTCCCAGTTGGTCGGCTCGCCGTCCTGATTGGTGAGCGTGAAAGGCGCGCCGATCCGGGCGCCGACCAGTTCGCCTTGCGCACTGTCGGCGCTTGATCCCCCGCCCCCCGCGCCCATATTGCAGGCAGCGAGCAGGGCGAGCAGCGGCAAAGCAGCAAGTGCGACGTCTTTGTTCATGGCATGGCTAGCCATGCCTTGCTAGGACACGATTTGCAATGCAACGGGGCGCGATGATGAAGAAGAGCTATGTTTCCGCTATCCTTGGTTCGATCGCGCTGGCGCTGCTGGTCCCCGGACCCGCCCAGGCCCAGTTTTCGGACAATTACAACTTTTTGAAGGCTGTAAAGGACAAGGACGGGCAGAAAGTCACCGACCTGATCCAGAAGCCCGGCTCGACCGTCATCAACAGCCGCGACGTCACCACCGGCGAAAATGCGCTGCATATCATCGTCGCGCGCCGCGACGCGACCTGGCTGACCTTCCTGCTGGCCAAGGGCGCGAACCCCAACCTGACCGACAATGACGGCAATACGCCGCTAATGGATGCGGTGCAGGGCCGGTTCGAGGAAGGCGTGCGCACGCTGCTCAGCTACAAGGCGCAGGTCGATAAGGCCAATGGCAGCGGCGAGACTCCGCTGATCCGCGCGGTGCAGTTGCGCGATGTCGGCATCGTCCGCCTGTTGGTGGCACAGGGCGCCAGCCCCGACAAGCGCGATACGCTCGCCGGCATGTCGGCGCGCGACTATGCCCAGCGCGACAGCCGCACCCCCGGCCTCATCGAAGCACTGGACGCCGCCAAGAGCGCGGCCAAGCCGGCAGGTCCGGTGCAGGGTCCGGTATTCTGACTCTTGTGCGGGCCGACGATTTTACCCTCGCCCGGCCCGCACCTCCGCCTCGCTCCACCAGCGCAGATGATGCGCGACCCCGCTTTTCCGCACGCAGGATTCGAGTGCGTCCGCCAGCCGCTCCACCACCTCGCTCGTGTTGACGCGGCCAAGCCAGCTCCATATGCGTGGCTTCGACGGCGTGATGAAACAGAGATGGCCGTCAGGATGATCCGCATGGGGTCCGCATCCGATCCAGAGCGAGAAGCCCGAATTCTCCAGCATCACGCACCATCCCCAATCTTCGGCGACGATTTTCCGGATGCGATAGCCATGAACCGGCAGCGCGATCGCCAGTTGCCGCGCCAGCAATTCGCCCGCCGGTCCTGTCCCCGGCAGATCGCGCAGCGCTCCCGATCGAAATTCAAGATGGGTCCGCATCCCGCTCCCTGATCCGCTACCAGCCTAGCTCCGCAGCATGGTCCGGGTCGCCGAGCGCCGTCAATCGCCGGGCGGCACGCCGGGCGAAGCGCAGCGTCTCCGCCTTGCGCCGGGCCGCCGCCAGCGGCTCCACCGGCGCGGGGCGCACCAGTTCGGCATCATATTGATCGGCGACGATCAGCCCGGTCCGCGTTGGCCATAAAGCTTCGCTTTCGAACGGGCTGAGGTCGAAACCCGCCGGCACGGCCCAGAAGAAACGGTCGCAATAATCGAAATAGTCGGGCCACTTCATGTCGCCCAACAGGTCGGCGCGGCTGCACTTGATCTCGACGATGGTCAGGCGCCCGGCGCTGTCGATGGCCATGATGTCGGCGCGCCGGCCGTTGGGCAGCGGCACTTCTAATATGCCGCTCATGTCATGGCGGAAGAAGAGACGCAGCGTCCCCCGCGCCACCGCCAGCGCGGTGCCGTCGGTCAAGGGTGAGCAGGCGTCGGGAGAGGCGGTATCCATAAGCCCGATAATAGAACATTATGGGAACAAAAGAAAAGGCCGATTCGGATGCCCCGAACCGGCCCTGAACTTGTTTCACGCCACGCCACGCCACGCCAACGTGGCGACGATATCAGCGATAGAAGATGTGGTTGTCGATCGACGCCAGCTTGGTCTTGCCCCAGCCCGGCGACACGCGACGGGCGTGGAAGAAGAGCGCGCCTTCGGCCCGGCTGTCCCAGCTGTCGTCCATAGCGATTTGGGCGATGGCGACCGCTTCGCGCCAGCTGTCGCTGCCCATGCGGATCGGCGGCATACCATGGCCGCGCACGAAGCTGAACTGGCTCGGCTGGTAGACGACGCCGCACAGGCTGTCGGCGAAGCGACCCGACCTGGCGCGGTTGATGATCACGCGCGCAACGGCCAGCTGGCCTTCCAGGCTTTCGCCCTTGGATTCGAAATAGACCGCTCCGGCCAGGCACTTCATGTCGCCGTCCAACTCCTCGGGTGCGCCATGGGCGTCGACCAGAGCAGCGAGGCTATTCGCCTGGAAATCGGGATCGGTCGAAAAACCGTTTTCGCCCTTGGGGGCGATGGCCAGCGGCTGCGCGACTTCGCGCGGCGCGGCGAAGGTGACGGACTTGGGTCCGTTCAGGGCTTCGATGGGAAGCGAGGAAGAGGTGACGAGCGTCTCGCTCGCGACCGACATATCAGAGGCCGAAACCGCTGCGGCAGCGGACAGGGCAAAGGCCGCCATGATGGCAGCTTTCAGACGAAAACTCATTCCGGTTCAAAATCGTGCGGTTCTTGGCCGGGGCGTCGCATTCAACCCATATTCTTCGCGACGACCGGCCGCCCCCCGTCTGCGTGTTTACCGCGCCCGCCCCCCAATGGGCGAATTCGGCAACCTGCGCGTTGGCGTTGGGCGCCTCTGCACGGCTCGTGACGATGAGTCAACGATCAGCAGATTGTTTCAGCGGCGAAGCGTTCCGCTTCCGGGATGTCGAGTTCGATCAGCCACAGGTCGGGGTCCGCCCTGCGCCGCCGCGCGATATATTGATCGAGCGCGTCCGGCCCCTCTTCAGGAGAGGGTCCGCAGCGCATCAACGCATAACCGCCGTCGAAGTTCGGCACGCGCTCAAAAAGGCCTGTTTCCTGTCCCTTTTCAAGCGTTTGGATCAGGATCACACCGCTGATCTCGTCGCCCTTGGCAAGGATGGCGGCAAAGCCCCCCGCCGTCGCGACCCGCTTGCGCAACGCGCCGACCAGCATGGCGCTGGTCAGCCGCGCGTCAGCCGACATAGCCGGGGAGCGATGACAGCGGAAATTGCGAGCGCATGAAAGTGCCGGTGCCTCGCCCGACTTCCTCGCCGCTGTCGTCGATCAGGCTCGCCTCGGCCACATAGACGCGGCGCTTGCCGCTGATCCAGCGCCCTTCGGCCCGGATGCGGCCCGGACCGATCGGCCGGGTGAAGAGCAGGTTGAAGGCGGTGGTGAGCAAGAAACGGTCGCTGACCAGGCTGTTGGCCGCGTAGAAGGCCGCATCGTCCAGCATCTTGAAATAGACGGTGCCATGCACCGCGCCGGCGGCGTGGAACTGGCTTTCGTCGACATCGAAATCGATGACCGACCGGCCGGCTTCCGGGATCGTCAGTTCCGACCGGAACAGCGCGTTGATCGGGGCGGAGCGGTAGAGATTTTCGAGCGCACGAAAATGCGCCGTCTCGCCGCTCGGCGCCTCAGGCAGCGTCACGCGCCTCGCCGCCCGCCAGCAGCGCGTGCAGCGCTTCGGTCGACTTGGCGCCACGCAGGCGCGCGACGTTATTTTCGTCGCGCAGATAGCGCGATACGCGCGCCAGCGTCTTGAGATGTTCGGCGCCGCTGTCGACGGGCGACAGCAGGGCGAAGACGACATCGACCGGCGCCTCGTCCACCGCGTCGAACGGCACTGCGGGATCAAGCAGCACGACCACACCGCACATCTTGTCCAGACCCGGGATCTTCGCATGGGGAATGGCGACGCCGCCGCCGAACCCGGTCGATCCCAGCCGCTCCCGTTCGAACAGGGCATCCCCCACTTCGTCGGCTTCCAGATCATAGGCGCAAGCCGCCAGGGCAGCGACCTTCTGAAAAAGCGCCTTCTTGCCGTTCGCCGCCAGCCCTGTCGCAAGCGCTTCCGGCGAAACGATGTCGTTGAAGTTAACCATGGTCAATCCGAAATGGCCAAGCCGCGCCGTTCGTTCCTTCGCGCGATCCTCGGACAATGAAAGCCCGGCCCCATAAGCCGCCTGCCCCTTGAGGTCAAGGCGACGGGGCCGGGCAAACTTGGTCAGGTGCGGGGTTCGACCCAGCCGATGGTGCCGTCATGACGACGATAGACCATATTATAGGCCGATGTGCCGGCATTGAGGAACAGCAGCGCATTGGTGTTGCGCAGATCCAGCATCATCACCGCGTCGGATACGCTGGCCTCGGGAATGTCGACCCGGGTTTCGGCCACGATCAGCGGTGCATCCGCCGGTTCCTCCTCCTCGGCGGCGGTGGCGAAGATGGTGTAGCCCGCCCCGTCGATATCATCGACGCTGTAACCGTTCGACCGCTGCGCCTCCGCGGCGGCGGCCTGGATGCTGCGGTCCTTCAGGCGGCGCATATAACGGCGAAGCTGCTTTTCGATACGGTCCGACGCCTGGTCGAAGGCCGGGTGCGCTTCCTGCGCTTCACCCGCCCCCTTCAGGATCAGGCCGGTCATGACATGGCACACGATATCGCAATGGAAGGCGCCATGCGGGGCCGGCCGGAACGTGACCTGGGCGGAAATCGTGCGGGAGAAATATTTCTCGGCCATCGTTTCCAGCCGTTCGGTGACATGCTCCTTGAGGGCGTCACCCGTTTCGACCTGATGCCCGGAAACGCGAATATCCATATGCCTTCTCCTTATTCTTGCCGGGTCGCCGGGAGGGCAACCCGGTTGGCCTGGAGCCATATGGCCGGCAGCGTGGCTGCGGCCTATGCCTCCTGCAGCCAGAGCGGCTCCTTCAGCGTCGCGACAAACGCTGCGTGCCGTTCCAGCTCCTGCGCGCTGGCCGTGAAGACCCGCGCAGGACGAACAGGGCGAACCACGGGGATTTCCATCCGTTCCACCCTGACGATCTCTTTCGCTTCCTCCTGTGCCAGACCAAGGCCGATCTGCCGGCCGCCGGTCAGTTCGATGTAAAGCTGCGCCAGCAACTCCGCGTCGAGCAGCGCGCCATGCTTGACGCGATGGCTGCGATCGATGCCGTAGCGGGTGCAGAGCGCATCCAGGCTATGCTTGGCGCCCGGATGCAATTGCCGCGCGATCGCGACCGTATCGATCATCCGGTCCATCCCCACTTCGGGATGGCCGCACAGCCTCAGTTCGTGATTGAGGAATCCGAAGTCGAAACGTGCATTATGCGCGACCAGCGGGCTGTCCTCGATAAATTCCAGCAGTTCGAGCGCACCCTTTGCGAACACGGGATATTTCGACAGAAAGTCTGCTGACAAGCCGTGCACATTATAAGCTGCGACGGGCATGTCGCGCTCGGGATGATAATAAGCGTGGAAGGTCCGACCACTCGGCACGCGGTTGATGAGTTCGATACAGCCGATTTCGACCAGTCGGTCGCCGGAAGCGGGATCGAATCCCGTCGTTTCGGTATCGAAAATGACCTCGCGCATCGCCCTCTTCATTCGACTCTGTGGGCCAACCCTTATCTGCCTGTCTTCGCGCCAAGGCAAGCGACCAGACGCCTGACCTGTGCGCGGGTCGCGGCAAATGTCGTACCCGTATGGATGATATAGTCCGCCCGACGCCGCTTTTCAGCATCGGGGGTTTGCAGATGGACGATCTGGCGGAATTTCGCCACGCTCATGCCTGGCCGCGCCAGGACGCGCTTGCGCTGCTTCCAGGCGGGCGCGCTGACGACGATCACGCCCGCCAGCCTCTTCTGCCCGCCCGTCTCGAACAGCAGCGGAACGTCGAGGATCACGAACGGACGCGAGCGGTGGCGGCGCAGGAAACGCGCCCGCGCTTCCCGGACGGCGGGATGGACGATGCCCTCCAGCGCCTTGCGCGCCTCGGGATGGCCGAATACCGCTGCGCCCAGCTTCGCCCGGTCGACGCCTTCAGGACCGGTAGTGCCGGGAAAGCGCGCCTCGATCGCGGGGAGCAGCCGGCCGCCCGGTCCCTGGAGCCGATGCACCTCCGCGTCGGCGTCGAACAGCGGCACGCCCTCGCGCCGGAACATCGCCGCGACCGCCGACTTGCCCATGCCGATCGAACCGGTGAGGCCGTAGACCTTCATTCCCCGGCCGCGAGCAGCAGCGCGCGCAATTCCTCGTCCAGATCGCGGGGCGCCTCGGCGTCGAAGAAGATGTCGAACGCCAGCGCTGCCTGCCCGATCAGCATTTCGAGGCCGTCGAGCGTTTTCAGGCCCCGCGCCCGCGCCGCCTTTAGCAACGCCGTCTCCAGCGGCGCATAGACGATGTCATAGACGGTCGCACCCTCCGGCAACGGCGCCAGGTCGAGGTCCAGCAGCGGTTGACCCACCATGCCGAGCGAGGTCGAATTGACCAGCAGGTCGGCGGCGGGGAGCGCATCACCCATGCCGATCACCCGACCCTTCGTCCCCGCATGGTCGAGCAGCGCCTGCCCCTTGGCGGGATCGCGCGCCATGATAGTGATGTCGGGCACGCCGAGGCTGGTCAAGGCGAACAGGATCGCCCGCGCCGCGCCGCCCGCGCCGACCAGCACTGCGCTCTGCCCCTTCCATTTGTCACGCAGCAACGGCTGGAGGAAACCGCCCGCATCGGTATTGGTGCCGATCAGCGGTCCGCCGGTTTCCGAAGCGATCGTATTCATCGCCCCAATCCGTTCGCGCACCCCGCCCGGATCGTCGGTATAGTCCATCACCGCAATCTTGTGAGGCAGGGTGACGTTGCAGCCCAGCCAGTCGGGATCGGCCCGCCTGGCCAGGAAATAGGCCGCCAGCCCCTCCGGCGTCACATGCGTCTTCTTATACTCCGCCTCGATATCCAGCGCCTTGAGCCAAAAATTATGGATCAGCGGCGATTTGCTGTGCGCGATCGGATCGCCGATCACTTCGGCGTAAGGGAGGGCGTCGGTCATGCCGCCAAAACGCCCCGGACGCGCAGAAAGTCAAGCAAAGGTAGCAGCGGCAGGCCCTGAATCGCGAACTGGCTGCCTTCCACCTTGCTGAAAATCTGCACCCCCGGCCCTTCGATCCGGTAACAGCCCACGCACCAGCGCAGTTCGTCCCAGTCTGAATCGAGATAGGAAGCGATGAAGGCGTCGGACAAGGGCCGCACCGTCATCCGCACCCGCTCGACATGGCGCCAGATCGCCTCGCCATTCAAGGCAATCACCGCCGCGCTGTGCAGGTGATGGACCCGGCCCGACAGCAGATGCAGGATGCGCTCGGCATCCGCGCGGTCGACCGCCTTGTCGATCATCGCGCCCCGGTCTTCACCGTCGCCGATGCTCAGCGTCTGGTCGCACCCTAGCACCAATCCCCCCGGCACCCGCCGCGACACCTTGAGCGCCTTCAATTCGGCGAGCGCATCCGCCAGTCCTCGCGCATCGAGGCCGTCGGCGCGCAGTGCCTCCTTGGCGGCCTCCTCGTCCACGCCCGGCGAAAGCGCCTCGAACGGCACCTGCGCCGCGGTCAGCAGCGCCTTGCGGCTTGCGCTCTGCGACGCCAGCACGATCACGCATTTTCTCCTTCCGCCAGCACACGGTCGTTGAAGAGGTTGATGATCGCCGCGGCGGCCTCCTCGATCGAGCGGCGGGTCATGTCGATCACCGGCCAGCCATTGTCGGCGAACATGCGCCGGGCGAAGGCCAGTTCGTCCTGCACCTTGTCGATGTCGACATAGGCGGTTTCGGGTGCCTGGTTGAGCGACAAGAGCCGGTTACGCCTTATCTGGACCAGCCGTTCGGGGCTGACGGTCAGGCCCACGACCATCGGATGCCGCAGGGAAAAAAGGCTGCGCGGCGGCGGCGATTCCGGCACCAGTGGGATATTGGCGGTCTTGTAGCCGCGATTGGCGAGATAGATGGAGGTCGGCGTCTTGGATGCGCGCGACACGCCCGCCAGCATGATATCCGCCTCCTCCCAATTTTCATGGCCCACGCCGTCATCATGGGCGATGGTGAACTGGATCGCCTCGATCCGCGCGAAATAGGCTTCGTCCAATATATGCTTTCGCCCCGGCCGGGTGCGTGTTTCCTGCCCCAATATGTTGGACAGGGCGTCCGCGACGCTGTCGAGCGCGGCGACATGCGGCAGGCCGAGCGCGCGGCAGCGCGTCTCCAGCCGGCGACGCAGCATGTGATTGGTCAGGGTGAAGAGCACCAGCCCCGGATTGGCGGCGATTTCCTCCATGATCCGGTCGAGATGGACCTCGGACCGCACCATCGGCCAAAAATGGCGGATCGCCTCGACATTCTCGAACAGCCCGATCGCCGCCTTGGCGATATTCTCCAGCGTTTCGCCGGTGGAGTCGGACAGGAGATGGAGGTGGATACGCGCCATGGGCACATCTCTGTTGGAGGCATGGGGATAAAGCAAGGGATGAATCTGTGGATAAATTGCCGCCTTTTTCCCGTCCCCATTGCCCGGATTCTTATCCACACCCCTCCAACAGGCCCGGATTTTCTTCCACAGCCTGTGGATAACGGGGACAATGACTCTGACTCGCGCCCTGTTCCGTGACCCTTTGGAGTCAAGCTGTTGGCAAAAGCGGGCACAGCGCATAAACCCCGCTGCCAACGGACCAACAATCTCCATCATCCTTTGAATCTAAATTAAAGAGAGAGTCTGATGAGCTTCGACGCCCCGGCGCCCGCTGCCGACAAGCCCCTCCTGGGCGTGCTCAATGGCGATCGTCCCACCGTCCCGCCCATATGGCTGATGCGCCAGGCCGGCCGTTATCTTCCCGAATATCGTGAACTGCGCGCCAGGAAGGGCGGTTTCCTCGAACTCGTCTATGACAGCGCGGCCGCCGCCGAGGTCACGCTCCAGCCGCTCCGCCGTTTCGGCTTCGACGGCGCGATCCTCTTTTCCGACATATTGATCGTCCCCTATGCGATGGGGCAGCATCTCTGGTTCGAGGCCGGTGAAGGCCCGCGGCTCGCGCCGATCCTTGCCGAAACCGACCTGTCGACGCTGAAACCCGATTTCAGCCGTTTCGAGGCCGTCTACGAGACCGTCCGGCAGGTGAGAGCCGCTCTGGACCCCAATGTCACTTTCCTGGGCTTTGCCGGCAGCCCCTGGACGGTCGCCACCTATATGGTGGCGGGTCAGGGCAGCAAGGATCATGGCGCGGCCCGGCGCATGGCCTACAACGAAACCGACAGTTTCGCCGCGCTGATCGATGCCATCGTCGATGCGACCGTGGTCTATCTGTCGGGTCAGATTCAGGCTGGAGTGGAGGCGGTGCAGCTGTTCGACAGCTGGGCCGGCAGCCTGGCTCCGCTCCAGTTCGACCGCTGGGTGATTCATCCCAACAGGCGTATCGTCGAAAGGCTGAAGGCGCTCCATCCCGCTGTTCCGGTGATCGGCTTTCCCAAGGGCGCGGGCGCGAAGCTTGCCGACTATGCCGCGGAGACCGGGATCGATGCGGTTGGCATCGATGAAACGATCGACCCCCATTGGGCCAACCGGGCGCTGCCGCAGGGTATGCCGGTGCAGGGCAATCTCGATCCGCTGGCGCTGATCGCCGGCGGCCGCGCGGTGGAGGAAGCAGTCGACAATATCCGCACCGCCTTCGCCGACCGTCCCCATATCTTCAACCTTGGTCATGGCATTCTGCCCGACACGCCGATATCGCATGTCGAGGCGCTCGTCCGCCATGTGCGGCAGCAGGGAGTTTCCGTCTGATGGCCTATCTTGGTGCTGCTTATCTCTGGGTGAAGGCCGCCCATGTCATCTTCGTCATCTTCCTGATGGCGGGGCTGTTCATGATGCCGCGCTTTTTCGTCTATCATCAGGAAACATTGCCGGGATCACCGGAAGACAAGCGCTGGATCGAGCGGGAGACGCGCCTGCTCAAGATCATCCTCAACCCGTCCCTGGCGCTGGTCTGGATTTTCGGCCTGATGCTGATGGTGGAGATCGGCGCCTGGCATTTCGGCTGGTTCCACCTGAAGCTGCTCTTCGTGCTGGCTCTGTCAGGCTATCATGGCTGGATCGCGGGCTATGCGAAGAAGCTCGCCAGGGGAGAGCGTCCCTTCAGCGACAAAAAGCTGCGGATGCTGAACGAAATCCCCGGCGTCGCCGCCGCGGTGATCGTGATCTGCGTGATCGTGAAGCCCTTCTGACAGGCCACTGTCCTATAGGGACAAATGCGATTATGATCGCGGGGTGATTCACAGATAGGATCGCCCCGCGGAACTATATGTCGAAATATGCGGGAAATGTGCGAAGTTAAGTGGAGATACGCATGAATGATCCGCGGATCTGGTTTGGCCCCAAACGTATCGGCTGGGGATATGGTCCGCGTACTTGGGAGGGCTGGGCCGTGATCGGTCTGTTCGTCCTCGCCTGCATCCTGCTCAAGCGTCTGACCTGAGATCAGGCCGGATCGACCGCGATATTGTCGATGAGGCGGGTCGCGCCGAGTTTCGCCGCGCCGAGCAACCGCGCGGGCCGGTCCAGCACCACCATCGGCTCCAGCGTCGTCGCGTCGCACAAGCTCACATAATCGATCGGGTCGAAGCCATGCGCCGCGAGCGAGGCGATCGCCCTGGCGATCGCGCCCTCTACGGACTCGCCCTTCTCGATCTGCCGCTTCGCCTCGCCCAGGGCGCGGGGCAGGGCCAGCGCCGCCTTGCGCTCATCCTCGCTCAGATAGGCGTTGCGTGAGGAGAGTGCGAGGCCGTCCTCGGCGCGCTGGGTCGGCATACCGATGATCTCGATCGGCAGGTCGAGGTCCGTCACAAAGCGGCGGATCACAGCAAGCTGCTGATAATCTTTCTCGCCGAAGATGGCGACGTCGGGCCGCACCTGGTTGAACAATTTGGTGACGACGGTCGCTACACCGTCGAAATGGCCCGGCCGCGCCGCGCCGTCCAGTCCCTCGCTGATCCCGGACACGCTGATATTGGTGGCGTAGCCCGCAGGATACATGACGTCGACGCCCGGCATCCAGAGGATGTCGACGCCCGCCGCCTGCAACATCTGCGCATCCTTGGATTCGCGCCGCGGATAGGCGGCCAGATCCTCATTCGGTCCGAATTGCCTGGGGTTTACGAAGATCGAGACCACGACATGACGGCCATGCTGCCGGGCTTCCTCCACCAGGGCCATGTGTCCGTCGTGCAGCGCCCCCATGGTGGGCACCAGAACCAGCGGTTTTCCGTCGCTTTTCAGCCTGTCGACGGCGGCGCGGAGGGCGGGGAGGTCACGCAGCGTTTGCACGGGAGGAAGGGCTCCGATAAGGGCAGGATGATATGGGCGTCCTGCTAGGCTTGAGCCAGCATGACCGTCAACACGCATTGCGACAATCAACGGGGTTATCAGGGTCCGATGGCGAATCCGCAGCCGCATCTCATCGTCTTCGCCAATGAAAAGGGCGGCACGGGCAAGTCGACCACGGCTGTCCATACCGCCATCGCGCTTTCCACGCTCGGCCATCGTGTCGGTATGATCGACCTCGACCCGCGCCAGCGCACCGTCACCCGCTATATGGAAAATCGCGGCGAAACCGCGCGGCGGCGCGGCATCGAACTGCCGATTCCCGATTATACCGTGTTCACCGGCGACAGCATCGCCGCGCTGGACGATCAGGTCATCATGCTGGCGCAGGGCAAGGATTTCCTGGTGGTCGACACACCCGGCCGCGACGATGACTATGCCCGTCATCTGGCGCCGCACGCCAATACGCTGGTCACGCCGATGAACGACAGTTTCGTCGATTTCGACCTGATCGGTCAGGTCGATCCGGAAACCTTCAAGGTCCGCCGCCTGTCCTTCTATTCCGAACTCATCTTCGAAGCGCGCAAGACCCGGGCGAAGGTGGATGGCGTCACGATCGACTGGGTGGTGCTGCGCAATCGTGTCCAGCATCATGACGCGCGCAACAAGAAGCGCGTGGGCGATGCGCTGATGGAATTGTCGCGCCGGGTGGGATTCCGCGTGATACCTGGTCTTTCGGAACGTGTTATCTTCCGCGAGCTTTTCCCTTCGGGCCTGACCTTGCTCGACAAGGGGCATCTGGGCGAGCTGGGCGTCAGCCATATCGCCGCGCGGCAGGAATTGCGCGAGATGGTGTCGGGCTTCGCCTTGCCGACGCGCGACGGTGTTGCGTCGCTGGACATGCTCGGCGCTGCCTGATGGGCGCGCTTGCGCTGTTGCTGGCCGGGCTTGCGATCTGGCTGATCTGGACGGGAAGGCTGCAACGCATGACGGCAAAGGATGGCATGGCGCTGGGCGCGGCGCTGGTGGGCGCGGTGCTGGCGGCAAAGGGCAAACCGGTGATTGGTGCCCCATTGCTGATCGGCGCGGCGCTTTTCTTCGCCAAACAGGGCAATGCCACGGCAAGGATGCGCAGACGTCCCGCCGTGCCGCCAGTCGCGCCGGGTGCGGATGATCTGGCCAAGGCCCGCACCTTGCTGGGCGTGGCGCCTGACGCCGACGCCAAGACGATCCGCGCCGCGCATCGCCGCCTGATCGCCTCGGTTCATCCCGACAGGGGTGGGACCGAGGCGCTCGCCGCGCAGATCAATGCCGCACGCGATATGCTGCTCGCGGAACAGAAGCGGCGGTGACGCATCGTTTCGATCCGAGCCTGCTGCGGGATTATGATCTGCGCGGCACGGTGGGGGAAACGCTCCATGTCGCCGACGCCTGGGCGCTGGGCCGCAGTTTCGGCACGGTCATTGCCCGTTGTGGCGGTGGACGGATCGCGGTCGGCTATGACGGGCGGCTGAGTTCGCCGATGCTGGAAACGGCGCTGGTCGACGGGCTGATCCAAAGCGGCATCGATGTCGTGCGCATCGGTCTCGGTCCGACGCCGATGCTATATCATGCCGAAATGACGGGCGATGTGGACGGCGCCATACAGATAACCGGCAGCCATAATCCCGGCGACCAGAACGGCTTCAAACTGGTGCAGGCCCATGCGCCCTTCTTTGGCGCCGACATCCAGACCCTGGGCGTCATGGCGGCGGCGGGCGACTGGGAATCGGGCATGGGCCGCGTTGAGACGGTCGAGGTCATGGACCGCTATGCCGCGCGCCTGGTGCAGGGCTTCGACGGGGCGGCCTGCCGCATCGGCTGGGATGCGGGCAATGGCGCAGCCGGCCCGGTGGTGGAGAAGCTGACGCAGCTCCTGCCCGGTGAGCATCATCTGCTTTTCACCCAGGTGGACGGTCATTTTCCCCATCATCATCCCGATCCTTCCAAAGAGCGGAATCTGGTCGACCTGCGCGCGCTTGTCCTTGGGAAGCAGCTCGATTTCGGCGTGGCTTTCGATGGTGACGGCGACCGGATCGGCGTGATCGACGGACTGGGCCGGACGATCGCCGGGGATCAACTGCTTGGCCTGTTTGCCCAAGGCGTGCTTGAAAACCGCCCCGGCGCGCCGATCGTCGCCGATGTGAAGGCCAGCCAGACGGTCTTCGACCGTATCGCTGCGCTGGGTGGCCGGCCCGAGATGTGGAAGACCGGCCACAGCCATATAAAGTCCAGAATGAAGCAGATAGGTAGTCCGCTGGGCGGCGAGACGACCGGCCATCTCTTCTTCGCCGACGATTATCCCGGCTATGACGACGGCCTCTATGCGGCCGTCCGCCTGATCCGCCTGGTGGCGACCCTGGCGCGCAGCGTGACCGCCCTGTGCGACGATCTGCCGGCCAGCATGATCACCCCCGAATTGCGCTTTCCCGTGCCGGAGGCGCGCAAGTTCGCTGTCGTGGAGGAGGTGCTGGCCCGGCTGCGCGCGATGGGCGCCGATGTTTGCGCCATCGACGGCGCGCGGGTGCGCACCGACGATGGCTGGTGGCTGTTGCGGGCGTCCAATACGGAGGCGGCGCTGGTGGCCCGCGCCGAAGCGGCGAACGAAACCGGTCTGGCGCGGCTGCTGGCGCAAATTGATTCGCAGCTCGCTGATTCGGGCTTGAAAGGGTTGATCAAGGGCTGATCCGGTCTTCAGGCGGATTTTTCGAATATCGCTATCATTTCAGGATGCAACTTTTCCGCTAGGGAAACATTGGATTTTTCGGATGGTTGCAGGAAACGCAATCAGGCCATCATGTTTCGCATTTGCGACAAATGGTGCTGCACTGCAGAAGGAACGGGCCTTTCAGGCATCCTCTCCTAAAACTTCATAGCCGCCTTCCGGGCGGCTTTTTTTTGTTTTTTTCGCGCGCCGCTTTCATCGAGTGCCGTAGCGTCCAATCGGCGCTAACCATTAAAGCCTCGGCAGGAACGGCCATTTTCTGCGCTTTGACACTGGAAATTAACGACATCTTTGATAATCCGCATGGCTCATAAGCCGGGCAGACGCGTTGGACCGCCACCGTCCGGATGAGATAGAGTCGCCATTAGCAGAGGATTTTCCATGTCCCTTAGCCGCCGTCTGAGCCGTTTCCTTCTTGTTACCGGGGTCATGGCCGCACCGTTTCCCGCCTTCGCCGGCGGCTTCTATCTGCAGGAACAATCGCCGATCGAAACCGGCCGCGCGCTGTCCGGCGGCGCGGCGGCGGGCGATGATCCGTCGACCATCTATTTCAACCCGGCCGCGATGACGCAGCTATCGGGCATCCAGACGTCGATCGGTGGATCGGCGTTGATGGCGTCGGCGCGCCAGACCAATCGCGGCAGCTATCGGTCGATCCCCGGTTCGGTCGCGCGCGTGCCGGTCGGCGGCAATGACGGCGGCCAGCCGTTCGAAAGCGTGATTCCGATCCCCAGCTTCTACGCCAGCGCGCAGGTCAGCGACCGGCTGTGGGTCGGCCTGGGCGTCAACGCGCCCTTCGGTCTGAAGCTGGAATATGATGACGGCTTTTTCGGTCGCTATGACTCGCTCTACACCGACCTCAAAACCTATAATATCCAGCCTTCCGCCGCCTATAAGCTGACCGACAATCTGTCGATCGGCGGCGGCGTCGACGTCCAATATGTGAAGGCGACGCTGACCAACGCGCTGCCGCAGCTTTCCCCGCTCGCGCCTGCCGACGGCTTTGCCAAGCTGAAGGGCGACGACTGGTCGGTCGGCTGGAATGCCGGCCTGTTCTACACGCTGGGCGACACCAATTTCGGCGTCCATTATCGATCGGGCATCAGCCACAAATTACAGGGCACGCAAACCATATCCGGCCTGCTCGGTCCGATCGCGGCGGGCAATGGCGAATTTGCCGCGACCGCGCCGCTGGACCTGCCCGACATCGTGACCGTCAGCATGATGCACAAGCTGACGCCGCAACTGCGCGCGATGATCACCGGCAAATGGTATAACTGGTCGCGGTTCAAGGGCATCGCCGTCACCTCCGCCACCGGCACGACCAACAAGGAACTGGATTATAAGGACAGCTATTCGGTCAGCCTGGGCGGCGAATATGATGTCAGCCCGGCGCTGACCCTGCGTGCCGGCACGATGTTCGATCGGTCGCCCACCAATCCGCAGCACCTCACGACCCGCGTGCCCGACGGCGACCGCGTGTGGCTGACCGGCGGCGCGACCTGGAACATGTCGGAGGCGATGGCGCTCAACCTCAGCTATGCCCATACCTTCGTCGAGAAGGCGAACATCATCCGCCCCGACAGCTATTTCCCCGCGCCGGCGACCGTGACCGCGACGACCCTGGCGCAGACCAGCGGCAATGCGGACCAGGTCGCCGCATCGCTAACCCTGCGCTTTTGAACGTTACCGCACCGGCCCGCACCCCCGGCCGGCCGCCCACAGAATATCCTGGATGGGCGGCCGAGTGAGGGTGCGGGCCGGTGCGGCACGTTTCAGCGAAGCTGAAACACGAAGGACTTAAGCTTCTAACCGGCGTCAAAAATCCCTATAGGGGCTTCGTGAACACGGAGCCCCTTTTTCATGTCCGACCATAATCCCGGCCTGCGCCCCTGGCGCGACATTGCGCGGCGGCAGTCGCGGCAGATCATGGTCGGCAATGTCCCCGTCGGCGGGGGCGCGCCGGTCACGGTCCAGACCATGACCAACACGCTGACCTCCGACGCGAAGGCGACGATCGACCAGATCCGCCGCTGCGAAGAGGCCGGCGTCGACATCATCCGCGTGTCCTGCCCGGACGAGGAATCGACTGCGGCTTTGAAGCAGATCGTCCGCGCTATGCGCGTGCCGATCGTCGCCGACATCCATTTTCACTACAAGCGCGCGCTGGAAGCCGCCGATGCCGGCGCGGCCTGCCTGCGGATCAATCCGGGCAATATCGGTTCGGAAAAGCGGGTGAAGGAAGTGATCGACGCGGCCAAGGCCAATGGCTGCTCGATCCGCATCGGCGTCAATGCGGGCAGCCTGGAGAAGGATCTGCTCGAAAAATATGGCGAGCCATGCCCCGAGGCGCTGGTCGAAAGCGCGCTCGACCATATCAAGCTGCTCCAGGATCAGGATTTCCACGACTATAAGGTCGCCGTGAAGGCGAGCGACGTGTTTCTCGCGGTCGCGGCCTATATGCAGCTCGCCGAGGCGGTCGATTGCCCGCTGCATCTGGGCATTACCGAGGCGGGTGGACTGATCGGCGGCACGGTGAAGAGCGCGATCGGCATCGGCAACCTGCTTTGGGCCGGCATCGGCGACACGATCCGCGTGTCGCTGTCCGCCGAACCGGAAGAGGAAGTGCGGGTCGGCTATGAGATATTGAAGTCGCTGGGTATCCGCACCCGCGGCGTGAAGGTCATTTCCTGCCCCTCCTGCGCGCGTCAGGGATTCGACGTGATCCGCACGGTGCAGGCGCTGGAGGAGCGGCTCCAGCATATCCATACGCCGCTGTCGCTGTCGGTGCTGGGCTGCGTCGTCAACGGTCCCGGCGAGGCGCGCGAAACCGATATCGGTCTGACCGGCGGCGGCAATGGCAAGCATATGGTCTATCTGTCGGGCGTCACCGACCACACGATCCAGGATGCCGATATGGTCGACCATATCGTGAAGCTGGTCGAAGCCAAGGCGGCGGCGATCGAGGCGGAGAAGCTGGAAGCCGAAACCACCGACGCGGGCAAGGTCGAGGCGGCGGAATAAGCCGGGCCACCGGATCATGAACGGGTCGTCTCGCGGTATCGCGATTCCCTTCGCCGTCTGCTGCCTCGGCGTCGCGCTTTTCTCCGTGATGGATGCGGCGATGAAGGGGCTGAGCCTGTCCATCGGACTCTATAACGCTCTTTTCTGGCGCGCCGTGACCGGCACCGTGCTGGGTCTCGCGCTGATGCTGTTGACCCGCCAGCGCTGGCCGTCGCGGGCGGTGCTGCGTATTCATCTGCTGCGCGGCGTGGTGGTGGCTTTCATGGCGGCGATGTTCTTTTGGGCGATCATGCGCTTGCCTTTGGCCGAAGCCATTGCCCTGTCCTTCATCGCGCCGCTCATCGCGCTTTATCTCGCTGCCCTGCTGCTCAAGGAAAGCGTCGGGCGGGAAGCGATCGGCGCGTCGCTGCTGGGGCTGGCGGGCGTCGCCGTGATCCTGTCGGGCCGGCTGCGCGGCGAATATGATGGCGATGCGCTGCTCGGTGCGTTCGCCGTCCTTGGCTCTGCGGTGCTGTTCGCCTGGAACCTCGTCATCCAGCGGCAGCAGGCGCAGGTCGCGTCCCCGATCGAGGTCGCCTTCTTCCAGCATCTGGTCATGCTGGGCGTCTTCGCGCTGGGCGCGCCGATGCTGGCGATCCTGCCCCCCGTCAAGGCCGTTCCGCTGGTCCTGCTCGCCGCGGCCCTCGCCTTCACCTCGCTGGCGGCGCTGGCCTGGGCCTATGCGCGGGCGGAGGCGCAGCGGCTGATCCCGGTCGAATATAGCGCCTTTGTCTGGGCGGCGATCATCGGCTGGCTGGTGTTTGGCGACAGGCTGACTGTCACGACCGTCGCGGGGGCGTTGCTGATCGTCGCCGGCTGCCTTATCGCCGCGCGTTCGAAACGGGCGGACATCCCCCATGTGGAAGCGGGAACGGCATGAGCATCATCATTCGGGAAGCACGGGCGGACGATCTGGACATCATCATCGCCTTCATCCGCGCGCTGGCCGATTATGAGCGGCTGGCGCATGAGGTGAAGACCGATCGCGAGACGCTGGCGCGTTACCTGTTCGGCCCGCGCCCGATGGCGGAGGTGCTGATCGCCGAGCATGACGGCGCGGCGATCGGCTTCGCCCTCTTCTTCCATAATTTCTCGACCTTCGAGGGACGGCCGGGCCTCTATCTGGAGGATCTGTTCGTGCTGCCGCAGGCGCGGGGGCTGGGCGCGGGCAAGGCGCTGCTGGCGCGTCTGGCCGCGCTGGCGATCGCGCGTGACTGTGCCCGTCTGGAATGGTCGGTGCTCGACTGGAACGCGCCGGCCATCGCCTTCTACCGGGCGATCGGCGCGAAACCGATGGACGAATGGACGGTGCAGCGGGTCGATGGAGACGCGCTGACGGCACTGGCTGCCTCCTGAACAAAGCCTTCGGGACGAGCCGAAGGGCGGCAGACTTGACGCGGAGTCACCCCCGGAGGCATTGTGCCGATCCGGAACATTTGGGGGACATGCAATTTTATGGCCGTCGGCCGCACCGTGAAACGTTCGCCGGAATGGCGCGAAATGCTGAAGCGCAGCCTGATCCGCAGCGGTGCGCTGATCGGCGCGATCACGCTTCTGCTGGCGACCCTGTTTCTCGCGCTGGCGCTGCTGAGCTATGCCCCCAGCGATCCATCGATGAATACGGTCGCGGGCGATCATGTCGCCAATATCATGCAGACGCCCGGCGCCTGGGCCGCCGATTTCCTGCTCTGGCTGCTGGGCGTGCCGGTGGCGTTGATCCTGCCGCTGATGGCGATCACCGCGCGCCGCCTCTGGGGCGACCAGGATATGAGCGGGTGGAAGGCGCAGTTCGGCAAATGCCTGTTCGGCATCATCCTGATCGGCATCGCCCTGGCGCTGTTCCAGACCGATCCGCTGGTCGGCCTACCGGCCGGCTGGGGTGGAGTGATCGGTCTCGTCACCGCCAAGGGCATTGCCAGCCTGATCGCGCAGACGCCCACCGCTGCCCCCTGGATCAAGGGCATCGTCGTCATCATCGCACTGATCGTCGGCCTTTTCACCTGTTATCGCAGTCTGGCGCTCGAAAAGCCGATCATCGCGCTGCGCCGCCCGGCACTGCCCCGGTTCAGTCTGCCGCGTCCCAGCCTGGCCTTTGCCGGGGGCGTTGCCGCGGCCGACGGTGAGGAGGAGGACGAACCGGCCGATCGCGTCATCGCCCCGCGCAAGCAGGTGTCGAACGAACCCAAGCCGCCGATCACCATCCAGACGCCCAAGCCGGCCCCGGCACAGCGCGCCATGGCGCCGGTGTCGCAGGACGACCTGTTCGGCAACAGCTCGCTGCCCTCGCCCGATCTGCTCAACCCCATTCCGGCCAGCCAGGGCGGCAAGATCGACAAGGCGGCGCTGGAGCGCAACGCGCGCCTGCTGGAGTCCGTGCTCGACGACTTCCATGTGAAGGGCAATATCGTCGAGGTCCGCCCCGGCCCGGTCGTGACCATGTATGAACTGGAGCCGGCGCCGGGCATCAAGGCGAGCCGCGTCATCGCGCTGGCGGATGACATCGCCCGCAACATGTCGGCGCTATCGGCGCGCGTCGCGACGATTCCGGGCCGCACCGTCATCGGCATCGAACTGCCCAACGCCAATCGCGAGGGCGTGTCCTTCCGCGAACTCATCACCAGCGAGCAGTTCGGGCAGGAAGCGACGCTGCCGATCATCCTGGGCAAGAATATCTCCGGCGAGCCGATCATCGCCGACCTTGCGCCGATGCCGCACCTGCTGATCGCGGGCACCACCGGTTCGGGCAAGTCGGTCGGTCTGAACGCGATGATCCTGTCGCTGCTCTACCGCATGACGCCGGACCAGCTACGCCTGATCATGATCGATCCCAAGATGCTGGAACTGTCGACCTATGACGACATCCCGCACCTGCTCTCGCCGGTCGTCACCGAGCCGGCCAAGGCGATCCGCGCACTCAAATGGGCGGTGGAGCAGATGGAGGACCGCTATCGCATGATGGCGTCCATCTCGGTCCGCAACCTCGCCAATTATAATGAGAAGGTCCGCGCCGCCAAGGCCAAGGGCAAGCCGCTCGGTCGCCGGGTGCAGACCGGCTACGACCCGGAAACCGGCAAGCCCATCTATGAGGAGGAACAGCTCGATTTCCAGCCGCTGCCGCAGATCGTGGTGGTGGTGGACGAACTGGCCGACCTGATGATGACGGCGGGCAAGGAAGTCGAATTCCTGATCCAGCGGCTGGCGCAGAAGGCCCGTGCGGCGGGCATCCACCTGATCCTGGCGACGCAGCGCCCCTCGGTCGACGTCATCACCGGCGTCATCAAGGCGAATCTGCCGACCCGCATCAGCTTCTTCGTGACCAGCAAGATCGATAGCCGCACCATTTTGGGCGAGCAGGGCGCCGAGCAACTGCTGGGCAAGGGCGACATGCTCTACATGCACGGCGGCAAGGGGCTGACGCGCGTCCATGGTCCCTTCGTCTCGGACGACGAGGTGCGCGTGGTCGCCGACCATTGGCGCGCGCAGGGCCAGCCCGACTATATCTCCGCCGTCACCGAGGAGCCGGAGGAAGGCAGCTTCGCGCTCGACGGCGTCGATCTGGGCGACGATAGCCCCGACGCCCAGCTCTTCCGCAAGGCGTGCCAGCTAGTGTTCGAGAATCAGAAGGCGTCGACCAGCTGGCTCCAGCGCCAGTTGCGGGTCGGCTATAACAGCGCGGCGCGTCTGATCGAGCGGATGGAGGAGGAGGGGCTGGTCGGCCCGCCCAACCATGTCGGCCGCCGCGAAGTGTTGCGCGACGAAAATGGGAATCCTCTCTGAATCGATTGAAAAGTCGGACGATTGCATGTCACGCAATCGTCATTTCGTCCTTCGCATTTGCAGCATAAGCCGACCGACGGCATAGAGAGCGGGCCTTTCAGGCATCCTCTCCTAAAAACTTTCCAGGCCGGTCGTCAGATCGGCCTTTTTTTTTGGCGCCGAAAGCGAGGTGGGAGCGGGGGGATGGAGCTTGCCCCGAGGTTCGCATATGCTCTCCTCCATCACCCAAATCCTTGCATTTTCGGAACAGCCGGGTTCACAGCGGGTTCAAGCCTGATTTCCTAACCATCCTCTTCCAGAACAACCGGAGTTGAACGCCATGAAGCGCATGATTGCGCCCCTCGCGCTTGCCCTTGCCGCCGCGCCCCTGGTCGTGCCGACCTTGCCCGTCGCCGCGCAACCGGGCCAAGGAGGTCAAACACAATCCGATCTGACCCAGGTCAATGCCTATATCCGCGCGGTCACGACCATGACGGCCGATTTCGCACAGACCGACCGCAACGGTCAGACGCTGACCGGCCAGCTCACCATCAAGCAGCCGGGCAAGATCCGTTTCCAATATCAGAAGGGGGTGCCGCTGCTGATCGTGGGCGACGGTAAGGCGCTGACCATGATCGATTATGAGGTGCGGCAGGTGCAGCGCTGGCCGATCGGCAATTCGCCGCTGGGCGCGCTGCTCGACCCGAACAAGGATCTGTCGAAATATGGCAAGGTGGTCCCCACCGGCGACCCGTCTATCCTGAGCATCGAGGCGCGCGATCCCAAGCGGCCCGAATTCGGCACGATCAGCATGATCTTCAAGCGCGATCCGGGCAGCCCGGCGGGCCTTCAGCTTTACGGCTGGGTGGCGCTCGATTCGCAGAACAACCGGACGGCGGTGCGGTTGACCAACCAGCGCTATGGCGTGCCGGTGGCCGAGTCCGCCTTCCGCTGGACCGATCCCCGGCCGAAGGGCCGTTCGGCGGGCGGCTGATTCTCGCGATCGGCGGGTTGGTCCGAGCGCACGGCGGGACGGTTCGAAAAACTTTCATTTTCGTTCATCCGCCGCTCATGTCGGGGCGGTTAATCAGAAATCCACGGCGGGAGACAAAACCGGGATTTCCCCCCTGTTACCCGGTCCCCAGCTCCAGCCGCGAAGCGCTTCAAGGGCGCGATCGAGACCCCCGTTCCACGCCCCCGGAGCGGGGGTCTTACTTTGCCGGTCCTGTCGGTCTGGCGCTTGCGCGCGGGCGCTTCGCCTCCTAGGGCAGCAGCATGGCCGATACGCTCTCCATTTGCTCCTGGAACATCAACAGCGTCCGCGCGCGGATCGACATCGTCGAGCAGCTGCTGCGAGAGGAAGCGCCCGACATATTGTGTTTGCAGGAAACCAAGGTGGTGAACGAGATTTTCCCCACCGAGATGTTCAGGCGTCTGGGCTATGTCCATCAGGTGCTGAACGGGCAGCGGATGCATCACGGCGTCGCGATCATGAGCAAGGTGCCGATCCATGAGGACGACCGGCTCGACTGGCAGGCCAATGGCGAAGCGCGGCATGTCGGCGTGCGGCTCGACAATGGGGTGCGGATCGAGAATGTCTATGTGCCCGCCGGCGGCGATGTGCCCGACCGGGCGGTCAATCCCAAGTTCGGCCAGAAACTCGATTTCCTGGAGCGGATGATCCAATGGTCGTCGGACCTGGACGACAAGCCGACCATCCTGACCGGCGATTTCAACATCGCGCCGCTGGAATGCGACGTGTGGAGCCACAAGCAACTGCTCGACGTGGTCAGCCATACGCCGATCGAGTGCGAGATATTGGGCCGTTTGCAGGCGTCGAACGACTGGGTCGATATCGGCCGCCATTTCCACCCCGCCCCGGCGCGGCTCTATACCTGGTGGAGCTATCGGGCGAAGGACTGGCTGGCGTCGGATCGCGGCCGCCGCCTCGACCATATGTGGATGACGAAGGATGTCGCGGACAAGGCGATCAGTCATCGCGTGGTCGAACCGGCCCGCAACTGGGTGAAGCCGTCCGATCATATCCCGATCATCACCGAGTTCGCCTTCTGATGCCCGCCGATCCCGCCGCCCGTAACGCCGCCCGCGCCATCGATGCGCTGCGCCGGGGCTGGGCGGTGCGCCTGACCGCGCCCGATGGCGCAATCCGGCTGATGGCGATCGAGGGGGCCGACGCGGTGACGCTGGGCGGCTTCGATCCCGACAGCGAAGCCGACATACTCATCTCCGCCGCGCGGGCCGAGACGCTGAAGCTCGCCAACCAGCTGGCGGCGGCCGACCCCGAGCTGCCGGTGCTGATCGAGCGCACGCCCTGGATCGATGCGGACGTGGCGACGGCGATCGCCGATCCGGTGCTGGACCTCGCTTCTCCGCTCAAGGGACCGTTCCGCGCCCGTCCGCTGCCTAGCCCCCAGGCCGCCAAGGCGGCGCTGCGCCTGGCGCGGCTGGCCGGCATATTGCCCGCCTATTTCCTGCGTCAGGGTGACGGCCCGGCCGAAGTGGAGGTCGGCGCCGACGACATCGCCGCCTATGATGATGCTGTCCATCTCGCTGTCGCGACGCGCGCGCGTCTGCCCGTTTCCGCGAGCGAAACGGCCGAGATCGTGGCCTTCCGCAGCCCCGACGAGCCGCGCGAGCATGTCGCGCTGATCGTCGGCAAGCGGGATAGCTCCCCGCCGGTCATTCGCCTGCACAGCGAATGCCTGACCGGCGACGTGCTGGGCAGTCTGAAATGCGACTGCGGGCCGCAACTGCATGAGGCGCTGCACAGAATCGCCGACGCGCCCTGGGGCATATTGCTCTATCTGCGGCAGGAAGGACGCGGCATCGGCCTGGTCAACAAGCTGCGCGCCTATGCGATGCAGGATCAGGGGTTCGATACGGTCGATGCCAATGTGCGGCTGGGCTTCGCCATCGATGCGCGCGATTTTTCCGTCGCGGCGCGGATGCTCGATCTGCTGGGCGTGGGGGCGGTGCGTCTTCTCACCAACAATCCCAACAAGGTGGTCGGGCTGGAAGCGGCCGGCATCAGGGTGGTCGAGCGGCTGCCGATCATCCTGCCCACCAATCCGCATAATGAACGCTATCTCGCCACCAAGCGCGACCGCACCGGCCATCAGCTATGAGCGTCATCCGCGTCCAATGTGGCGCGGGACGCCTGAGCTTTGGCGATATCGTGATGCCTTGCGCCATCGGCCGCAGCGGCGCCTGCGCGGCGGCGGACAAGCGCGAGGGCGACGGTTGCACGCCGATCGGGACATGGCCGGTCCGGGGCGTGCTGCTGCGGCCGGGCAAGCTCACAGCGAGGGGAATCCGTCTGCCGTGGCGCTGGGTGCGCGCTGGTGATGGCTGGTCGGACGATGTTGCAGACCCGGCCTATAATCGTCCCGTCCGCCTGCCGCGGCCCTTTTCCGCCGAAAGCCTGATCCGCTGTGATGATGCCTATGACATTATCGTCGTGCTGGGCCATAATGACGCGCCGCCGGTGCCGGGGCAGGGCAGCGCGATCTTCTTCCATCTGTCCGAAGGGCGTCCGACGGCGGGGTGCGTCGCGGTGGAGTGGGACGACATGCTGCGGCTGTTGCCCTTGCTCGCGCTGGGGGATGTGATGGAGATTTCCGCTTAACGCCCGTTCGCTTCGAACGCGGTCGAGAAGCAGATAGCGCATCAAGAACGTTTCTCGACTTCGCTCGAAACGAACGGATTTCTATCGCCCTATGCCATTTCCAGCGCTTCGCCCACTTCGCCGCCGGCCGCTTCCAGCAGGCGGCGTTCGAGCGTCTGCAAGCGGCCCCTGCTCTCGATCTTTCCGCCCAGAAGGTCGGTAATGTAGAAAGTATCGACCGCGCGCTCGCCATAGGTGGCGACATGGGCGCTGTGGACCGTCACCTTCGACTGGAACAGCGCATTGGCGAGGCTGAACAGCAGCGCGGGCCGGTCGCGCGCATTCACCTCGACCACAGTGAAGCGGTTGGACGCCTTGTTGTCGATCAGCACATTGGGTTCGATGCGGAAGGCTTCGGCGCGGGTGCGGGGCAGGGGGCGCGCCGACAATTTGGTGATGAGGCGATGCCGGTTGGACAGCGAATCCTCGATCGCGTTGCGGATGCGCGTCAGCTGCTCGGGACTGTGGAAAGCGCCGCCGAGTGGGTCCTGCACCAGGAAATTGTCGATCGCCACGCCGTCGCGCGTCGTGTGGATGCGCGCGTCGATGATGTTGCCGCCGGCCAGATGGATGGCGCCGGCGACGCGGTAGAAAAGGCCCGGATGGTCGGTCGCATAGACCGTGACCAGGGTCGCGCCGCGCTGCGGATAATATTGCGCCGCGATCGACAGCGGGGCGTCGCCCGATTCCAAAATATGCTGGGCATTGTGGACGAGAATGTCCTCCGGCTCGGCGATCCAGTAGGATTCGGGCAGCCGCTTGCTGAACGCCTCGAACGCGGCCTCGTCCATGCCCAGCGCGTCGCGCAACGCCGCCTGCTTGGCGGTGACGCGCTCGCCTCGGCCCTTCTGCTTGTGGCCCAGCCGCAGCACTTCCTCGGCCGATTCATAGAGGTCGCCCAGCAACTGCCGCTTCCAGCTGTTCCATACGCCCGGACCCACGGCCCGGATGTCCACCACGGTCAGGCAGAGCAGCAGGCGCAGACGTTCGGGACTCTGCACCACGTCGACGAAATCGAGGATGGTCTTGTAATCGGCGAGGTCGCGCTTGAAGGCGGTCGCCGACATGAGCAGATGATAACGCACCAGCCAGGCGACCGTCTCGGTCTCGGCGGGGGTCAGGCCCAGGCGCGGGCAGAGATGTTCCGCCACTTCCGCCCCCAATATGCTGTGGTCGCCGCTGCGCCCCTTGGCGATGTCGTGCAGCAGCACCGCGACATAGAGAACCCGGCGCGAGATGAGGCGCCCCATCAGTTCGGTCGAAAGCGGATGATCCTGCCCGAGTTCGCCCTTCTCGATCCGGGCCAGTAGTCCGACCGCGCGGATCGTATGTTCGTCGACCGTATAATGATGATACATGTCGAACTGCATCTGCGCCACGACGCGGCGGAAATCGGGGATGAAACGGCCGAACACGGTCGATTCATTCATCCAGCGCAGCACCGTCTCGGGATCGCGCGGGGAGGTCAGCACCTCCATGAAGGCGGCATTGGCGCGCGCATCCTTGCGCACCTTCGCGGTGATGAGGCCGGCGTCGCGGCTGGCCGCGCGCATCGCGCTGGGATGGATCTGAAGCCCATGCTTGTCCGCCGCGGCGAAGATTTCCAGCAGCCGCACCGGGTCGGCCTGAAAGAAATCGTCGCTGGGCAGGGCCAGCCGACCCCGTTCCAGCACGAAGCCGTCCAGCTTCTTGGGCCTGCGGAAGATGGACGGGATATAGCGCCGCCCCTTCGGCCCCATCTGGTCGTCCAGATGCGCCAGAAACACGGCGGTGAGGTCGCCCACCGTCTTCGCGTTGAGGAAATAATAGCGCATGAAGCGTTCGACCCCCGACCGGCCGGCGCGTCCGGTGAAGTGCATCCGCGTCGCGGTTTCAAGTTGCAGATCGAAGGTCAGCCGGTCCTCGGCGCGTCCGGTGATGGTGTGCAGGTGGCAACGGACCGCCCAGAGGAAATCCTCGGCCTTCTGGAACTGGCGCAGCTCGGCCTGGGTCAGCAGGCCGACATCGACCAGCTCGGCCACCGATCGCACCCGGTTCACATATTTGCCGATCCAGAAGAGCGTGTGGAGATCGCGCAAACCGCCCTTGCCCTCCTTCACATTGGGTTCGACGACATAGCGGCTGTCGCCCATGCGCCGGTGCCGTTCGTCGCGCTCCTCCAGCTTTTCGGTGACGAAGGCGCGGGCGTTGCCCTGCATCACCTCGCAGTCGAAGCGCTTGGCGGTTTCCTCATATAATATACGGTCGCCCCAGATATAGCGGGCTTCCAGCAGGGCGGTGCGGACGGTGAGGTCTGCCTTCGCCATGCGCATAGTTTCGTCGACCGAACGGCTGCTATGGCCGACCTTCAACCCCAGATCCCATAGGGAATAGAGCATGGATTCGATCACCTGCTCGGTCCAGCCGGTCGGCTTCCAGGGGGTGATGAAGCCGATGTCGACATCGCTGTGCGGCGCCATCTCGCCCCGGCCATAACCACCCACGGCGATCAGCACGATCCGCTCGCCGGTGCTGCGATTGCCCGCCGGATAGAGATGATGGGTGGTCGCGTCGTAGAGCAGGCGCAAGATCTGGTCGATGAGGAAGGCGAAGGCGCTTACCGCCTCGCGCCCGCGCGTCGGCTTGGCCTCCAGCCGCCGTGCCACTTCGTCCCGGCCATGGTCCAGCGCCGCCTTCAATTCCTTGACGATCAGGCCGCGCAGCCGCATCGGATCGCCCCGATGATCCAGCGCCAGGGCGTTGACCGTGTCGGAAATTGCGCGCCGGTCGATGATCGCGCGGCGCGCTCCCAGGGCGGGAAACTGCATGACCATATATAGTCTCTAGTCGTGCGCCGCGTCGGCGGCCAGTTGTTTCAGTCGATATATATGATCGAGTGCGTCACGCGGCGAGAGGGCGTCGGCGTCGATCGCGTCAATGGCCGCGCGCAGCGGATCGATTTTGTCCTCCTCCTGCGCCGCGACGGCCGCGAACAGGGGCAGGTCGTCCAGGCCGGCGGCGATCCCGCCGGTCTTCGCCTTGCCTGCCTCCAGCCGCGCCAGCACGTCCTTGGCGCGCTTCAGCACGGCGGGGGGCAGGCCCGCGAGCCGCGCCACCGCCAGGCCATAGCTGCGATCGGCCGGTCCCTCCGCCAGTTCATGCAGCAGGATGAGGTCGCCCTTCCACTCGCGCGCCCGGACATGGTGCAGCGACAGCGCGGAAAGGGTTTCGGCGAGCCGGGTCAGCTCATGATAATGGGTCGCGAACAGGCAACGGCAGCGATTGACCTCATGCACCGCCTCCACCACCGCCCAGGCGAGGGCAAGGCCATCATAGGTGGAGGTGCCGCGTCCGACCTCGTCGAGGATGACGAAGCTGCGTGTCGTGGCCTGCGCCAGGATCGCCGCCGTCTCCACCATCTCGACCATGAAGGTGGAGCGGCCCCTGGCGAGATTGTCCGATGCGCCGACGCGGCTGAACAGACGGTCGACCAGTGTCAGCGTCGCCGCCTCGGCCGGGACATAGCCGCCTGCCTGGGCCAGGATGACGATCAGGGCGTTCTGCCGCAGGAAGGTCGACTTGCCGCCCATGTTCGGGCCGGTGACGAGCCAGAGCCGGTCGCTTTCGGCAAGGCGGCAGTCATTGGCGACGAAGGGCTGGCCCTCGCGGCGGAGCGCATCCTCGACCACCGGATGGCGGCCGCCGACAATGTCGAGGCACTGGCCCGCGCCATGGTCGGAGACGAAATGCGGGCGCTGCCAGCCGCCTTCGGCCGCGCGTTCGGCGAGCGCGGCGGCGACGTCGAGCCGCGCGAGCGCATCGGCGGCGCGGGCGATGTCGGCCTTGCGGTCAAGCACCGCATTGATCAGCTCCTCCAGATGCGCGGCTTCGGCGACCAGTGCGTGGGCGCCGGCCTGCGCGACGCGCCCGGCTTCCTCATGCAGGTCGATCGAGTTGAAGCGCACCACGCCGGCCAGCGTCTGGCGATGGGTGAAGCCGCTGTCGGGCGCCATCAGCGCATCGGCGGCGCGCGCCGGCACCTCGACATGATAGCCGAGCACGCCATTATGGCGGATCTTGAGCGAGGAAATGCCGGTCTGCTCACGATACTTCGCCTCCAGTGCGGCGATGGCGCGGCGGCCGTCGCCGGCCATGCGGCGCAACTCGTCGAGCGCGGGATCATAGCCGTCGGCGATATAGCCGCCGCTTGCCGTCTCGGTCGGCGGCGCGGGCACCAGCGCGCGCGACAGGGCGTCGACCAGTTCGCCATGGCCGTCGAGCGCGGGCAGGAGTTGCAGCAGGAGTTGCGGCGCGTCGATGAACCGACCCAGCCGCTCGCGCAGCAGCCGCGCCTCGCCAAGGCCATCGCGCAACTGGCCAAGGTCGCGGGGACTGCCCCGTCCCACCGCCACGCGGCCCAGCGCGCGGCCGATATCGGGCAGGGCGCGCAGGGCGGCGCGAAGCTGGTCGCGCAGGATCATATCATCGTGGAACAGCTGGACCAGGCCCAGCCGCGCCTCGATGGTCGCGAGGTCCATCAGCGGCGCCGACAGATCCTGCCCCAACAGGCGCGCGCCCGCGCCCGTCACGGTGCGGTCGATCGCGCCGAGCAGGCTGCCCGCGCGCGTGCCCGCCATGGTCGCGACGATCTCCAGACTTTCGCGCGTGGCTGCGTCGATCGCGACATGGCCGCCGCTGGTCTTGCGCAGCGGCGGGGCCAGAAAGGGGAGGGCGCCCTTGCCCGCATGGTCGAGATAGGCGATCAGCCCGCCCATCGCCGCCAGTTCGGCGCGGCCGAACTGGCCGAAGCCGTCGAGGGTTGCGACCCCGAACAGGCGCTTGAGCGATTCTTCGGCGCGGCTGCTGGAGAAGGCGGCGCGGTCGAAAGGATGCGTCCCTCCGACGTCGATGGTCGATCCTTCCGCCACCACCGTCTCGCTCGGCCGCAGCCGCGCCAGTTCGGCGGGCAGGTCGCCGATGGGGCAGGTCATCGTTTCGAACCGGCCGGTGGAAATGTCGGCGGCGGCGATGCCGATCTCGCCCGATCCTTCGCCGCCGACCTGCGCCAGCGCGACCAGCATATTGTCGCGCCGGCTGTCGAGCAAAGTCTCCTCGGTCAGCGTGCCGGCGGTGACGTAGCGGACGATCGCGCGCGCCACGAGCGCCTTGCCGCCCCTTTCCTTGGCTTGGGCCTTGGCCTGGGCCGGGGTTTCGGTCTGCTCGGCGATGGCGACGCGATGCCCGCCCTTGATCAGCCGCGCCAGATAGCCTTCCGCACTATGCACCGGCACGCCGCACATCGGGATCGGCGCGCCGCCATGTTCGCCCCGGCTGGTGAGCGCGATGTCCAGCGTCGCGGCCGCCATTTTCGCGTCGTCGAAGAACAGCTCGAAAAAATCGCCCATCCGGTAGAAGAGCAGGCAATCCTGCGCTTCCGCCTTGAGCGCCAGATATTGCGCCATCATCGGGGTCGGCTGGCCGGGGGAAGGGGCCGGGTTGTCGGTCGATTTCGCCATGGACCAAAGGCGATAGCCTGATCGCTCCGCCGAAACCAGAGCTTCGCAAAGTGGCAGGAAAATTGCGCTTCTCGCACTTGCCCACAAGATAATCTTACCGCTAGGGCGGCCTTATCGTTCCAATATATGGGTGGCCGCCATGACCGATAAGTCGAATGTGGAATTTTCGGAGCGCGAGGCGCTGTTCTTCCACTCGACCGGCCGCCCCGGCAAGATCGAGATCATCGCGTCGAAGCCGATGGCGACCCAGCGCGACCTTTCCCTCGCTTATTCACCGGGCGTCGCGGTGCCGGTGCGCGCCATCGCCGCCGATCCGGCGACCGCCTATGACTATACCGCCAAGGGAAATCTGGTCGCGGTCATCTCCAACGGCACGGCGATCCTGGGCCTGGGGAATCTGGGGGCGCTGGCGTCCAAGCCGGTGATGGAAGGCAAGGCGGTGCTGTTCAAGCGCTTCGCCGACGTCGATTCGATCGATATCGAACTGAAGACCGAGGATGTCGACCGCTTCATCGACGCGGTGGAACTGATGGAGCCGAGCTTTGGCGGCATCAACCTTGAGGATATCAAGGCGCCCGAATGCTTCATCATCGAACAGACGCTGAAGGAGCGGATGAACATCCCGGTCTTCCACGACGATCAGCATGGCACCGCGATCATCGCGGCGGCGGGCGTGATCAACGCCGCGCTGCTGACCGGGCGCGACATGAAGGATATGAAGGTGGTGGTGAACGGCGCGGGCGCCGCCTCCATCTCCTGCACCGAGCTGATCAAGGCGCTGGGCGTGCAGAATGACAATGTCATCATGTGCGACAGCAAGGGCGTCATCTACCAGGGCCGCACCGAGGGCATGAACCAGTGGAAGTCGGCCCATGCCGTCAGGACCGATGCGCGCACGCTGGCCGAGGCGGTCAGGGGCGCCGACGTGTTCCTGGGCCTCTCCGTCGCGGGCGCCATGTCGCAGGAGATGGTCAAGTCGATGGCTGACAGGCCGATCATCTTCGCCATGGCCAATCCCGATCCTGAAATTCTGCCGCCCGACGCCAAGGCGGTGCGCCCGGACGCGATCGTCGCCACCGGCCGGTCGGACTTCCCCAACCAGGTCAACAATGTGCTGGGCTTCCCTTTCATCTTCCGCGGCGCGCTGGATGTGCGGGCGACGGGGATCAACGAGGCGATGAAGCTGGCGGCGGCCAAGGCGATCGCCGATCTGGCCCGCGAACAGGTGCCCGAGGAAGTCGCCAAGGCCTATGGCCGATCGCACAGCTTCGGCCCCGACTATATCATCCCCGCGCCGTTCGACCCGCGCCTGATGGAAGTGGTGCCCGCCGCGGTTGCCGAAGCGGCAATGGCGACCGGCGTGGCGCAGAAGCCGATCGAGGACATGGCCGCCTATCGCCAGTCGCTCAAGGCCCGGCTCAACCCGACCACCACCGTTCTCACCACCGCCTATGAGGTGGCGCGCGCCAATCCCAAGCGCGTCGTCTTCGCCGAGGCGGAGGAGGAAGTTGTGCTGCGCGCGGCGATCCAGTTCCGCGAACATGGCTATGGCATCCCCGTGCTGGTCGGCCGCGCCCATGTGCTGGACAAGCTCAAGGAACTGGGCGTGCGCGACCCGGAGAGTTTCGAACTGCACAACAGCGTCAATTCGCCGCTGGTGCCCGACATGGTCGATCTGCTTTACGGGCGGCTCCAGCGGCGCGGCTATCTGCGCCGCGACTGCGAACGGATGGTCAATCGCGATCGCAATATCTTCGGATCGCTGCTGGTCAAAATGGGCGTGGCCGACGCCATGATCACCGGCGTGACCCGCCCCTATGCGCAAACCCTGCGCGAGGTGAAGCGGGTGATGGACCCAGTGGCGGGCCGCATCCCCTTTGGCATCCATGTCATGGTGTCCAAGGACAAGACGGTATTCCTGGCCGACACGACGGTGCATGAACGGCCTTCGGCCGCCGAGCTGGCCGATATTGCCGAGGGCACGGCCGCCGTCGCCCGGCGCATGGGCCATGATCCGCGCATCGCCTTCCTCTCCTATTCCAATTTCGGCAATCCGCCGGGCGGCTTCCTCGACAATGTGCGCGACGCGGTGAAGGTGCTGGACAAGCGGGACGTCGACTTCGAATATGAAGGCGAAATGACCCCCGACGCGGCGCTCAATCCCGCCGTCATGAAAAATTATCCGTTCAGCCGCCTGTCCGGCCCGGCCAATGTGCTGGTGATGCCGGGGCTGCAATCGGCCAATATTTCGGCCAAGCTGCTGCGCGAGCTGGGCGGCACGTCCATGATCGGGCCGGTGCTGGTGGGTATGGAAAAATCGGTCCAGATCGCCACCATGTCCTCCAATGCGTCGGAACTGCTGACCCTGGCGGTGCTGGCGGCGGGTGGCGTCGCGCTTTGAGGCTGCGATCCCGACCGATCAGATAAGCGTTGCTTGTCGGTCGGCCATGTTTTTTCGCTTGCAACGTTCCCGTCCCGCACCACAGGGAAGGGCGATGATCCGCCAAGGGAGCGACCAGGAACATGAGCGCGGCCACCAGTTTCGATAGTGCGACCTTCCGCCGCGTTCTGGGCCACTATCCGACCGGCGTCTGCGTCGTGACCGCGGTGGAGGCGGACGGCGCGCCGGTGGGCATGGTGGTCGGCTCCTTCACCTCCGTGTCGCTCGATCCGCCGCTGGTCGCCTTCTTTCCCGCCAAGACATCGAGCAGCTGGCCGCGCATCGAGACGGTCGGCCGTTTCTGCGTCAACGTCCTCGCCAGCGACCAGAAGCAGCTCTGTCGGCAGATCGCCGGGCCGGGACCGGACAAGTTCGCCGGCATCGCCCATCGCGTGTCGGCCAACGGGTCGCCGATCCTGGACGATGTCGTCGCCTGGATCGACTGCACGCTCGATGCGGTCCACGAGGCGGGTGATCATTATATCGTGCTGGGCCAGGTGATCGCGCTGGAGGTGGAGCGGCCGGGACGGCCCCTGCTCTTTTTCCAGGGCAATTATGGCGAATTTTCCCAACTGGAGTGAGGGAAGTCGGCGCCCGCCGGCGTTGACCGGCGAAAGGACCGATTGACGCGCTCCGGCATCTTTCCGATATGTGACCCGTCGGACATGCGGGGGACATATTACTGCTCCTTAACCGATATTGCTTATGTCGGGCGCGTCGCCCCTTGACCGGATCGCTGCATGACCGTGCTGCTCATCACCGTCGACACGGAACTTTCGGCTTCGCTGCACCAGCGGGGGATCAGCCTGGAGGAAAATCTGCGCCGGTCGATCTGGGCGGAGGCGCAGGGGCAGGCGGTCGGGATCGGCTGGCAGATGGATCTGCTCGATCGTCATGGCCTCAAAGGGGTTTTCTTCCTCGATCCGATGCCGGCGCTGGTCCATGGCGCCGATTTCCTGAAGCCGGTCGTGCAGGCAATCGTCCGACGCGGGCATGAGGTGCAATTGCACATCCATACCGAATGGCTCGCCTGGGCGAAGCCGTCGCCGGTCGAGGGACGGCAGGGCCGCAATATCGGCGACTTCGCGCTCGCGGACCAGATCGTCCTGCTGGACCTCGCCAAGCGGATGCTGGAGGACGCCGGCGCGCCGCCGATCACGGCGTTCCGGGCGGGGAATTTCGGCGCCAATGACGACACGTTGCGGGCGCTTGCGGCGATTGGCATCCTCTGGGACAGCAGCGTCAATCCGGCCTATATCGGCGGGGATTGTCGCATATCGGCCGATCCCCGGCAGATCGGCGCGTCGCGCAGGGACGGGGTGATCGAACTGCCGGTGTCAGGTATCGCCGATCGGCCCGGCGGTTTTCGTCCCGCGCAGGTCTGCGCCATGTCGGCGGCGGAAATGCGGGCCGGGATGCGCCACGCCGCCCGGCAGGGGCATGACGCCTATGTCGTCGTGACCCATAGTTTCGAAATGCTTTCGCGCGACCGCTGCCGCCCCAATGGCTCGGTCAAGGCCCGGTTCGAAGCGCTTTGCCGGGAAGCGGCGGCGATCCCCGCCCTGCGCGGCGCGGGCTTTCGCGATCTTTCGCCCGAGATCGCGGATGCGCCCAAGCCAGGTATCACGCGCGTCGAGCCGAGCCGACTGCGGACCGGCCTGCGCCTGGCGGAGCAGGCCTGGGCGACATGGCGCTATGAGCGACGGCTGGTTCCTGCGTGACGAATCCTCCCATTGCGCTGGTCGTCGGCCTGGAAAATGCGATCAGCCTAACGATCGTCCGGGAACTGGGCGAGCATGGCGTGTGCGTGCATGGGATCGCGCGCGATCCCACGGCCGTGGCCGCCGCGTCGCGCCATTGCGCGGCGGTGATCCCGCGGCCTGACGGTCCCGCCTCGACTTGGCTGCCCGACCTGATTGCGCGCACCGGCGCCAGCGCCGTATTCGCCATTTCCGAAAATGACCTGATCGATCTGGCGGCTTTGCCGCCGCGCATCGGCGACTGCCATCTGCTGGTGCCGCGGCCGGACCGGCTGGAGCGGGTAATCGACAAGCGGCAGACGCTCGATCTGGCGGAACGGGCGGGACTGCGCGTTCCCCAGACCTGGCAGCCGCAGGCGGGCGAGGATTTCGCCGCCCGCATCGCGGAGAGGCGCTATCCGCTGGTGGCGAAATGGGCCAATCCGCCGGACATCATGCCGGTTCTGGCCGACGCCGGGCTGGAATGGCTGAAGACCGAATATATCCACACGCCCGAGCAGCTCATGGCGCTGCTGGATCGCTATGCGCCGGTGGGCCGGTGGCCGATGATCCAGCAATATTGCCGTGGGGTGGGCCTTGGCCAGATGCTCTACATGCAGGAAGGACGCGCCACCCTGCGTTTCCAGCATCGTCGCCTGCACGAATGGCCGCCCGAAGGCGGAGTTTCCACCCTGTGCCGGGCTGAACCGGCGGGTGATCATGCCGCGCAGATGGCGCTGTCCGAAAAGCTGCTGCAGGCGCTCGTATGGGAAGGGCCGGCGATGGTTGAATATCGCTATGACGCTGCGACCGGGGATTATTGGCTGATGGAGGTCAATGGCCGCTATTGGGGGAGCCTGCCGCTCGCCTGGCATTGCGGCGCCCATTTCGCGTGGGAAGCCTATCGGCGCACGATATTGGGACAGGACGATCCGCCGCCTGCCCCACGCCACGACCTGCGCGCCCGCTATATGGTGCCGGAAACCAAGCGGCTGGTTCGGGTTCTGCTGACGCCCGGCCGGATCGGCGATCCCTTTTTCCGCCGGCGGCCGGGCGCGGATCTGCTCGACTATCTGTTGGGATTTTTCGATCCGCGCACCCGCTATTATGTCTTCAGCCCGACCGATCCCCGCCCCTGGCTGCGGGACATGGCGCAGATGATCAGGAAAGCCGTGCGCCGGGGAAACTGACGGCCAGCCGCGTTACCGCTGCGTCGATGCGGCGCAGGCATTGCGCCATATAGGGATCGTCGAGACCATAGGGATCGTGGAGATGGAGGAGCATGGGCCGGGTCCAGCGGCCCAGCAACATGCGCGGCAGGCCATCCAGGCGCGGATCGGCCGCCAGCCGATGCAATTGCCGCACCTCCATCGCCAGCAGCAGATCGCCCTCCTCCGGCACATAATCGGCCAGATCGACGGCGCGATGCGCGGAAAGATCATGCCCTAGCCCCTTGGCCGCCGCGATGGCAGGCGGATGGGCCGCGCGCCCGGTCGTGGTCGACAGGCCGAAGGAGGCGGTGCGCAGGCCTGCCCGCCGTGCGGCGACATCGGCAAAGGCGCTGCGGCAGATATTGCCCTGGCACACGAACACCAGCCGGCGCACGCGGCCGGGATCGGGCCGGCGGCTGGCTGAAAGCCCCAGCATCAGTTGCGGGTAGGAAAGGGCGAGGCGCACCAGTCCGCGAAAGGTGCCAAAGCGGTGTCGGATCATCGAGGATGGAGAAAAAGGGCAAACATCGCTTCCTGATAACGATAGAAGGTTGCCGATCAATTGCCACGGCCGGGCATGTTGACGCTTTCCTTGGGTGATGGGCCTGAGTGATCGGGCGAGCGGCTGGTCAGACATCGGCCATGCCATCCAGCTCCCGGTCGTCCCGGCCCAGCGACACGAACTGGTCGAGCAGCCAGGAGGCGGCGGGGCCGGGCGGTGTGTCGCGCCGCCAGATGCCCGAAAAGCGATAGGTGCCGCCGCTATGATCGGGCATGGCAAGCCGCACCAGCGTCCCCGCCATCAGATCCGGCTCGATCATCGGCAGCGGCATGTTGCCCCAGCCTATCCCCTCGCGCAGCAGCGCATGTTTCGCGCCCAGATCGGCGAGACGCCAGGTCTTGGGGCTGGATACCGAATAATCCTGCCCCTCGGTGAAGCGCGACCGGTCGGTCAGCACAAGCTGGATATGGTCCCGTCCTGCACCCGGCGAAATCGTTTCCATCCGACCCAGCGGATGGTCGGGCGCGGCGACCGGCACCATCGGCACCGACCCGGCCATCATGCTTTCTATTCCCTCGACCCCGGCCGACAGCGGGCCGGACAGGCCGATCACCGCGTCCTTGTCCAGCACCATCGCAACGATCGCGCCCAGCGCTTCGGCATGGAGGCGCAACTGCACCGTGGGAAATTCCTTCGCGAAGGCGCGCAGCACCTTGCCCAGCCGCTCAGCGGGCAGCATGACGTCGACGGCCAGATTGACCTCCGCCTCCAGCCCGTCGAGCAGCCCCTTCACCTTGGCGCGCAGCCCGTCGATCCCGTGTGAGATGGAACGGACTTCCGCCAGCAGCGCGCGCCCGGCGACCGTCAGCTGCGGCTTCTTCGTGCCTTCGCGGTCGAACAGGCTGAGGCCCAGCTGCGCCTCCAGATTGGCGATGCCATAGCTGATGACCGACACGGCGCGGTTGAGCTTGCGCCCCGCCCCGGCGAAGCTGCCCGTGTCGACGATCGTCAGGAAGATGCGCAACTGGTCGAAGGTCGGTGTGCCGGGATTGTTCACTTTTCCATTTCCTCGAACAGTTCGACTGATTTTATCTGTCTGAACGAGAAAGCTGGCAAGGTCTAGAGCCATCTCCAACAGGGACGTCGCCCTTCGGCGTTCCGCAGGAGATACGGACATGATCGAACTTCGCCCTTTCGACAGCCTCGGCGGCGCCAACCATGGCTGGCTCGACGCCAAGCATCACTTCTCGTTCGCCGGCTATCATGACCCGAAGCGGATGCACTGGGGCAATCTGCGCGTCTGGAACGACGACACCATTGCGCCGCAATCCGGTTTCCCGCCGCACCCGCATCGCGACATGGAGATCATCACCTATGTCCGCGAAGGCGCGATCACCCATCAGGACAGCCTGGGCAACAAGGGGCGCACCGAGGCGGGCGACGTCCAGGTGATGAGCGCGGGCACCGGCATCCGCCATTCGGAATATAATCTGGAGGATGTGACGACGAAGATCTTCCAGATCTGGATCCTCCCCACCCGCGACGGCGAAGCGCCCAGCTGGGGCGCCCGGCCCTTCCCCAGGGGAGAACGGTCCGGCCAGTTCGTGACGCTGGCGTCGGGCTATGACAATGACAATGACGCGCTCCCCATCCGTACGGATGCGCGGATCGTCGCGGCGACGCTGAAGGCCGGCGAGACCGCCGAATATCCGATCGGTCGCGATCGCAAGGCCTATCTGGTCCCCGCCACCGGCGCGATCCAGATCGACGACGTCCGCGTCAATGCCCGCGACGGGGCGGCGATCAGTGACCTCGACGTGATCCGCGTCACCGCGCTGGAGGATAGCGAGATCGTGCTGGTCGACGCAGCCTGACGATCAGGGAAGGGCGCGTATCCCGCGCGCCCTTTTCAACTTCATAGAATAAATCGACCGATTTTATCCCTCTGATCCGCAAAGCATCGACAGGCTAGAAGGATTGCATCAGGACGAAAAAGGAGGCCCTGCTTATGCTGACCATCGCAACCCCGCGCCTCAGCCCTGCCGAATGGCAGGACGTGCAGGCCACCCTCTCCGCCGTTGCCGATTGCGGTTGCGGCCAGCCCGCCGCCACCGGTTCGCTGCGCTCGCGGATCGGCCACGCGGTCGATGCGCTGATCGGTCCGAAGAAGGATGCCCTGGTGGCCCTGCCGACCCATCTGCTGCCGGTGCGCGATTTCCTCTGCGAAACCGGCCGCACCCGCCGGATCGCCGAACGCCATGTGCCTACCCTCGCCGCGCAGGGCTTTTCCCGCGCCCAGATCGAAGCGCTGGCGCTGCTCGGCGCCTGATCTCCCAGTCCCGTTTCGAAAAGGTCCAGACCCATGTCCATCCGCACTTCCGAGGTCGACGGCGTCGACATGATCATCCTGCCGCCGGTTCGCGATCTGGGCGACGGCTTTTCCGTGCGCCGAGCGCTCCCGTCCGCGCATCGCCGCATGGTCGGCCCCTTCATCTTCTTCGACCAGATGGGCGAGGCGGTCTTCGACAGCGGCGAGGGGCTGGACGTCCGGCCGCACCCGCATATCGGTCTCGCCACTGTTACCTATCTGCTGAAGGGCGAGATTCTGCACCGTGACTCGGTGGGGTCGATCCAGCCGATCCGGCCGGGCGAGGTGAACTGGATGACGGCAGGCAGCGGCATCGTCCATTCCGAGCGCACCTCCGACGAGAATCGCGCCAGGGGCGGCAAGCTGTTCGGCCTCCAGACCTGGGTCGCGCTGCCGACCCGCTATGAGGAAACCGATCCCAGCTTCGCCCATCACAAGGTGCACGAGATTCCGACGATCGAGGATGCAGGCGCGCGCCTCACCCTGATCGCGGGCAGCTCCGACGGGCTGGCGTCGCCGGTGAAAACCTATTCCGACATGGTCTATGCCGACATCGCGTTGCAGGACGGCGCGCGCTACCAGCTCAAGGCAGAGCATGTCGAACGCGCCATCTATGTCGTGGCGGGTGCGGTCGAGGTGATCGGCCAGACCGGCGGCTTCGCGACCGGCGAACTGGTGCTGTTCAAGCCCGGCGCGGAGATCGTCCTGCGGGCGAAGGGCGGCGCGCGGCTGATGCTGTTGGGCGGCGAACCGCTGCCCGAAAAGCGTAACATCTACTGGAACTTCGTCTCCTCCTCGACCGACCGGATCGAGCAGGCCAAAGCCGACTGGCAGTCCCAGCGCTTCGCCCCGGTGCCGGAGGAAAGCGAGTTCATCCCGCTGCCTGCCTGATAGCACCCAAAAGAAAACGCCCGGTCTCTGTCGAGGCCGGGCGTTTTGTTGGTTAGCTGCCGTTCGGGCCACCGCTGCCGGGTCCACCGCCCTGGCCGCCCATGCCGCCGGCGCCGACTGCGCCGATATTGCCGAAAATCTCGTCGAACAGGCTGCGATGGCGGCCGAGCGTCGGGGTCTTGTCACCCGACGGCGAGATGCGTGCGACCTGCTCCAGACCCATGCGGTCGACCGCCACGACATTGCCGGCCGCGTCGAATCGCACGCGCAGCACCGTCTGGTCCACCGGCTTGGGATTGGAGAAGGCAAGCGCGCGCATATTGCGCGAGACATAATACCAGTCCTGCTCACCGAACTGCGAAGCGAAGCTGGGGCGGCCCAGCGTCCCTTCCACCGACGCGCGATTGTCGATGCCGGGCTGGACCGAATCCACCAGCAGCTTGTCGACCTGATAGCCCTGATGGGTGCGGATGCGGGTGCAGGCGGACGTGCCGAGCAGCAGCGCGCTGAGGCCGACGGCGATCAAGACGCGCCCACGGCGGTTTTGGCGGCTGAACTGAGGCATGAACGTCTCCTGCGGGGGCATGTCCCGCGAACCCGATAAAACTGATGCCGCCATTGCATTGGGCGGCGCAGCGATCAATATGGAAATGCGCAAGCCCCGGCAAGGGGCGCAAAACATCGGACGGCGCGCGCACGGCCGATCCGTCATGAAAAGCCGCTTTGCCCATGTCCAGTTCCTCCTCCTTTCTCCAGCGCTTCTTCGGCCGCACCGATCTGCGGGAAGGGCTGCGGCCGCTCTATCATGCCGTGGTCGGCGAAGGCCGGCAGCCGCACTGGTATCTGGACGGCGCGGTGCCCGACACGCTGGACGGCCGTTTCGACATGATCGTCGCCATATTGGCGCAGGCGCTGATCCGGCTGGAGCAACTGGGCGCGACGCAGGAAAGCGTGTGGCTCACTGAGCTGTTTGTCGACGACATGGACGGGCAGTTGCGGCAGGAGGGCGTGGGCGATGTGGTGGTCGGCAAGCATGTCGGCCGGATGATGAGCGCGCTGGGCGGACGGATCAGCGCCTATCGTGCGGCGTTGACGCAAGGCGCGGACTTTGCCGAGGCGCTGCGTCGCAACCTCTATCGCGGCGTCGATGTAGCCGATGCGGCGGTTGCCCATGTGGAGGGCTGTCTGCGCGCGCGCTGGACCCGGCTGGGCTGCCTGACGCGCGACGCCCTGCTGGCAGGAGATCTTGGATGACGAACAGCCCCGAATTTTCCCGTCCCGTGAAGGCCGACCAGGTCAAGCGACTGACCGGCGAGACCCATATAGAGGCCGACGCGGCCGAGCGCGCGGCGCTGGCGCAGCGCTTCGGCCTGTCGGCGCTTGACCAGCTGGAGGCGGATTATGCCCTGACCGAGGAAAGCGGTGCGATCATGGCGCGCGGCCGGGTGCGCGCGGCGCTGGCCCAGCCCTGCGTCGCGACCGGCGTGCCGGTGCCCGAGACGATCGACACCGATTTCGTGCTGCGCTTCGTGGTGGAAGGCGAAGCAGCGCCCGAGGGCGAGGAGCTGGAACTGGACGCGGAGGATTGCGACACGATCGGCTATGACGGGCAGGTGGTCGACATGGGCGAGGCGGTGGCCGAAACGGTCGCGCTGGCGATGACGCCCTATCCCCGCTCGCCCGACGCCGACGCCTATCTGAAGGAGGCCGGCGTGCTGAGCGAGGAGCAGGCCAGCCCCTTCGCCGCTTTGCTCAGCCTCAAGGACAAGAAATAGGCGCGATGCGGCGGCTGATTCTTGCGGCGGTCCTGTGCGGCGCAGCCCCGAGCGCGCAGGCCCGGCCGGCGCCGCTGATCGGCGAGGCGATCGTCCGCGACCAATGGGCCAGGGCGGAGAATCGCGCCCGATGCGCGCCGCTGGGCCTGGTGTCGGACGGGCGTGCGCGCGGCGTCGCCCGGGCGGCGCATTTCGGCGGTGGCTGGGCGGTGGCCTTCGACCTGCCGGGTATGCGCAGCGCCTATGGTTTTGCCGGGACCGGCCTGCTGCCCGATGACGCGCTGTCCGATAGGGTTCAGCGTGAGCGGCTGACGAAGCAATGGCCGTCGATGCGCGATCTGCCCAAATTGCCCGCGCCCGCCTTTGCCGGCTATGGGCTGATGGGCGCGCAGCCTTATCCGGCGATGAATCCGTCGGGTAAGGGGCTGGAGTCTCTGGCCTATCTGCGGATCGGCGGTCAGCGCTGCACCTATAATGTCTGGAGCCGTCTCAGCCGCGACCATCTCGAATCGCTGCTCGATAATCTGCGCGTCCTGCGCTGATCGCGACTCTGGCGTTTCCCCTTCGTTCTCGTCTGTGGCATAGGGGGGTGCCATGGACTCGCCGCCGTCGCCGCCGCGCAAGATCATCCATATCGATATGGACGCCTTCTATGCGTCGGTGGAGCAGCGCGACGACCCGTCGCTGCGCGGAAAGCCGATCGCGGTGGGCGGCGGTGGCCCGCGCGGGGTGGTGGCGACATGCAGCTATGAGGCGCGCAAATTCGGCGTGCGATCGGCCATGCCCGGCGTGCGGGCGCGACGGCTCTGTCCCGATCTGCTTTTCGTCAGGCCCCGTTTCGATGTGTATCGCGCCGTTTCCGCGCAGGTGCGCGCCATCTTCGGCCGTTTCACCGACATCATCCAGCCACTGTCGCTGGATGAGGCCTATCTCGACGTTACGCTGAACAAGCCGGGCATCGCATCGGCGACGCAGGTGGCGCAGGAGATCAGGCGGATGATCCGCGAGGAAACCGGCCTTACGGCCTCGGCCGGGGTCTCGTACAACAAGTTGATCGCCAAGCTGGCGTCGGACCAGAACAAGCCCGACGGCATCTGCGTGGTCCGGCCAAGCGAGGGCGCGGCCTTCATCGCCGCCATGCCGGTGCGGCGCATCCATGGGGTGGGGCCGGTGACGGCGCGGCGGATGCAGGAATTGGGGATCGAGACGGGGGCGGACCTGCGCGATCGCGATATGCGCTTTCTTCAGGCGCATTTCGGCAGTTCGGCCGATTATTATTATCACGCGTCGCGGGGCGAGGACGACCGGCCGGTGTGCGAGCGGCAGGAACGCAAGTCGGTGAGCGTCGAGGACACCTTCTTCGACGATCTGGTGGAGGAGGCGGCACTGGTGGCGGAACTGGACCGGATCGCCGCCAATCTCTGGGCCCGGATCGAAAAGGCGCAGGCCTGGGGCCGGACGGTAGTGCTGAAGGTGAAGTTCGCGGATTTCCGCATCATCACCCGGTCGCGCAGCTTTTCAGCGCCGGTGCGGTCCCCGGACCTGCTGGCACAGGCGGGGCGGGACTTGCTGCTGGCCCAGTTGCCGCTGCGCATGGGCGCGCGGCTGCTGGGGCTGGGCGTGCATAATCTGGAAGCGGAAGAGGAGGGCGAACAGGGCGAGCAACTCGCCCTGTCGCTGTGACGACCCGTCAGAAAGGCAGCCAGTTCCGCTTTTCGGTGAACTTCATATAGCCGGCGTTGACGCCCAGGCGATAGCCGACGCCCAGGCGGATCGGGATCAGCACCACATTGCCCCAGCGCAGATAGCTGGCCGTGAAGCCGCCTACCAGGTAAGCGGTGCCCTCCGCTGCCGGGAAGCGGTGATAGAGATCCTGCGTGTCGTAGAGATTATAGACCAGGACGAAGGTGTTGGCTGCATTGCCGCCGACATCGAAGCCGATCGACGGGCCGGTCCAATAGACTTCGCGCTTGCCCTCGATCTTGTGGTTGAGCGTGCCCGATCCATAGCGCAGGCCCACGACGAACGCGCCCGACGCCTCGCGCCCGGCGATATAGGCGTTGGGGCGCCCCTGATCCTTCAATATCTTCTCGATGATGCCGGCCAGCCCTTCGGCGCCCTTGCCGAATACGCCTTCAGCCGCGCCGATCAGATCGTCCTGTTGATAGGACTCGCCCGGCGCAATGGTGGCGGGCGGCGAATCCGCCGTGACCGGAGCGCCCGTTGCGGTGGTGCCGCTGGACGGCGGGGTGGCGACAGACGGCGCGGTGGCGGGCGGCGGCGGATCATAGCTGGCGCCGCTGTCCGTGCTGACGCTGGGGTCGACTCCCGGATCAGTCGGCGCGCTGTTGGCGGGCGGCGGCGGGGCAAGGTCGGCGTCGATCGCGGTGTTGGGATCGACGGTGCGCACCTGGGCCGAGGCCGCGACCGGCGTCAGCGCCATGCCCGCCAGCGCGGCGACCAATGCCGCGGCGCGTGCGATGCGGACGCCTGTGCGCCCATTGATGCCGATCATGCCCGATACTCCCCGGAAGCCCGCTCTTGAAACCATAGTCCAGATTATCGGCCCCGAAGCTGAAACGACAATGAACGAACGGCGACCCGAGTCGATTCCACGCCGGATCGAATCCGATTATCGCCGCATAGCGAAAAAAATCGACACTGAGGACCGTTGCCATGCCGCAAAGCCCTCGCTATAGCCGCGCCCTAGCCACTGCTCCTCTCCGCAAGAGATGGGCAAATCCGTGCGGAGACGTGGGTGAGTGGCTGAAACCAGCGGTTTGCTAAACCGTCGTAGCCTTAAGGGGCTACCGAGGGTTCGAATCCCTCCGTCTCCGCCAACTTTCCTATCCAAAGCCTTGATTTTATGGGTTTTTCCCTAAACAAGGAAGTGGGGCGTCACAATCCGTGTAAAATCTTAGAATTGCTGTTCTTGAACTCCTGTTTCTGAGTTCGATTCGGATGCCGGGATTCTGCCCTGTGCCAAACGGCAAGATATTTGCGGTCTCTGAGCCTGCCATAGGGCGGAAACGACGAAATCGGGGAAGGTCCATCCTTCCTTCGTGCTACCCTATACCAAGCCGTCGATCGCCGCCCAGCCATCCGCGCCGATGCCGCGCAACATCGCGCGATGCTCTGCCCTCACGCCACCCAGCGCCATGACCGCTTCGTTGGCCTGTTGCGCCAGGGCCGCAAAGCGCACCCGGCCCAGTGCTGGCGCGCCGGGATGCGATCGGGTGGGGAAGAGTGGCGACAACAGGATCATGGCCGCCCGCGCCCGCCGTGCCGCTGCCATCTCTCGCCTGTCATGCGCGGGCGCGCTGCGGATCATGCGCCGGTGCAGCGGCTTCATACCATGTCCGTGCCAGCCGTCCGCCTTCCATGCCGCCGCGTCCCGCCTGTCGCCCGCCAGCAGCAGCGCCAGCCGTCGCCGCCGGGCTATGCCACGCAGCGCTTCGAACAATCGCCGGCGCGCACCGGCCCCGGTCCGATAATGGCGGAAGATGATGCCCGCCCGCCCCTTTGGCAGCCGCGCCGCCGCCGCCAGCAGCACATCGTCCGGCACCCGCTCGTCGGTGATCAGCCAGAGCTCGGGCAGCTTTTTGCGGTGGCGGTGGTGCATGGCCATCCCTATAGCAGCGCGCATGACCACCGCCACTTCTCCTGCCTTTGACGAAGCCGCCGAGCGCTTCGCCACGCTGCGCGAGAGCATCGACCGTGCCGCGCGCCTGACGCAGCGGACCGCCGACGACATCCGCCTGATCGCCGTGTCCAAGACGCACGGCGCCGATGCCATCCGTCCGCTGATCGAAGCCGGGCAGCGCGTCTTCGGTGAAAATCGGGTGCAGGAAAGCCAGGAGAAATGGCCCGCGCTGCGCGAGGAATATCCCGACATCGAACTGCATCTGGTCGGCCAGCTCCAGTCCAACAAGGCGGCCGAGGCGGTCGCCCTGTTCGATGTCATCCATAGTCTCGATCGCCCCTCGCTGCTGACCGCGCTCGTCAAGGCGATGGACGCGGCGGGCAAGCGCATCCCCTGCTTCATCCAGGTCAATATCGGCGGGGAGGCGCAGAAGGGCGGTTGTGCCATCGCCGATACGCCCGCGCTGATCGCCGCCACGCGCGATGCCGATATCCCTCTGTTGGGCCTGATGTGCGTGCCGCCCGCCGATATCGAGGCTGCGCCCTTCTTTGCGCTGCTGGCGAAGATGGCGCGGGAGGAAGGGCTGCCGCGCCTTTCCATGGGCATGTCGGGCGATTATGAAACCGCGATCATGCTGGGCGCGACCGACATTCGCGTCGGCACCGCCTTGTTCGGGGAAAGGCCGTCTCCCGCTCGCCTCCAATCCTCTCGCAAGGATCCGGCGAGCGGGAGAGGAATGGTCAGAAACTCCCGCGCAGGGTGATGCCGTAGGTGCGTGGCTCGGCCAGATAGGCCGAGATGAGCTGGTTCGCCATCGGCGCGCCCAATGCGAACTGGCCGGTGGTGGAAGTCGCCGGACTGCTCGACTGGAGCGGGCTGGAGAAAGCGACCTGGGTATAATCCTGGTTGAAGATATTCTGACCCCAGAATTCGATCGACCAGCGCTGGTCCGGCCCGCGCAGCCCGACGCGGGCGTTGACAATGGCATAACCTTCCTGCCGCTTTTCGGGGAACAGGTCGGAACCCGTATTATAGTCGCTGGTCATGCGGCCATCGACATAGAAGAGCGCGGACAGGCCCGATGAACCGATCTCCGGCGTCCAGGCGGCGCTGGCGGTCGTCACCAGCTTGGGCGCGTTGCTGTTGATCGATCCGGGCAACAGGAACAGCGCCGGGTCGAGCGGCACGCTGCCGTCGCTGCTGCCGACCAGCCGGTTGGCGAATTTGGCGCGGGCATAGGTGAAGCCGCCCGACACGCGGAAGTTGCGCACCGGCGTCGCCGACAGTTCCAGTTCCACGCCCTGGCTGATCAGCCCCGGCCCCACATCACCGCTGTCGCAGGTGCGCGCGGCGCTCAGCGCGCTGTCACAGCCGTTGATATTCTGCACGACGAAGCCGGTGCCGTTGAAGGTATTGAGCTGGAAATTCTTGAACTCCTGCCGGAAGGCGGCGATGTTCGCGCTCCATTTGGGCTGGCTGTATTTCAGGCCGATCTCGAAGGCGTCGACCTTCTCTGCGGCGAAGCGCAGGCTGGTCACATCGGCATTGCTGCGCGGTGCGAACACAGCGGGAACCGGGTTGAGGCCGGTCGAGCCGAGCTGGAAGCGATCGAGATTATAGCCGCCCGCCTTATAGCCCTTTGAATAGCTGCCATAAAGCAGCAGGTCGTCGATCGGCTTCCAGGACAGCACTGCCGTGCCGGAAAATTCGCCGTCGGTGATCTTGTCGTTAAGGTCGAGCGCGTTGAGGCCGGTCGAGCTGTTACCCAGGCAGCCCAGCGTCAATATGCCGCCCGCCAGCGCCGCTGCGCTGCCCAATTGGGGATTGGTCGCGATGGCGCGCAGGCTGGACGCCTGCAACGCCGCGCAGGTCGCGTTGTTGTTGTTGAAATCCGCCGAGAAACGCTTGCTTTCATGGGTGTAGCGCAGGCCGAGCGTCAGATCGAGCCGCTTGGTGACATGGATGATATTATGGGTGAAGAGCGCCCAGTTCTCGCTCTTTTGCCGATAGATGGAAGCGACGTCGCCCGTGCCCGAGGGGATCGCCGCCAGCGCACGCAACCCGTTGCCGAGGCCGGTGGAGATCGCGCCCGCCTGCGCGCCCGGAAGACCGGCCGCGATCAGGCCCGCATTGAGCTGCGCCTGCGTGCCGGTGATCAGCGCCTGCGTCGCCAGCCCGCTGCCGCAGGCGGCCAGTTGCGCCGGGGTCAGATTGCTGTTGACCCCCGCCCCCGCCATCAGGCGGCAGGCGGTGAAGCGGCCATAATCGGCGCCGAAGACGATATTGTCCTCCAGCGTCAGCTTTTCATGGGCGTAATAGCCGCCGATCAGCCAGTCGAGCACATCGTTGAAGGCCGAACCCTGCGCCCTCAGTTCCTGCGTGAACGTCTTGAACTGGCGATAATTTTCGGGGCTGCGATACAGCAGGTCGGCGCCGCCATAGTCATAATCGCCATAGTCCCGGCTCTTGTAATCGCGATAGGCGGTGATGCTGGTCAGCTTGGCGCCGCCCAGATCATAGTTGATCTCGCCCGACACGCCCCAGTCCTTGAGCTTGCTCACATAGTTGCGGCCCGGCGTGATCGTCAGGTCGCGATCATAGGGATCGGCGGCGAAGACCGCGCCCTGTGCGGCCAGAAGCGTCGCGATGCGGTTGAACGGGGCGGTGTTGTAGCCGCCACCCGCCGCCGGGCGCCGCTCGCGCGTTTCGATAAAGGCCGCGCCGCAGCAGCTTTCGTCGCGATTGGTATAGTCGCCGATCAGGCGAATCGAGAGGGCGTCATTCGGTTCGATCAGCGCCTGCCCGCGCAGGAAATAGCGGTCGCGGTCATTGGTGTCGCCGACTTTGGCGCCGGTGCCGTCGACCAGCTTGTAGAAGCCGTCACGCTTGCTCCAGACGCCGTCCAGCGCCAGGGCGATGCCGTCGGCGACCGGACCGGTGACGCGGCCTGACAGGCGCCAATAGTCATAATTGCCGTAAGTGACTTCGCCCTTGGCGTGGAACGTGCTTTCCGGCGCCTTGCTGATGATGTTGATAAGGCCCGCCGATGCGTTGCGGCCGAACAAAGTGCCCTGCGGCCCGCGCAGCACCTCGACCCGTTCGATCTCGCCCAGTTCGTTGAGACCCGCGCCGGTGCGCGAGCGATAGACGCCGTCGATGAACACCGCGACCGAGCTTTCCAGGCCTGGATTGTCGCCGACCGTGCCGATGCCGCGCACGCGGGCGGAGGCGTTGGCTTCGGACCCGGTCGAGGACACGAGCAGCGAGGGAGCCAGCTGGTTCAGGGTGCGGATGTCGCTGGCGCCGCTATTCTGCATCGCCTGTGCGCCCACGGCCGACACGGCGATCGGCACGTCGGACAGGGGACTGGCGCGGCGGGTGGCGGTTACGATGATGTCGGCGCCCGGCTCCTCCGCAGCGGTCTGGGGGGCGGGATTATCCTGCGCCAGTGCGGGCGCCGTCATGCCCAGTGCAACGGCGCCAACGGTCGTCAGCCAGAGACTCTTGTCTGTCATGATGGTCCGATCCTCTCCTGGCCCGCATGACTTTGTGCCACGTCGGGATGTGGGTGATTATGCTGCCACAGCAGGCACAAGGCAAGATAGCCCAGCTTTTCAGCGCGTTCCGAAAGGCGAAGCGGCCAGATAATCATGTCTTGTTGCCCAACGGCAACGCATTAATTTCCGGTTTCCGTAGCGTCGGCTTACGATAGGGGAAAGCGCAGCAGCCGGTCCGCGACCGGCACCAAAGCAGTCGCATCCGGTCCCACCACGCGGCGAATTTCCCCATGACCCGCATCCAGTCCCCCCGTCAGCGCGCCGAGCGCGGGCAGAATCAGCTTGGTCGCCGATCCCACGAAGCAGCGCCGCGACACATGCCGGCCGCGTAAGGACAGGCGCAGCTTGGGGTGGAAATGGCCGGAAATTTCGGGTCGTGGATCGTCCGGGTCCGCCTCATGCCGCAACCAGATTCCCTCGACCTCCGCCTCCGCCACGCGCCGTCCCCCCGGCATGATCGTGACACCGGCATCATGATTACCGGTTATCCAGGTCCAGTCCAGCATTTCCGTAAGGGAAATCAACCGATCCCGCGCTTTTGGGTCGAGTCGGGCAGCGCCATCATCGTCATGAAAGCTGTCCCCCAGCGAATAGACCGCGCGCGCGCCGGTCCGCGCGACCAGCGCCTCGATCAGATCCAGCGTCGCCTGGCTGTCATGCGGAGGCAGGAACTGGCCGAAACGGGCATACCAACTCGCCTTCTCGAAATGCAGATCGGCGACCAGCAACGCGCTCCGATCCGGCCAGTAAAGCGCGGCTTCGGGCAGCGCCATGAAGGCGTGGCCTGCGAACGAAAGGGGAACCATGTCCCGCCTATGCGCCCGTCCGCCCCGGCTTTCAAGAGGCGGGCCGAGCGCCTATAGGAACCGCCATGTCCCATAGCGTCGCCGCCCTCTATCATTTCACCCGCTTTGCCGATCCGCAGGCCATTGCCGCCACCCTCAAGGCGCTGTGCGCCGACCTTGGCACCTGCGGCACGCTGATCGTGGCGGGAGAAGGGATCAACGGCACGGTCGCGGGCAGCGCCGACGCCGTCGCTGCACTGATCACCCATATCCGCGCCCTGCCCGGCTGCGCCGACCTCGACGTCAAATATGCGCAAGCGCCCAGGGCGCCCTTCGCCCGGATGAAGATCAAGGTGAAGGCGGAGATCGTGACGCTGGGGGCGGGCGACCTCGACCCCGCAACCCAAGCGGGCACCCATCTCGACCCGGCCGACTGGAACGCGCTGATCGCCGATCCCGACACGATTCTCATCGACACCCGCAATGCCTATGAAGTCGCCTGTGGCACGTTCGAAAATGCGATCGACCCGGCCACCCGATCCTTCCGCGAATTTCCCGGCTGGTTCGACGATTTCGCCGCCGACCTGAAGGCGCAGGGCCGCACGCCGAAAATCGCGATGTTCTGCACCGGCGGCATACGCTGCGAGAAGTCGACCGCGCTGGTGAAGGCGCGCGGCTTCAACGACGTCTATCACCTCAAGGGCGGCATCCTGCGCTATCTGGAGGAAATGCCGGAGGCCGACAGCCGCTGGCAGGGCGATTGCTATGTCTTCGACGAGCGGGTGACGGTGGGCCATGGTTTGAAGCCCGGCGACTACACCACCTGCCGCACCTGCGGCCTGCCCCATCCGCGCGAGGCGGCGCATGACTGTCCGGGCAACGCATCCGGCGCCTGGCCGCACCGGAGTTAGAGCGCACGGGTACCTCTGGCTGCTGGGTAGGGTGGGGAGCGATGCTTGCCCAGCTCTGTCGTCCTGGCGCATATCGGGGTCCAGAATCGCTCTCCACAATCCTGGATGCTGACTTCCGTCAGCATGACGGAAAGGGCTGGATTAGGGGACGGACCGGCTTTCTATCCTCCGTTCGCCCAGAGCTTGTCGAAGGGCTTCTCTTCCTCTTCAAAACACAGGGCTTGAAGAAAAGGGTGGGGCTTCGACAGGCTCTCCCGAGCAAAGTCGAAGGGCCGAACGGTTCTCTTACGTCCGCTTCCGGTCGTAATCGACTGACTATTTCCGCTCCAGACCCTTATCCTATTCGCCACAGGGCCGGCAAAAACCATGGTGTGAAGCTCACCCGAAAACCACCATTTTTCGGCAATGCGGCCGGTGCAACCGGCCTATTTGACGCTCACCCCCTATATAGCCCATCCAGCCGATCCGCGTAACGCTTGCGGATCACATGACGGCGAATCTTCATTGAGGGGGTCATTTCCTCATTCTCGATGGTGAAGGGCTCGTCGGCCAGGATGAAGCGGCGGACGCGCTCGATCACCGACAGGTCGTCATTCACCCGGTCCACCGCCGCGCGCAGCGCCGCCAGATAGGCCGCGTTGGACGCAACCGCATCCGCCGCAATGCCCTGTTCTTCTGCCCATTCGCGGGTCCATTCGGCGTCGGGGACGATCAGCCCGACCAGATAGGGGCGCCGGTCGCCATGGACCATGGCCTGGCCTATCTCCGCCTGGAGCGTCAACATGCCCTCGACCTTCTGCGGCGAGACATTGTCGCCCTTGTCGTTGACGATCAGATCCTTCTTGCGGTCGGTGATGCGGATGCGCCCGCGTTCGTCGATCTCGCCGATATCGCCGGTATGAAGCCAGCCGTCCTTGAGCGCCTTTTCGGTTTCCGCTGGATTGCGCCAATAGCCGTGCATGACCAGTTCGCCGCGCACCAGAATCTCGCCATCCTCGGCGATTCGGACCTCGACGCCGTCGAGCGGCGGGCCGACCGTGTCCATGGCGATGCCGGCGGCGGGGCGGTTGCAGCTTACCACCGGCCCGGCCTCGGTCTGGCCATAGCCCTGGAGCAGCATCAGGCCCATGGCGTCGAAGAACAGGCCCACATCGGGATTGAGCGGCGCGCCGCCCGACACCAGCGCCTTCATCCGGCCGCCGAAGCGTGCGCGAATCTTGGGGACGAGGGTGCGCGAGAGCAGCGCCTTCATCGGCAGGTCGAGGATCGATCCCTTGCCCGCCTGCTCCTTCGCCGCGATGCGCAGCGCCTGGCCCAGCAGATAGGAAGGAAATTTGCCCTGTTTCTCGATCGACTTGATGATGCGGGTGCGCAGCACTTCGAACAGGCGGGGGACGACGACCATGATGGTTGGCCGCGCTTCCTCGATATTGGAGGCGAGCTTTTCCAGCCCCTCCGAATAATATATCTGCCCGCCCAGCAATATCGGGAGGAACTGGCCGCCGCTATGCTCATAGGCGTGGGAGAGGGGAAGGAAGGAGAGGAACACCTCGTCGCCCCAGCCGAAATCCTCCGCCACGATCTTGCCCGCGCCCTCTATATTGGCGAGGATCGCGCCATGATGCTGCATTACGCCGCGCGGCGCGCCGCCGGTGCCGCTGGTGTAGATGATGCAGGCCTGGTCATTGCGGGTCGCGGTCTGGACGGCGGCGATGGCGTCCACGTCCGCCGCCGGATCGTTTTCATGCGCCGCGAGCAGGTCGCTCCAGAGATGGCAGGCGCATGTGCCCTGCGCACCGCGCAGCGGCTCCATGCCGATGACGAAGCTGGCCTGGGAGCGGATCACGGCGGGCATCAGCACCTGCGCCAGCTTGGCGGTCGAGACGATCACGGCGCGCGCGCCGCTGTCGGTCAGGATATGCTGGTGATCGCGCGTTGTGTTGGTGGTGTAGGTCGGCACGGTGATGCAGCCCGCCGCCATGATGGCGAGGTCGGCGATGCAGAATTCTGGGCGATTCTCGCTGACCAGCATCACCGGATCGCCGGGCTTCAGCCCCTGCGCCCTGAGGGCGGCGGCGAGCGCGGCGATCTGACGCGCCGTTTCCGTCCAGCTCAGCGAGTGCCATTGGCCGCCGCTCTTGCGCCAAAGGAAAGGTGCGTCGCCCTTTTCTTGCGCGCGGGCGAAGAACATGGTGACGAGGTTGGGAAATGTCTCGATGGCCCTCAAGGCTCGACTCCTGCGGTTTCCGGCGCGTCTGACGCGCGCCTGCATATTGGGCAAGGCTATAACCATGCCTTGCCGTAACGGCCATGGCTTTTGGATTGTTTCGCTTGATCGATATCTCAGTCGAACAGGCCGTCCTGCGATCCGGCGGGCGGGTTGAGGCCAAGATGCTTCCAGCCCGGGCCGTTCAGGCATCGGCCCCGCGCGGTGCGGGCGATGAGGCCAAGCTGGATCAGATAAGGCTCGATCACTTCCTCGATCGTGTCGCGCGCTTCGGACAGGCCCGCCGCCAGCGTCTCGACCCCCACCGGGCCGCCGCGATAGATGTCGGCGATCATCATCAGATAGCGCCGATCCATCAGGTCGAGGCCGAGCTGATCGACTTCCAGCCGCTGGAGCGCGGCGTCGGCGACCTTGCGATCGACCGATGGTGCGCCCGCGACATTGGCGAAGTCGCGCACCCGGCGCAGCAGCCGCCCGGCGATGCGTGGCGTCCCGCGCGACCGGCGCGCGATCTCGACCGCGCCGTCGGAGGTGATGGCGAGATCAAGCAGCCGCGCGGCACGGCGGACGACCAGTTCCAGTTCCTCCACCGTGTAGAATTGCAGCCGCACCGGGATGCCGAACCGGTCGCGCAGCGGCGTAGTGAGCAGGCCCTGGCGGGTGGTCGCGCCGACCAGCGTGAAGCGCGGCAGATCGATGCGCACCGATCGGGCGGATGGTCCTTCGCCGATCATCAGGTCGAGCGCGCGGTCCTCCATGGCGGGGTAGAGGACTTCCTCTACCGCAGGGTTGAGGCGATGAATCTCGTCGACGAAGAGGACGTCGCCTTCATCGAGATTGGTGAGCAAGGCAGCCAGATCGCCCGACTTGGCGATGACCGGACCGGACGTGGCGCGGAAACCCACGCCCATTTCCTTGGCGACGATCTGCGCCAGCGTGGTCTTGCCCAGGCCGGGCGGGCCGAAGAAGAGCACATGGTCGAGCGCATCGCCGCGCGACCTGGCCGCCTGGATGAAGATGCGCAGATTCTCCCGCGCGGCCTGCTGGCCGACAAATTCGTCCAGCGACTTGGGGCGCAGCGCGGCGTCGACATCCTCGGGACGGCGGCTGGGGGTGATGAGACGGTCTTCGCTCACTTCGCCGCCTTCCGCAGGGCGAGGCGGACCAGCGCGTCAAGGCTGGCGCCGTCGCCCAGTTCCTCTTCGGCGGCGGCGACGGCGATGCTGGCTTCATTGGGTTTGAAGCCGAGATTCTGGAGGGCCGATAGCGCGTCGGCACTATGACCGCTAACTGGCATCGCCACCGCGCCGCCAATGCCCACGGGGCCGCCGCCGGGCGCGGCGCCGATCTTGTCCTTGAGTTCATTGACGATGCGCTGGGCGAGCTTGGGGCCGACCCCATTGGCCCGCGCCACCATCGCTTTGTCGCCGGCGGCAATGGCGCGGTGCAGATCGTGCGGCTCCAGCGCGGAGAGGATCGCCAGCGCGACGCGGGATCCGACGCCTTGCACATGGGTCAGCAGTCGATACCAGTCGCGTTCCTCGGCGCGGGCGAAGCCGACGAGGCGGATCGAATCTTCCGCCACCAGCATCTCGGTGTGGACCGTCACCGCTTCCCCGACCGGCCCCAGCGCCGCGAGCGTGCGGGAGGAGGCGCCGACCAGATAGCCCACCCCGCCCACGTCGATGATGGCATGATCGACGCCGGTGCTGTCCAGCCGCCCCTTGAGTTTCGCGATCATCCGTTTTGCCCCTCGGCGTCCTGCTTTTTGTCGCCTTGTCCTTTGGTCATGATCTGTTCTTTACAGCCTGTGACGCGGCGCGCCAGTCAAAAGCGCGGCACCTTTTGCGGGCTGGGGCGTAGTGCCGCACGATATGCGGACAAAGGAGAATGGCTGGATGTTGATGACCGCGCCAATGCTTTCGCCCAGGGATTTCGAATTTCCCGCGATCATGCTGTCGGGGATCGTCGACCATGGCATGTATCTGCATTTCAAGAATTGCCTCTCCACCGCGCCGCAGCAGGGGCTGGTAGTGGTGGAAATCTCCACCCTTGGCGGCGACCCGGAAATCGCCCGGCTGATGGGCGAGGATATCCGTTTCCATTCCGATCTCTATCCCGAGCGGCGGCTGGTGTTCATGGGACGGACGGCGGTCTATTCCGCGGGCGCGACCTTCATGGGCTTCTTCGCGACCGAGAATCGCTATCTGACGCGCGGCACGCGGCTGATGATCCATGAGCGGATCATCACCAAGTCGATCCAGCTGGCGGGGCCGCTCTCCACCTGCATCGCGACGTTGAAGGCGACGCTCAACGAGATCGAATCCTCGATCGCGATTCAGAATGAGGGATTTCAAAATTTGATACTGGGGTCGCAGGTGACGATGGAGGAGCTGCTCGTGAAGGCGCCGGAAAATTGGTATCTGGAGGCGAATGAGGCGCAGGCACTGGGGTTGATCGCGGGGGTGCTGTAAGGCTTTCGTGCGACACGCCGTTCGCTTTGGAAGGGCGCTATCGGACGAAGCATGAATTGCTACCCGCCTAGCGAAGCGCCATGTTCTCAGTCAGAAATCCGTCTGATCAGAATTTGAAGACGGTGCCCAGATAGACGGCCTGGCTATCCTGCCGGTCGTCGGTCATCGGGGTCAGGCGACCCGTGATGTTATTATTGTAGCGCAGGCCCGCCGTCACGTTGAGGTTGCGGGTCAGCGAATAGGAGCTGGCCAGATCCAGCGAATAATCCTTGTCCGCCGAAGGGTTGCGCTCGGTCGCGGCGGGATCGCGGCGGCTTTCGATCAGCACCTTGGTGCTGAAACGGTCCTTCTTGCCGTCATCCAGCGAGAAATTCTTGGCGTCGACCATCGATTCGACCGGAACCGGGTCCAGCGCCTTGCGGCCCACTGCTTCGGGCAGGGCGAACTTGCGCCAGTTGTGCGATCCGTTCAGGCTGAACGCCATCGGCTTGATATCGACCGGATCGGCCGTCGGGCTCGTCACGCGATCCGCGGCGCGGACCATGATCGTGATCGAACGCTGGCCGCTCATCGACCCGCTGGTCGGCGTGAAGCGGAAACCCTGACGGCTGGCAGACGCAGCGATCTTCGCATAGGCGGCCGCCAGCTGCGGATCCTTGGTCGTCGGGGTGAAGGAAGAGATGCTGCCGAGGGCGCCCAGCGAAACCGGCGCATTCGCCGCGTGCAGCCGGACGAGTTCGGTCGCGGCGCCGAACGCGGGAGACAGCAGAAAGCCGGCTACGGCCACCGCCGCGCCTGCCACCGCCAAATATCCCCTGTTCGCACGCATGATTCGAATCTCATCCCCGACTTATTCTTTGGTAACGCTCTACACCCGCGAAGCCGCCAATGACTAGGGGGAAGAATCCCTTTTTGTCGGAGCTGTTGCACGGAACACACATGATCGGATGGCTGGTTCCGGCAGAGGGCGTTCGGCGGCCGCGACGGATCATCGCGACGGGTCGATCCAGCGCCCCTTGCCCATTGCCGCCCGCGCACTATAGAAGCGGGCTGATTTTCGTCTTTCTAGCTAGGACATGCCTGATGGTCCGCCGCCTTCCCGCTTCTGTTTCCGCCGGTCTTCTGCTGGCCGCGCTCCTGCCGCTCGCCGCTTGTGGGGGCGGTTCCAAGGAGCGCCCGAAGGCGGATCTCGCCGCGTCGAAGGTGACGACGATCGGCGTCAACGCCTATCTGTGGCGCGCCAGCCTCGATACCCTGTCCTTCATGCCGATGGTGCAGACGGATTCGAACGGCGGCGTGATCGTCACCGACTGGTACACCAATCCGAACACGCCGACCGAACGCATGAAGCTGACCGTGTCGATCCTGGATCAGGATCTGCGCGCCGACGCATTGCGGGTCGCGGCCAGCCGCCAGGTCAACCAGAATGGCCAGTGGGTCGATGCGCCGGTCAAGGCGGCGACCACGCAGAAGCTGGAGGAGATCATCCTGACCAAAGCGCGTGACTTGCGCCGCATGGCGATCGCCGGCTGATCCTTCCCGTTTCGGGCATGAAAATGCCCCATTTTCAAACCCTTTGGGCTGGGCTTCGTAAAAGGCCCAGCCCGCTCGCATTTGTAAGGACATGACATGCAAAGGCGCTTCAACCCGCTGGAAGCAGACGCTCGCTGGCAGGCGACCTGGGACGAGAAGCAGAGCTTCAAGGCCGACGACACTTCCTCCAAGCCGCGCAGCTATGTGCTGGAGATGTTCCCCTATCCGTCGGGGCGCATCCATATCGGCCATGTCCGCAACTATTCCATGGGCGACGTGCTGGCGCGCTTTCGCCGGATGACCGGCCATGAAGTGCTGCATCCGATGGGTTGGGACGCATTCGGTATGCCGGCCGAAAATGCGGCGATGGAAAAGAAGGTCCATCCCGGCAACTGGACCCGCGACAATATCGCCAACATGCGCGCGCAGCTCAAAAAGCTGGGCTTCGCGATCGACTGGAGCCGCGAACTCGCCACCTGCGAGCCGGACTATTATGGCCATGAGCAGGCGCTGTTCCTGGACATGCTGGAAGCGGGCCTGGTCTATCGCAAGGAAAGCGCGGTCAACTGGGACCCGGTCGACATGACCGTGCTGGCGAACGAGCAGGTGATTGACGGGCGCGGCTGGCGTTCGGGCGCGCTGGTCGAGAAGCGCAAGCTCAGCCAGTGGTTCCTCAAGATCACCCAGTTCGCCGACGACCTGCTGGAGGGGCTGAAGGGCCTGGACCAGTGGCCCGACAAGGTGCGGACGATGCAGGAAAACTGGATCGGCAAGTCGGTCGGCCTGCAATTCCATTTCAAGCCGGTCGCGCCTTTCGACAGCGAGATCGAGGTCTATTCGACCCGGCCCGACACGATTTTCGGCGCCAGTTTCGTCGCGATCGCGGCCGACCATCCGGTGGCGCAGGCGGTGGCGGCGAACAACCCGGACGCGGTTGCCTTCATCGAGAAGTGCAAGGAAGGCGGCACTACCGCCGCTGAGCTGGAAACGGCGGAGAAGCTGGGCTTCGACACCGGCCTCAGCGTCGCGCATCCCTTCGATCCCGATTGGCATCTGCCCGTCTTCATCGCCAATTTCGTGCTGATGGACTATGGCACCGGCGCGGTCATGGGCGTTCCGGGACATGACCAGCGCGATCTCGATTTTGCGCGCAAATATATGCTTCCTGTCGAGCGCGTGGTCGCCGCGGAGGGCGATGAGCAGGCGCCGATCCACAACGAAGCCTATACCGGTCCCGGCAAGCTGGTGAACTCGCGTTTCCTGGACGGCATGGCCGTCGAGGACGCCAAGGCGGCCGTCATCGCCCGCGCCGAATCCGAAGGCTGGGGCGAAGGCAAGACCGTGTTCCGCCTGCGCGACTGGGGCGTGTCGCGCCAGCGCTACTGGGGCACGCCGATCCCGGTCATCCATTGCGAGAGCTGCGGCCCGGTGGGGGTGCCCAAGGACCAGCTGCCGGTCGTGCTGCCGGACGATGTCAGCTTCGACATTCCGGGCAACCCGCTGGACCGCCATCCGACCTGGAAGCATGTCGACTGTCCGTCTTGCGGCCAGCCGGCGGTGCGCGAAACCGACACGCTCGATACGTTCGCGGATTCGAGCTGGTATTTCATCCGCTTCGCCAGCCAGCCCAAGGACCGGCCGTTCGATCGCGCCACCGTCGAGCAATGGCTGCCGGTAGGGCAGTATATCGGCGGCGTCGAACATGCGATCCTGCATCTGCTCTACGCCCGTTTCTGGACCCGCGCGCTCCAGCATATGGGACAGCTGGACTTTGCCGAACCCTTCACCGGCCTGTTCACGCAGGGCATGGTGACGCACGAGACGTACAAGTCGCCCGAGGGCGCCTGGCTCGCGCCGCAAGATGTGGTGAAGCAGGGCGAGGCTCTGGTCATGATCGAGGGTGGTGCGCCGGTGACGGTCGGCCGCGTCGAGAAAATGTCCAAGTCCAAGAAGAATGTCGTCGATCCCGACGACATCATCGCCCAATATGGCGCGGACGCGGTGCGCTGGTTCATGCTGTCCGACAGCCCGCCAGAGCGCGACCTGCCCTGGACCGAGGCGGGCATCGAGGGATCGTGGCGCTTCGTCAATCGCGTCTGGCGCCTGTTCGGCGAGTGCGACGCGAGCGCCGAGGGGCAGGACAAGGCGCTCGACCGCAAGCTGCACCAGACGATCGACGGCGTGGCGAAGGATGTCGAGGCGCTGGGTTTCAACAAGGCCGTGGCCAAGATCTATGAATTGGTGAACGCAATCGAGAAGGCCAAGCCCTCCGCCTCGCGCACCGCCGCGATCCGTGCGCTGGCGCTGCTGGTCGCGCCGATGACGCCGCATCTGGCGGAAGAGGGCTGGGCGGAAATGGGCGGGGAAGGACTGATCGCCGATGCCGCATGGCCGGCGGTCGATCCGGCGCTGCTGGTCGATGACGAAGTCACCATCGCCTGCCAGGTGATGGGCAAGCTGCGCGATACCATCACCGTGCCCAAGGGGACGCCCAGGGACGAGCTGGAACGCCTCGCCCTGGCTGCGCCCAATGTCGTCCGTATCCTCGACGGCGCCAGCCCCAAAAAGGTGATCGTGGTGCCCGATCGTCTCGTGAACCTGGTCATCTAATGGAATCCGTTCGGGCTGAGCTTGTCGAAGCCCTGCTCTTTTCTCAAAGCAGGAAAGCCCTTCGACAGGCTCAGGGCGAACGGTTATGGAGGTTTGCATGAAGCCTTGGCCCCTGCTCTTGATCGCCCTCGTTCCCCTCACCGCTTGCGGGTTGCGCCCCGTCTATGGCGGAGGCGGGCATGGCGCGGTGGCGCAGGCGCTCGGCAATGTCACGGTCGAACCGATCGAGGGCAAGGCCGGCTGGCTGATGCGCAATGCACTTAATGACCGCCTTTCGGCGATGCAGGGCGGCAGCGGCCCGCGCTACAAGCTGGTGGTGAAGCTGGACGACAATATCAGCGGTTTCGGTCTTCGCTCCGACGCCGCCATCACCCGCGAGCGACGGACGCTGCGCGCGCGCTATCAGCTGATCGACGAAGGCACCGGGGCGCAGATACTCGACGACACGGCGGGTTCTGACGCGGGCATCGACGTGACGTCGAGCGAATATGCGACGATCGCGGCCGAGGACACGGCGCTGGAACGTCTGTCGCAGACGGTGGCGGATCAGATCGTCACCCGCCTCGCGCTTTTCTCGCGCAGGGCGGCCAATCCTTGAAGGCCAACCGCGGCCAGATCGAAAAGGCGCTGGACGCGGCAGGGCAGGGATCGGCCGCAGATGTCCGGTTCTTCCTGCTCTACGGTCCCGACGAAGCGGGCAGCCAGGCTTTGGCGAAACGGCTGGAACGGGCCATGGGGCCGCAGGCCGAGCGGATCGACCTGGATGGCGCGACGCTGAAGGACGATCCCGCGCGCCTGGCCGACGAAGCGGCGTCCTTCTCCATGTTCGGCGACAGGCGCTGGGTGCGGATCAATGGCATGGGCGAGGAATCGGTGCCGGCGCTGACCGCGCTGCTGGAGGCGGAGGTGGCGGGCAATCCGGTGATCGCGGTGGCGGGCGCGCTGAAAGCCACGTCGAAGCTGGTCAAGCTGGCGCTCGACCATAAGGGAGCGCTCGCCTTCATCTCCTACCAGCCCGACGCGCGCGAGGCGGAGCAGATCGCCGTCGGGATCGCGCGCGAGGGCGGGTTGCGGTTGCCGTCCGACCTTGCCCGCCGGATCGTCGACCTTGCCAATGGCGACCGCGCGCTGATGGCGGGGGAGGTGGAGAAGCTGGTCCTCTATCTCGACGCCGCGCCCGACCGTCCGCGCGAGGCGACGGCCGAGGCGCTGGATGCGCTGTCGGCCGACAATCCCGACACGGAGGTCGCGCCGCTGGTCAATGCCGTGCTGGGCGGCGACCTGCGCGCCATGCACCGCGAGATGATGAGCCTCAGCGAAACCGGGGCGGCCATGGCCTCGGTCATCCGTCCGCTGCTGACCCGCGCGATGCTGATCGCCACCATCCGCGATGCGTTCGACGCCAGCGGCCGGCTGGAGGCGGCGGTCGAATCGGCGGGCAAGGCGGTTTTCTGGAAGGAGAAGGGGCTGGTGTCGCGGCAGGTGCGGCTGTGGGATTCGACGGGCATCGCGCGCGTCATCCAGCGCCTGCTGGAGGCGGAGCGGGCCAGCCGCGGGGGCAGGGGGACAGGGGATCTGATGGTGCGCCACGAATTGTTAGCGATCGCGCGTCAGGCGGCGCGGGAGCGGGCTTGATCGACCTGTCCGGCAGCGCCATATTGCCCGCCATGGAGAAGCTGCACCTCACCGACGCCGAATGGCGTGACCGCCTGACCCCAGAACAATATCATGTGCTGCGGGAGGCGGGCACGGAGCGGGCCTTCACCGGCAAATATAACAGCAACAAGGCCGACGGCGTCTATTATTGCGCCGGCTGCGGCACCGAGCTGTTCGATGCCGAGGAAAAATATGACAGCGGATCGGGCTGGCCCAGCTTCACCGCGCCGGTCGACATCGATGCGGTCGAGGAAATTCGCGACACCAGCCATGGCATGATCCGCACCGAGGTGCGCTGCGCCAGCTGCGAAGGACATCTGGGCCATGTCTTCCCCGACGGGCCTGGCGTCAACGGCCTGCGCTACTGCATGAACAGCGCCAGCCTGGACTTCAAGCCGCGCGACAACGCCAAGTAAGGCGCGAGTCGGACATATCGTTCATCGCCGGTAAACGGCCATTCTCCATGACGCCGCGACGGTCTTTTTCCGCGCCGGGTGCATGATTTGCGCTGGCCGACGCGCGGATTAGCGCCTATTCGGAGCGGCACAGATGGCAGGATCAAGCAAGAGCAAACGCGCGCCCGGTCGCGCAAGGAAATGGCTGGTGCGCGGGCTGAAGATCGGTCTGGCGGCGGCGGTGGCGGGTATATTGGCGGTGGTCGTCGCGGTGGTGATCGCGATGCAGTCGCTACCCGACTATGACAGCCTGAAATCCTCCCCCAATGGCCAGATGATCCGCGTTCATGCGGCCGACGGCCGCGTCATCGTCTCTTTGGGGCCGAGCTTCGGCCAGTGGCTGAGTTACGACCGCATCCCGCAGGTCATGGTCGACGCCATGGTGTCGACCGAGGACAAGCGCTTCTACCTGCATCCCGGCGTCGACCCGATTGGTATGGCGCGCGCCGCCTGGGTCGCGGTCGAGCGGCGCGGGCAGGGGCGGCGCTGGCAGGGCGCATCGACCATCACCCAGCAGGTGACGCGCAACATCTTCCTCAACAACAGCTATAGTTTCGGCCGCAAGATCCGCGAAATGGTGCTGGCGCTGGCGCTGGAGCGCAAATTCTCCAAGCGGCAGATCCTCGAACTCTATCTCAACAAGGTCTATTTCGGCGGCGGCGCCTATGGCATCGACGCGGCGAGCCGCAAATTCTTCGGCCATCCCGCGACGTCGCTGGATCTGCCCGAGGCCGCGATCATCGCCGGCCTGGTCAAGGCGCCGTCCAGCTACTCCCCCACCGCCGACGCCGAAGCCGCGATCGGCCGCGCTGGCGTGGTGCTGGACCTGATGCAGGAAAATGGCGCGATCTCCGCGTCCGAACATGCCAATGCCGACCTCTCTGGCGTCCGCATGGCGCCCGAGCCGCCGCAGAACAGCGTGCGCTATTTCACCGACTGGGCCTTGCCCCAGCTCGACCTGCTGATCGATGAGCCGAACGAGCCCCTGGAGGTCTACACCACCATCGACCTTGGGATGCAGAATGCCGCAACGTCGGCGATCAAGGCCAATGTCCCGGCCGGGACGCAGGGCGCGCTGGTCAGCCTGGACCGCGACGGCGCGGTGCGGGCGATGGTCGGTGGCCTCGACTATGTGACGTCCAACTACAACCGCGCCACCACCGCGACCCGTCAGCCGGGATCGGCCTGGAAGATCTTCGTCTACATGGCCGCGCTCGAGGCCGGCTACACGCCCGACACCGGCGTCACCGACGAACCGGTGACGATCAACGGGTGGAGCCCGCGCAACAGCAATGGCCGCTTTGCCGGCGACATCGATATCCGCACCGCCTTCGCCTATTCGATCAATACGGTCGCGGCGAAGCTGGGCGTCGAGGTGGGTTTCCCCACCGTGGCCGACATGGCGCGCCGCTTCGGCGTCACCACCCCGATCAACACCCATCCGTCGATGGTGCTGGGCACGTCCGACGTCCGCCTGATCGACATGACCCGTGCCTTCGCCTCCATCGCGCGCAAGGGGATTGCGGTGACGCCCTATGGCATCACCAAGGTGACGACCGCCGACGGGCGTCTGCTCTACCAGCATCAGGACGACACCAGCCGCGTGCTGGTCGCGCCCTGGGTCGCGGCCGGCATGACCGACCTGATGCAGACCGCCGTCAGCACCGGCACCGGCAAGGCGGCCCAGATTGGCCGCCCGGTCGCGGGCAAGACCGGGACCACCAACAGCGGCAAGGATGGCTGGTTCCTGGGCTTTTCCAGCGGCATCACCACCGGCGTCTGGGTCGGTCGCGACGATGCCAAGGCGGTGCCGGCGCTCTATGGCGGCCGCGCCCCGGCACGCGCCTTTGCCGACTATATGAAGGCGGCGGTCGCCAAGCGTCCGATCGAACAGTTCGAGACCGAAGTGACCCTGCCCGAATGGCAGTTGGAGCCGGACGCGGAAGCCTATTATGGCCAGCCCGATAATGGCATGGGCGGGGGAACGGACGGGGGCATGATGGTCGACGAAAACGGCCTGCCGATCGAGCGTCCCCGGAGCCAGGAGCCGGGCGCGGACCCGGACGATCAGCAGATGGACGTCGATCCCGAGGATCGGCCGCCGCCGCCGCGTTTGGACCAGCAATGGATCGACAATGTGCTGGGCCGCGACCGCCAGCGGCAGCAGCAACCGCCTGCGACCCGGCCCACGCCCAACCCGTAACGGGGAAGGGGAATTACCCCTTTACCCGGTCGTTGGCGGCGAAGCGCATTTTCTCTACCGCGCTTGCGTCGGGCAGCAGGAAGTCGACCTTCCCCCGGCCGAAGTCGATCGCCACCCGGTCGAAAATCTTGAGCGCGCTGATACCCAGCATCAGCGCCGGCTTGTCCTGCATCCCCAGCTCCTTGAACGGGCTGGCGTCGGCGAAGATCACGGGCACCTGGGTCAGGTTGACCCGTCCCATCCGCACCAATTTGATCTTCCCGACCTGGCCCACCAGCGTGCCCCCCGTGACGCTGGTTAGCGTCGCGGTCAGCAGGTCCGGCGCGCGTTTCTTACGGATCAGCTTGTCGCGTAGCGCCAGGTTGCCGATGCTGAAGTTGGTGCCGGTGTCGAGCATGATGTTGACCCGCATCCCGTTGACGTCGGAATCGAGCAGGATGAGCTGGCCGCGCTTGCGCCGCGCCTGGACGACGATGGTGTCGGGATCGACCGACAGGCGGCGGCTCGCGCCGCTACTGGCGATCTCCATCCGTCCGGTGCGGAAATTGAGCGTCACCCGCTTGGCATGAAGGCTGTCCAGTCCCAATAGTCCCGGCGCGCCGAGATGCTCGCCCTCCAGCACCGGCGCCTCGATATCGGTGAGCGTGCTCCCGGCGAAACCCAGCCGGGGGACGGCGACGGTGCTGGTTTCCGAGCGGCCGGTCATGCTGAGGATGACGACGTTGTTGCGCGGTGCGAGCGCCAGTTTCTGCGCCAGATCGCGGGCGATCACGGTGCGCTGCGATCCGGTGTCGATGATGAAGTTCCACGGCCCCTTGCCGTCGATGGAAATGGGAATGGTCACACGATCGTCGAGGGACGGTCCGGTATGGACGATCGCCGGCGGAACATCGGGATCGAGGATCGAGGCGGTGGGCGCGGGCACATCCTGCGCAGCAATCGCCGGGCCGCCGATCGCGAGTGCGATCCCCAGCAAGGCATGGAGCCGTCCCATAACCCTCATCCTCTTCCATTATCTTCTTGTCTTCCCATATATCATGAAGACCGGCTGTCGCGCCAGCGACACCACTCGCCGACCCTGCACCCGGCGTGGCGAATTTCCGTTGGAATCAGGGTCTGTCCTGCCTTGACGAGACGGGCGGCGGATCGCTAAACGCCAGATGCTATCTCCTCGCCCGTCCGGAGCGAGGGTTTCCCGGCCTTCCTGTCCGGTTATCTCCTTCCTTTCCGGCCCATTTTTCCCATCACCGCATCGGACCGATTCGCAAATGCACCTCAAGGACCTCAAGAAGAAAGCGCCCGCTGACCTCGTCACCATGGCCGAAGATCTGGGCGTGGAAGGCGCATCGACCTTGCGCAAGCAGGACCTGATGTTCGCGATCCTCAAGGCCGAGGCGGAAAATGGCGAGCAGATCATGGGCGAGGGCACGATCGAGGTGCTGCCCGACGGTTTCGGCTTCCTGCGCAGCCCGGAAGCGAACTTCCTGGCCGGTCCCGACGACATCTATGTTTCCCCCAACCAGGTCCGCAAGTTCGGCCTGCGCACCGGCGACACGGTGGAAGGCGAAATCCGCGCGCCCAAGGATGGTGAGCGCTATTTCGCCCTGACCAAGCTGCTGTCCGTCAATTTCGACGATCCCGATGTCGTCCGTCACCGCGTCAATTTCGACAATCTGACGCCGCTCTATCCCGAACAGAAGCTGCGTCTCGACACGCTCGACCCGACCATCAAGGACAAGTCGGCCCGCGTCATCGACATCGTCTCGCCGCAGGGCAAGGGCCAGCGCACGCTGATCGTCGCGCCGCCCCGCGTCGGTAAGACGGTAATGCTCCAGAACATCGCCAAGGCGATCACCGACAATCATCCCGAAGTCTTCCTGATCGTGCTGCTGATCGACGAGCGGCCGGAAGAAGTCACCGACATGCAGCGCAGCGTGAAGGGCGAGGTCGTCTCCTCCACTTTCGACGAGCCGGCCACCCGCCACGTCCAGGTCGCCGAAATGGTGATCGAGAAGGCCAAGCGCCTCGTGGAGCATAAGAAGGATGTGGTGATCCTGCTCGATTCGATCACCCGCCTCGGCCGCGCCTATAACACCGTCGTCCCTTCGTCGGGCAAAGTGCTGACAGGCGGTGTCGACGCCAATGCGCTGCAGCGCCCCAAGCGCTTCTTCGGTGCGGCGCGCAATATCGAGGAAGGCGGTTCGCTGTCCATCATCGCCACCGCGCTGATCGATACCGGCAGCCGTATGGACGAAGTCATCTTCGAAGAGTTCAAGGGCACCGGCAACTCGGAAATCGTGCTGGACCGCAAGGTCGCCGACAAGCGCATCTTCCCCGCGCTGGACGTCGGCAAGTCGGGCACCCGCAAGGAGGAGCTACTGGTCGAGAAGCCCACGCTCAGCAAGATGTGGGTGCTGCGCCGCATCCTCATGCAGATGGGCACGGTCGACGCGATGGAATTCCTGCTCGACAAGATGAAGGATAGCAAGACCAACGAGGATTTCTTCGCGACCATGAACCAGTAAGCGGCGCGCCGGTCGTCCCGATCGGGCACCGCTCATATGTTTTGCCGTGAGAGCCGGGCCATGTATATGGTCCGGCTTTCTCCATTCATCCAGACAGGGACGTTAGGCCGCTATGTTCGACCTCATCGCCACCGCCGCTTCGGCTGCCCAGGGACTTGGTTCCCCCGCCGACATTTGGCAGCACATCGTCAATGATTTCAGCAATATCGGATCGCCAAGCGCGCTGGCGGCCTTTGGCCAGGTGCTGATGATCGACATATTATTGGCGGGCGACAACGCCATCGTCGTCGGCGCGCTGGCGGCGGGCCTGCCGCCTGCCCAGCGGCAGCGGGTGATCCTGATTGGCATCATCGCTGCGTTGGTGCTGCGTATCGCTTTCGCGCTGGTGGTCAGCCAGCTGATGCAGATCGTGGGCCTGATCCTGGCGGGCGGCCTGCTGCTGCTGTGGGTCAGCTGGAAGATGTGGCGCGAACTTCACCCCAGGCGGGGCGGCGATACGCCCCATGACACGAGCGATGATGATGTGTCGGGTCTGCGCCCGGCCAAGAGCTTTGCCGGCGCCGCCTGGGCCGTCGCGCTCGCCGACGTGTCGATGAGCCTGGACAATGTGCTCGCCGTCGCGGGCGCGGCGCGCGATCATCCCGGCATCCTGATCATCGGCCTGATCCTGTCCGTCGCGCTGATGGGCGTCGCGGCGAACATCATCGCCAAATATATCGAGCGGTTCCGCTGGATCGCCTATCTGGGCCTCGCCGTGATCGTCTATGTCGCGGTGAAGATGATCTATGATGGCTTTGTCGACCATCAGGTCGGGATATTGACCCTTTTCAACTGAACTTTTGACCGGCGGGCGTTAATCGTCCGCCGGACCCTTGCGCCCCACGGCGCGCCAGTTTTGCGGCATGATGCTGGCCGCCTTGTCCCCCAGCCACCAGCGCAGGGGAATTCGCCGCTCTGCGATGCCGGGAAGGCTCCACACATCCCATCCCGTCAGCGGACGATAAGGATTGCGTCGGCCATAGGCCCATAATTCGATCCGGGTTGTCGGCAGGCTCGACCGGGTCCGCGCATGGAAGCCGAACGTGTCGGCGATCACCAGCGTATTGGCGGGCACGGCAAAGGGCGTGGGCTGCGGCAGGCCCAGTCCGGCCAATTCTTTCTCTTCGACGCGGAAGGAGCCGCGCGCCGACAGGCGGCAATCGCCATCGCGCACCTGCAGGCTGCGCGCCTTTTCCCAGGCGATGCGTTTCGGCGTCAGACGATGCGACCCGCGCACATAGGCGAAGGGGCCGCTCTCTAGCGGGACATCTTCCAGGAACAACCAGGCCTTCATCGCCGGGTGGAAGGTATCGGCATGGAGGCGCGTCTGCGGATCGGGCGGCGCGTCATGGCGCTGGGGGAGAATCGACTGGATGTAGAAAAGCGGCTCGATATCGAAGCCCGCAATATAGCGTGCCAGCGCGTGCCAGCGCTTATCATCTTGAAATTGTTGGAAGGTGGGAATCGCCTTTCGCGCGATCGGATCGACGGCCAGCCGGCGCGTGACGGTGTCACCCTGCACGGTTTCGCGGGCGGGGCCGCGATAGGCGAGAATCTCCCGCTGGAGCGCAGCGAAAACCGTATCGGGCAGGAAGTTGCGAATCTCCACCACACCGTCGCGGTCGAAGGTGGCGCGATCGTCGGGATGGACCGCCCGCGCCAGCTTCGCGCGTCGCCATGCGGTCATGCCATGGGCGAGCCGGAGGCGGGCGACATGCAGGCCCATCGCATTGAGCCGCGTCGATCCGATCAACGGATTGTCTACGAAGGATTTGGCCCCGGTGAAAAGCTGGGCGAACCAGACGGGGGCAAGGAGGGGCGTCAGGGCGTTCATGCGCGCCCGCCTTGCCACCGGGCGATGAGAGCGTCGAGCAAATGTTGCTCGATCCGCCGTTCAGTCGTTCATGGAATCAGCACTGTCGCGCCGCGGGTCTGGCGGGCTTCCAGCGCCGCGTGCGCCTCGGCCGCGTCGGCAAGGGCAAAACGCTGGCCGATGCGCGCCGTCACCACGCCGCGCTGCATCCGATCGAACAGTCGACCGGCGGTGTGCGTCAGTTCCTCCGCCGTTGCGATATAGTCGAACAGGGTCGGGCGGGAAACATAGAGCGATCCGCCACGGCTGAGGTCGAGCAGGCTGACGGGCGGCACCGCGCCGGAGGCATTGCCATAGCTCACCAACAGTCCGCGTCGCTTGAGGCTGGCGAGCGAAGCGCTCCAGCTATCCCGGCCGACGCCATCATAGACGACATCGACGCCCGTGCCGCCCGTCAACGCGCGGACGGTGGCGGCGAGATCCTCGAATGCGCCGTGCAGACTATGGTCGGCCTGCACGGTCGCGGCCTTTTCCGCCGATCCGCTATGGGCGATGACGATCACGCCCTTGTCGCGCAGCCAGGGAACGAGAATCGATCCGACCCCGCCGGCCGCCGCGTGAACCAGCGCGACCTGACCTGCCTTCAAAGCGATCATGTCTTCGGCGAGGTAACAGGCGGTCATGCCTTTGAGCATCATCGCTGCCGCATCTTCACTCGACACGCCGTTGGGAATCTTCACCGCGCGGTCCGCCGGAACGGTCCGGTGCGTGGCATAGGCGCCAAGGCCGCTGGCGCAGCCCACGCGATCGCCGACCGCAAAGGCGATAACGCCCGTGCCGACCGCCACGACGCGGCCCGCGCCCTCTGCCCCCAGGGGCGTAGGGAGCGGCGCGGGATAGAGGCCGGTGCGATAATAGGTGTCGATGAAGTTGAGGCCGACCGCTTCCTGTTCGATCAGCAACTCGCCCTCAGCCGGAAGACCCGGATCGAAATCCTCGCGCGCAATCACCTCCGGCCCGCCATGGCTGCGGGCGACCATCCGCCACGCGCCGGCCATCAGGCCAGATGCTCGGCGAAGAAATCGGCGGTGCGCCGGTCGGCCAACTGGGCGGCATCCTCGACGCGGCGATTGCCCATCTCGGCGGCGAAGCCATGGTCCAGCCCTTCATAGTCGTGCAGGGTCACATGGCGATTATCCTTCAGGCCGTCATGCATCGCCTTTTGCGTTTCGGGGGGCACGAACCCGTCCTTGGTCGGGATATGCAGCATCGTGGGCTGGCCGATTGCGTGCTGTTCGCCCAGCAGTCCGTCGATGCCCACGCCATAATAGCCGACAAAGGCGTCGCCGTCGGTGCGGCAAGCCGACATGAAGACCAGTCGGCCGCCCATGCAATAGCCGACAAGGCCGATCTTGCCGCCCCCGGTCGCGGCGCGCGCCGCCTTGATTGTCGCCTCGATATCGCGAATGGCCTGATCCTGGTTCAGTTTCTGCATATGGCCGATCGCAGCCTGAAAATCGGCCGGCACATCGGCGTCCAGTTCGACATGCGGCTTTTCGCGCCAGAACAGGTCGGGCGCATAGGCCAGATAGCCGGCCTTGGCCCAGCTGTCGCATTTGCGCCGGATGCCTTCATTCACCCCGAAAATTTCCTGGATGACGATGATCGCGGCCGCAGCCCCGCCGTCGGGTTGCGCCACATAGGCGTCGAACTGCGCGTCGCCTTCCAATGTCTTGATAGGAGTGAAGCTGCCCATGCCGATATCCTTTCGCGGTTGAGACTGGAGCGCATATTGGCCGATCCGGGGATGCACGCAACCACCCGCTGCGTTTAAAAATTTGCTTCGGCGGGGTGATTTGCGGCATTACGGCGCAACGCGATCCGATGCGCCAACAGGGAAGGGCAGGGACATGAAAGTAACCGTCGACGTGGATTGCACACCTGCCGAGGCCCGTGCTTTTTTGGGCTTGCCGGATGTCACGCCCATCCATGACAAATATATTCGGACGATGCTCGACAGTTTCGACGGGGTAGGCAATGTCGAGCAGATGGAGACGCTGTTCAAGAGCTTCTCGCCGCTCGGCGACGCGGGTATGCGTCTGTTCCAGCAGATGATGAATGTGGGCCTCGCCGGCATGAGCGGCGGCAAGGACGAGAAGAAATAAGGTTCGTGGCCGAAAGCCAGCAGGAGACGATTTTCGCGCTGTCGAGTGGTTCGCCTCCGGCGGGAATCGCGGTTATAAGGATGAGCGGTTCTGGCGCCGGATCGGCGATGAGGGCGCTGGCCGGTCGATTGCCGCGGCCCCGCACCGTCAGCCTTGCCCTGTTGCGGGACCCGCGCGACGATAGCCTGCTCGACCGGGCGTTGCTGCTTTGGCTGCCCGGCCCCAACAGTGTGACGGGCGAAGATATGGCCGAATTGCACTGCCATGGCGGGCGGGCCGTCGTCGCGGCAGTGGAAGATGCGCTGGCCGCTATGCCAGGCCTGCGTCGCGCGCAAGCGGGGGAGTTCACGCGACGGGCCTTCGCCAACGGCCGCATGGACCTGAACGCGGTCGAGGGACTGTCCGACCTGCTTGCCGCCGAAACCCAGAGCCAGCGTCGCGCTGCCTTGCTGATGGCGGAGGGGCATTTTTCACGCCGGATCGATGGCTGGCGTCGCGATCTTCTCGACCTGTCCGCCATGGCCGAGGCAGCACTCGATTTTTCCGACGAGGATGATGTGCCCGACACGGCGATCGAGGCGCGGATTGGGGAGGGCATCTCCACGCTGGCCCGGGATGTTGCGGCTATCGTCGCCGCGCCGTCCGCCGAGCGTTTGCGCGATGGCGTGCGCGTGGTGCTGGCCGGTCCGCCCAATGCCGGCAAGTCGACCCTTCTCAACGCGCTGGTCGGACGCGAGGCGGCGATCGTGTCCGACATTGCCGGCACGACTCGCGACCGGATCGAAGTGCCCGCCGCGATCGGCGGGACCGCCTTCCTCTTCACCGACACGGCGGGATTGCGTGCCCATACGGGCGATGCGATCGAGGCGATCGGCATCGATCGCGCTCGCGCGGCGCTGGATGCGGCGGACATCATCCTCTGGCTTGGCCCGCCGACGGACTTGCCGCGCGACGATGCCATTCTGATCGCCGCCCAGAGCGATCGCGTTGAGGCTCCCCGACCGGGGTTGCGGCTTTCCGCTCGGACCGGCGAAGGGATGGATGCGCTGGTGGCCGCGCTGCTGGAGCGCGCCGCGACATTGTTGCCGGGGGAAGGGGATTATGCGCTCCATGCCCGACAGCGACAGCGAATTGGACAATTACAGGATCATCTCGCGGCCGCCGGCATGACGACGGATCTGCTTGTCGCGGCGGAGGAGTTGCGCCTTGCCCGCGCGGCCATCGATGCCCTTACCGGGCAGGCCGGGACTGAGGATATGCTCGATCGGCTGTTTTCGGGATTCTGTATCGGCAAATGAGACTGTTCCACGTGGAACGCTTTTGACCGAGGCGCCCCGAATCTGATAAGGGCGCGACATGCGAACAAGCTATGATGTGATCGTGGTCGGCGGCGGCCATGCCGGCTGTGAGGCCGCCGCAGCGGCGGCGCGCAAGGGCGCGTCGGTGGCGCTGCTCACCTTCGACCGGCAGACGGTCGGCGCCATGTCCTGCAACCCGGCGATCGGCGGGTTGGGCAAAGGGCATCTGGTGCGCGAGGTCGATGCGCTCGATGGGCTGATCGCGCGCGCCGCGGATGCCGCGGCCATCCATTATCGAATGCTCAACAGCAGCAAGGGCGCCGCCGTGCAGGGGCCGCGCATCCAGGCGGATCGCAAGCGCTATCGCGCCGCCATTCATGCTCTGCTCGATACTCAGCCTGGCCTGGCGATTGTCGAGGGCGAAGCGGGCGCGCTCCTCCTTGACGGCGATGCTGTCACAGGCGTCGCTTTGGCCGATGGCCGCACACTGACTGCGCCCGCCGTGGTGCTGGCGACCGGAACATTCCTCGGTGGCAGGCTTTTTCGCGGCGACGAGCGCGAAACGGGTGGCCGAATCGGGGAGCGCGCCGCGACCGCGCTCGGCGTCCAGCTTCGCGATCTGGGTTTGCCGATTGCCCGGCTCAAGACCGGGACGCCGCCGCGCCTTGACGGCCGTACGATCGATTGGGCCCGGCTCGACATCCAGCCGTCCGACGGCGAGGGCTGGACCATGTCGCCGCTCACCGCCGCGCGCCTCCTGCCGCAATTATCCTGTGCCATCACCCGCACCAATGATCGCACCCATCAGATCATTCGCGACGGCCTTGGCCGCTCGCCTTTGTTCAGCGGCGCGATCGAGGGACGGGGACCGCGCTACTGCCCCTCGATCGAGGACAAGGTGCTGCGCTTCGGTGATCGCGACGGGCATCAGATTTTTCTCGAACCCGAAGGGCTGGACGATCATCTCGTCTATCCCAATGGCATCAGCACATCTTTGCCTACCGATGTTCAGGTGGCGATGGTGCGCTCCATGGCAGGGCTGGAGCGGGTGGAAATTGTCGTGCCCGGCTATGCGGTCGAATATGACCATGTCGATCCGCGTGCGCTCGATGCCTCTTTGGAGGTGCGCGCGGTTCCCGGTCTTTTCTGCGCCGGGCAGATCAATGGCACGACCGGCTATGAAGAAGCCGCCGCCCAGGGGCTTGTCGCGGGCGCCAACGCCGCCGCGCGCGCTGGGGGGGGAGGGGCGATGATTCTCGATCGGGCCAGCTCCTATATCGGCGTGATGATCGACGACCTCGTTCTTCAGGGCGTGACCGAACCCTATCGTATGTTGACGGCGCGGGCCGAATATCGACTTCGTCTGAGGGCGGACAATGCCGAGACGCGGCTGGGTCCGATCGGCATTGAACATGGCCTGATCGGCGAAGCTCGCGCTGCGCGCCTGTCGGAGCGTGCTGTCATGCGGACCGGAATCGAGGCGGAACTCGCCCGCCCGATGACCGCGAGCGAGATGGCGCGCGCAGGTGCGGCGGTGCGCCAAGATGGCGCGCGGCGCCGCCTGTTCGACTGGGCGCGCTTTCCCGAAGTCGACAAGGCGCTGTTGCTCGACCTCGCGCCGGCCTTGTGCGATGCGCCGGCCGATCTGCGCACGGAAATTTTGGAGGACGCCCATTATGCTCCCTATCTCCAGCGGCAGGATGCCGAGATTGCCGAGTTGCGACGCAATGAGCGCGTCCTTATCCCCGCCGATTTCGACTTCCGCACCATTGGTGGCTTGTCGACCGAGATGATCGAAAGGCTCGACGCGGCGCGACCCGATACGCTAGCCGCTGCCGGGCGTATCCGCGGGATCACACCGGCCGCGCTCGCCGCGATTCTCGTCCATGTCCGGCGAGAGGCTGCGTGACCGAGGAGGAGGCGCGCGCCTGGCTCCTGGCGCAATTCGATGTTTCACGTGAAACATGGGAACGGCTCGAACGCTATGTCGCGATCCTGTTGTCGGCCATGGACGAGCAGAATCTGATCGCCGAATCGACACGCCCTCATATCTGGGCGCGGCATATCGTCGATTCGGCCCAGTTGCTCGGCCATGCCGGTGAAGCGGAGGAGGGTGAGTGGATCGACCTCGGCTCCGGAGCCGGCTTGCCGGGGATCGTTGCAGCCTGCCTGTCGGATCGGCCGGTGCTGATGGTCGAATCCCGCCGCAAGCGGATCGATTTTTTGAATGATGTCGTCGCCGAACTGGGTTTGGCCCATGCAAGGGTGTTCGGCGGACGGGTCGAAACGGTGCCCGCGACACAGGCCGCGGTCATCAGCGCTCGCGCCTATGCGCCTCTGCCCAAATTGCTCGCGTCCGCGTTGCACTTGTCCGATAAAAAGACGCTGTGGGTGCTGCCAAAGGGACGAAATGCACAAAATGAACTGGAGGCATTGCGTCCGGCGTGGCAAGGTATGTTCCACGTGGAACCCAGCGTGACCGATGCCGAAAGCGCCATCATCGTCGCCCGGTCCGTCACACCTGTCGGCAAGAGGAAACATCGCCCATGATCCGTATCGCCATCGCCAACCAGAAGGGTGGTGTGGGCAAGACCACGACCGCGATCAACCTCGCGACCGGTCTGGCCGCCACGGGCCTTCGGGTGCTGCTGGTCGATCTCGACCCGCAGGGCAATGCGTCCACGGGGCTTGGCGTAGGACAGGGCGAACGTGCCCAGTCCAGCTACGACCTGCTCGTGGGCAATTGCGCCTTGGACGACGCAATCGTGACGACGCGGGTGCCAAAGCTCGACCTCGTGCCCGCCACCCAGGATCTGTCCGGCGCGGAGATCGAACTGATCGATTATGAGGAGCGCACCCATCGGCTCGAACGTGTGCTGTCCGAAGCACAGCCCGGCCGCTGGGACATTTGCCTGATCGATTGCCCGCCCTCGCTTGGACTGCTGACGATCAACGCCATGGTCGGCGCCCAGTCGCTGCTGGTGCCGCTCCAGTGCGAATTTTTCGCGCTGGAAGGCCTGTCGCAACTGCTCCAGACGGTCGAGCGTATCCGCGGCCGCTTCAATCCGGGCCTGTCGATCATGGGCGTGGCGCTTACCATGTATGATCGCCGCAACCGGCTGACCGATCAGGTCGCCGACGATGTACGCGCCTGCCTTGGCGACCTCGTCTTCTCCACCGTGATACCGCGCAATGTGCGCCTGTCCGAAGCGCCCAGCCACGGCGTCCCCGCCCTTATCTACGACTTCCGCTGCTCGGGATCGGAAGCCTATATGCGTCTCGCGCGCGAATTGATCGCGCGCCTGCCCCGACAGGAGGTTGCCGCTTGAGCGACGAAACGACCGATAAGCCGAAGATCGCCAAGCGTCCCCAGGGTCTCGGTCGAGGCCTCTCCGCCCTGCTGGGCGACGTCTCCCGCGAAGAGCCGGTGGCGTCCACCGCCGCTCCTGTCGCAAATGGCAAGTCGGTGCAGAGCATCGAGGTTGCGCTGATCCATCCGCATCCCGAACAGCCGCGTCGTCATTTCGACGAGGGGGCGTTGCAGGAACTGGCGGACAGCATCGCCAAGCGCGGGGTCATCCAGCCGATCATCGTCCGTCCCCATGGCGGCGGATTCCAGATCATCGCCGGCGAACGCCGCTGGCGCGCGGCGCAGCGCGCCCAGCTCCATCGCATCCCCGCCATCGTCCGCGACTTTGATGAGCAGGAGACGCTGGAGATCGCGCTGATCGAGAATATCCAGCGCGAGGATCTCAACCCGATCGAAGAGGCGGAGGCCTATCGCAAGCTGATCGCCGAATTCCATCACAGCCAGGAAGCGCTGGGCCGGATCGTCGGCAAGTCGCGCAGCCACGTCGCCAATCTGATGCGGTTGCTCGACCTGCCCGAATCGGTGCAGCAGCAGGTGATGTACAGCAAAATCAGCATGGGCCATGCCCGTGCGCTGATCGGGGCTCCCGATTGCGAACGGCTGGCGCAACAGGTTGAGGAAAAAGGTCTTTCCGTTCGCGATACCGAGCAATTGGTGCGCAAGGTCAAGACCGGCGCCGAAGCTCCGGCCGTTCGCCGCAGCAGCGGCGGGGCGGGAGAGAAGGACCCGGATATCGCCGCGCTGGAGCAGCATCTGGCCGACATATTGGGGCTGAAGGTGGAAATCGCCCATGACGGGGCCTCGACCGGGGGCATATTGTCGATGCGCTATTCCAACCTCGATCAGCTCGACATGCTCTGCCAGCGGCTGTCGGGCGAACGCATTTAGGAAAATCGTACATCGTTTCGAGCGATGTCGGGAGGCATGAGACGTTTCTCGACATCGTTCGCGCGAACGGAGATTATATCGCCGATCTTCGGCTTGTCTCCCAAGCCCACTGGTCTTTTCCCTGTCTGCTCCCTAGGTTGCGGGGATGGCCGACATGCTCTCCACCACCGCCGCCGCTCCCGTCGTCATTCGCCGCGCGGACTATCGCGCGCCCGACTGGCTGGTCCCTGATATCGCGCTCGACTTCGATCTCGACCCGGCGTTGACGCGGGTTCATGCGACGCTGTCCGTCGCCCGCAACGGCGATCATGACCGCCCTCTGCGCCTTGATGGCGATGGCCTCGTCCCGTTGGAGGTAAAGGTCGACGGGCGCATCCTGACGGATGGGGAATGGCATCTGGAAGCCGGCGCGCTCATCGTCGCTTTGCCTAGCGAAGCGCATAGCGTCGAAACGCTCGTCGAGCTGGCGCCGGAGGGCAATAGCAAGCTGATGGGGCTCTACGCCAGCGGCGGGCTGCTCTGCACCCAATGCGAGGCGGAGGGCTTCCGCCGCATCACTTTCTTCCCGGACCGGCCCGATGTGCTGTCGCGCTATAGCGTCCGCATGACGGCCGACAAGACCCGCTTTCCGATCCTGCTGGCCAATGGCGACCCGGTCGAACAGGGAGATATGGAGGACGGCCGGCATTGGGCGCGTTGGAACGACCCCTTCCCCAAGCCCTGCTATCTGTTCGCGCTGGTGGCGGGCGACCTGGCCTGCAACGCCGACAGCTTTGTCACGATGAGCGGGCGCGCGGTGCGGCTCGGCATATGGGTCAAGGAAGCTGACCTGCCGCGTACCGCCCATGCGATGAAGGCGCTCAAGGACAGTATGGCGTGGGACGAGCGCATTTATGGCCGCGAATATGATCTGGACGTGTTCAACATCGTCGCCGTCGCCGACTTCAATTTCGGGGCGATGGAGAATAAGGGCCTCAACATCTTCAATTCCCGCTATATTCTCGCTGATCCCGAAACCGCCACCGACATCGACTATGACGGGGTGGAAGGCGTGGTCGCGCATGAATATTTCCACAACTGGTCGGGCAACCGCGTCACCTGCCGCGACTGGTTCCAGCTTTCGCTGAAGGAAGGCTTCACCGTCTTTCGCGACCAGAATTTCTCCGCCGATATGGGCAGCCATGCGGTCAAGCGGATCGAGGATGTGCGCATCCTGCGCGCCGCCCAGTTCCAGGAGGATAGTGGCCCGCTCGCCCATCCGGTGCGGCCGGAATCCTATATGGAAATCAGTAACTTCTACACGGCGACCATCTATAATAAGGGGGCGGAGGTGATCCGCATGATGGCGCTGATGCTGGGGCCGGAACGGTTCCGTGCCGGCACCGACCTCTATTTCGACCGCCATGATGGCGAAGCCGCGACCTGCGAGGATTTCGTCCGCGCGATGGAGGATGGCGGGAATATCGACCTCGGCCAGTTCCGCCGCTGGTACGAGCAGGCGGGGACGCCGCGCATCCGCGCCCTGCTGTCGCACGATCCTGTCAGCCGCAACGTCGAACTGACGCTGGAGCAGAGCGTGCCGGCGACGCCCGGTCAGCCCGACAAGGCGCCGATGGCGATCCCGCTGCGCATCGCCCTGTTCGATCCCGCGACGGCCACGCATCATGGTGACGAATTGCTGATGCTGACCGATCCGACGCAGAGCTTCACTTTCCCCGGCTTCGCGAGTGCGCCGGTGCTGTCGATCAATCGTGGTTTTTCGGCGCCGGTGATCGTGGAAACCGACCGCAGCCAGGCCGATCTCGCTTTCCTGTCCGCGCATGATGACGATCCCTTTGCCCGCTATGAGGCGATGCAGCAGCTCATGGTCAATGTGCTGGTCGGCCGGATCGGCGGACAGGATGTGGATGATGGCGCGGTGATCGAGGCGATCCGCAATACGCTGATTGATCCGGCGCTCGATCCCGCCTTTGTCGCGGAAACCATCCGGCTGCCGAGTGAAGCCTATCTGGGTGACCAGATGAAAATCGTCGATCCCGATGCGATCCACGCGGCGCGGGACGCCTTGCAGCAGAAGATCGGCGCCGAACTGGAGCCGCTCTGGCGCGACGTTCATGCCAGGACCAGGGCGAACGCCTTCGCGCTGTCGTCCGCTGCCAAGGGCGCGCGCAAGCTGCGCAACGCCGCGCTTCATTATCTGGTGGCGTCGGGCGCGCAGGACGGCCCGGCCATCGCCTTCGCCCAGTTCAGCGAGGCCGACAATATGACCGAACGTCAGGCGGCGCTCGGCACCTTGGCGAACGGGACCAGCGCGGAACGGGTGGCAGCGCTCGATATTTTCTACAACCGCTATTCGGCCGACGCGCTGACGCTGGACAAATGGTTTCAGACCCAGGCCTTCGCCTTCCATCCCGACACGGTCGAACAGGTCGAGGAACTGGGGCGACACAAGGACTTCACCCTGGCCAATCCCAACCGCGTGCGATCGCTCTATGGCGCTTTCGCGGGCAACCAATGGGCGTTCCATCACAAGTCGGGCAGAGGCTATGGGCTGGTCGCGAACTGCATCATCGCGCTCGACAAGCTCAACCCGCAGACGGCGGCCCGGCTGGTGCCGCCGCTGGGACGCTGGAAGCGGTTCGATGAAGGGCGCGCCGCGATGATGCGAGCGGAATTGCAACGCATCCTGGCCGAGCCGGGCCTGTCCAAGGATGTGACCGAGCAGGCGAGCAAGAGCCTGGAATAACCGCCGCCGCTCGCTCCACCCGAAAGCGGGCTCAGTCCTTGACCGCCGCCACCCAGGCGGCGACATCGGCCGCCACCTTGTTCGCGGCCGCGTTCAGCGGCGCGCCGACATTATTCGCCTCGATCTTGCCGCTTACCGGCGCGCTGGCGGTAAAGCGCTGGCGGGCGAGCGCCACACCGGCGGGGGTGGTCAGCACGGCATCATAGGTGACGGTCGCGCTATGGCTGGCTGCGTCGATGGTGAAGGCCAGCAGCTCACCCGAAAGCCGCTGTCCGCCATCGCCGGAGAACTGCCCCGAATCGAGCACCACCCGATCGGTCGTCGCGGAGATGGTTTCGGCCAGCAGCCGGCGGAACAGGTGGCGCGGCGTATCGGCCCACTGGACCTTGGTCACATAGGCGACCGCAGTCGGCGCCGTCTGCACCGGCACGCGGATCGTGTCCAGCATCTTGGGCGCTTCGGGATCGGCGACGATCAGGGTTCGCCCGCCGCCGGCGACGCGAGCCGCGCCTGCCGGCACCTTCTGCGCGGCGTCCAGCGTCAGCAACTGCACCGGGGGCTTCGCGCCGAAGGACACGCAGCCCGACAGCAGGACGGCGGCGGCGGCGAGCGCGACCATCGCGCTGCGGGATTTCGCGTGGATCATGGTCCGCTTCTCTTTCCTCTGATGGTCTGGCCTCTGATGGTCCGGCTTCATGGCTTATAGTCCGGCAGCTTGGGCGATCCGACCAGCGATCCGGCGCCCTGCTGGTCGAGCTTTTCGGCGACGCCGCGGAAGGCCCGCGACATTTCGCGCAAATCGCGCACCAGCTGGTTCACCTCCGGCATGGTCTGGGTGCTGAAGGCATGGACGCCCGGCTGCGCCTCGCCGATGGTCTTGTCGAGTGTATCGATGCTGCGCGTCGCCGCCTGCACGGTCTTGCGCAGGTCGCCCAGCAGCGGCTTGCCTTCCTCGTTCAGCATCGAATCCGTTGTGGCCGCGAGCTTGCCGATCTGCTCGACCGCGACGCCGGTGCGCTGCACGGCGATACGCGCTTCGGCCAGCGTGGCGGCGATTTCGGGGCTGCGATCGGCCAGCGCGCCCGACACCCGCTCCACATTGGCGAGGATGCCGGCGATCGACTGCTGATTCTTGTCGTTCAGCAATTCGGTCAGCCGCTCGGTCAGGGTCGACAGCCGCTCCAGCAATTGCGGCGCATTGTTGAGCAGCTCGCCCAGCGCGCCGGGCTTGGTCGGGATGATCGGCACCCCGTCGGGGCACACCGCCTTGGGGTTTTCCGCAGGGCAGATGATCGGCGGAGCGCCTTTGACCGCGCCGTCCAGCACGATCTCGCTCACGCCCGTGAAGCCGACGCCCTGGATCGTCGCCGTCGTGCCTTGCAGCACCGGGGTGGCCGACTTGACCGAAATCCGCACCTTCACGAAGCTGGGATCGCGATCCCACAGTTCGATCTTTTCGACCTGCCCGGACGGCACGCCCGAATAGTTGACCGCGGACCCCTTGGCGAGGCCGCTGACCGACTGTTTGAAAAAGATGTCATATTCCTTGTTGTCACCCTGCGACAGGCGCGAGAACCAGAAGGCCGTGATCATCACCGCGGCCAGCAACAGCAGCGTGACCGTGCCGACCAGCACATGATTGGAGCGGGTTTCCATATCCTATCGCCTTCCGTCCGTCGGCTTGCTCGCCGCCTTGCCCTGTTCGCGCGCGACCGCCGCGGTCGCGGCCCGGCCGCGCGGGCCGTTGAAATATTCCTGAATCCAGGGATGGTCGAGCGCCAGCAGCTCCTCGATCGTGCCGACCGCGATCACCTTCTTGTCCGCCAGAACGGCCACCCGGTCGCAAATCGAATAGAGCGTGTCGAGATCATGGGTGATGAGGAAAACGGTGAGGCCCAGCGTCTGTTGCAGCTTGCGCGTCTGGTCGTCGAAGGCCGCCGCGCCGATCGGATCGAGACCGGCGGTCGGCTCGTCCAGGAACAGCAGGTCCGGGTCCAGCGCCAAGGCGCGGGCCAGGCCCGCGCGCTTCTTCATGCCGCCCGACAGCTCGGACGGATATTTGGGGCCGGCCTCGGTCGGCAGGCCGGTCAGGCGGATCTTGTAGGCGGCGATCTCGTCGCGCAGCTCCGGGCCGATATTGGGATAATATTCGCGGATCGGGACTTCGACATTCTCGGCCACCGTCAGGGTCGAAAAGAGCGCGCCGCCCTGGAACAGCACGCCCCAGCGCTTGCGGATCGCCAGCGCCTCGTCGTCCAGCCGCCCGATCATCGATTCGCCGAAGACGCAGACTTCCCCCTCATCGGGGGTCTGGAGACCGATGATGGACCGCATCAGGACGGACTTGCCCGTGCCCGATCCGCCGACCACGCCCAAAATCTCGCCCTTGCGCACGTCGAGGTCGAGATGTTCGTGCACGATCTGGTTGCCGAAGCTGTTCTTGAGGCCGCGCACCTTGATCGCGATGTCCGCGGTTTCGACCGCTTCTTCGATCCGGCGATCTTCTGCTTCCTGGATTTCCTCTTCGCTCATCAGTTCCAGCCCACCCAGGTGAAGAAGACCGCGAAGAAGGCGTCGATGACGATGACCAGGAAGATCGCCTGCACCACCGCGGAGGTCGTGCGCAGGCCGACCTCCTCAGCATTGGCCTTGACCTGCATCCCCTGGAAGCAGCCCGACAGGGCGATGATGACGCCGAACACCGGGGCCTTGATGAGGCCGACCCAGAGATCGGTGATCGGCACCACCTCCCGCAACCGCTGGACGAAGGTGATCGGCGGGATTTCCAGCGCGACAGCGCACAGGAAGCCACCGCCGATGATCGCGACGATCGAACTGTAGAAGCCGAGCAGCGGCATCATCATCACGACCGCCAGCGTGCGCGGCAGCACGAGCGCCTCCATCGGGGAGACGCCGATCGTGCGCATCGCGTCGATCTCCTCGGTCAGCTTCATCGTGCCCAATTGCGCGGCGAAGGCGGAGCCGGAGCGGCCGGCGACCATGATCGCGGTCATCAGCACGCCCAGTTCGCGGAAGGTGAGGCGGCCGACCAGGTTGATGGTCAGCACCTCCATGCCGAACTGCTTGAGCTGCACCGATCCCTGTTGGGCGATGACGATGCCGATCAGGAAGCTCATCAGGCCGATGATGCCCAGGGCGGAAACGCCCACCACCTCGAAGCGCTGGACCACCGCGTTCCACCGGAAACGGCTGGGATGGCGGATCAGGCTCCAGCTGGCGACAAGCGTCGCGCCGAAAAAGCCGAGCAGGCCCAGCAAGGTGGTGCCCGAATTGACGACGGCCTCGCCGATCTCGCCCACGACTCGGCGCAGGGGGTGAACATGCTCCGGACGGATCGGCACCGGTTCGTCCAACTTGCCGATCGCGTCAATCAGGCGCTGGGCCTCGTCATGCGCGCCGTTGATTTCCGCGCCCAGCCGCTTGGCGGTGCGATGCACCGTCCAGGCGCCGATCGTGTCGATATGGTCGACCCCGGACAGGTCGATCGCGTTGACCGGGCCCTGCAGCCCTTCGAGGCGGGCAGGCAGGTCGTGAAGGCACGCTATGGCCAGGTTTCCCGAAAGCCGTATTACCGTGCCGCCATCGCGCGTTTCTTCGGAAAGGTCGGCGGCTTTGTTCATCAAGGCGGTTTAGTGGTCCATTATCGGTTGCACGGCAAGCCGAAACGGCCCATCCGCAGGTCAGAACGACGGGTAAGGGCAAAAGTTTCGGAAACGGCATGACGCACAGGCTGGCGATCTACGACATGGACCGCACGGTGACGTTCAGCGGCACCTATACGGGGTTCCTGATTCATGTGGCGCGGCGGATGGCGCCGTGGCGGTTGCTGCTGTTCCCCTGCGTCATCCTGTTGATGCTCGCCTATGTGCTGAAGCTGATCACGCGCCAGCGCCTCAAGGAACTGAACCAGGCGCTGATGATCGGTCCCAATGTCGAGCGCGCGAAGCTGATGCCCCATATCGAAAGCTATGCCGACAAGGTGGTGGCGACCAATTTGCGGCAGGGCGCGGTGGCGCAGATCGCGAAGGACCGGGCGGACGGCTATCGGCTGGTGCTCGCCACCGCCTCCTATCGCCTCTATGTCGAGCCGATCGCGCGGCGGCTGGGGTTCGACGCGGTTATCGCGACCGATCATCTGTCGCAGGATCTTCGCTATGTCCGCGCGAAGATCGCCGGCGAGAATTGCTATGACACGGGCAAGCTGCGCATGATCAAGGCGTGGATGGCGGCCGAGGCGATCGACCGGTCGCAGGCCTATATCCGCGCCTATTCCGACCATGTGTCGGATGCGCCGATGCTGGAATATGCCGACATTCCCTTTGCGTCCAATCCGCACAAGCCGCTGGCGAAACTGGCGGCGGAACGGGGCTGGACGCGGGTGGACTGGGACTGAGGCGGAAAATATCCCGCTGACATCGTCATTGCGAGCGTAGCGAAGCAATCCAATGTCGCTCCGATGGATTGCTTCGCTACGCTCGCAATGACGGCCCAAGATCACCTACCCGCGCGGGCAGGGGCTGGCCCGCGAAATGGGCGGCGAGATTGGCTTGCAGCATCTGCACCATCCGCCCGACCGCTTCCTGCGTCGCGCCGCCGGTATGCGGCGTCAGCACGACATTGGGGACGTCCGTCCAGCGCGCGGGATCGGTCGGTTCGGGATCGAACACGTCGAGCGCCGCGCCGCCCAGCCGCCCGGATTTCAGCGCGTCGATCAGCGCCACTTCGTCCACCAGCTGTCCACGCGCGACATTGACCAGCAGCCCGCCGGCGCCGAGCGCTTCGATGATCGCGGCGGAAATCAGGCCACGATTCTCCTCTCCGGCGCGGGCTGCGACAAGCACTATGTCACTTTCCTGCGCCAGCGCCATCAGGCTTGTCGCGCGCGGCCAGGGAAGGGCGGGCTTGTCGCGCGGCCCCCACCAGCCGATCCGCATCCTCATCGCCTGCGCCCGTTCGGCCGCCGCCACGCCGATCGCCCCCATGCCGACGATGCCCAGGCGCGCGCCGCCCATCGACCGGGTGATGGTCTTGGCCTGTGCGGTCCACAGGCCCGCGCGCAATTGCCGGTCGCCCTCGACGATCCAGCGGCGATGGGCCAGCATCAGGCCGATGGCATGGTCGGCGACATCCTCCGCATTGGCATTGCCGGCATGGGCGACGGCGATGCCGCGCGATCGGGCGAGGTCCAGGTCGACCCCGTCATAGCCCACGGTGAAGCAGGCGATGAGGCCGAGCTTCGGCATCGCCGCGATCAACGCGGGATCGAGCCGGAACTCGCCGGCCGTCACCAGCGCCTGCGCGCTGTCCAGCCGCGCGCGCCCGCCATCCTCCCACAGCGGCATGACGTCATAGTCCGCCGCCAGCACGCCCAGCAAAGGCGCGAGATGCGGCTGTGCGATCAGGATGACCGGGCGCGGGCCGCTCATCCGATCTGCCGCAATGCCTGGGCGAAGTCGGCGATCAGATCGTCGGCATCCTCGCAGCCGATCGAGATGCGCACCATATTGTCGCCGATCGCCAGCGCCTTCTTGCGCTCGGCGGGGACGGACAAATGGGTCATCGCGGCGGGATGGCTGGCCAGCGTCTCGGTGCCGCCCAGGCTGACCGCCAGCTTGGCGATCTTGAGCGCGTCGAGAAAGGCGAAGGCCTCCGCCTCGCCGCCCTTCAAGTAGAGCGAGAAGGTCGATCCCGCGCCGGTGCAGTGGCGGCGATAGATATCGGCCTGCCGCTCCGTCTCGGGGAAGCCGAGATAGACGACCTTCTCGACCTGCGGCTGGTCCTTGAGCCAGGCGCAGACCTTCTCCGCATTCTCGCCCGCCCGGCTCATCCGCAATTCCAGCGTTTCCAGGCTGCGCAGCAGCATCCAGGCGCTGTGCGGGTCGAGGATGGTGCCGATCGTGTTGCGCATCAGGCGGATGCTGTTGATCAGCGCATTGGGACCCAGCACCCCGCCCGCGACCAGATCGCTATGCCCACCCGCATATTTGGTCAGGCTGTAGATGACCAGGTCCGCGCCATGCTTGATCGGACGATGCCAGAGCGGGCCGAGGAACGTATTGTCGATCGCGACCGGCGGGACATGCGCCTCTCCCGCGAAAGCCAAGTCGCGCCGCGCGACCACTGCCTCCAGATCGACCAGCACATTGGTCGGATTGGCCGGGCTTTCCAGATAGATGAGCGCGACCCGGCCCAGCGTCCTGGCCTTTTCGATCACCGCGCCGATCTCCTCCTCGGTCGCGCCGGCCGGGAAATCGAGCCATTGCACGCCGAAGCGGCCGAGAATGCGTCCGATCAGCGATTCGGTCGCGGCATAGAGGGGCGCGCTGTGCACGATGACGTCGCCCGGCTGGACCAGCGCGAGCAGGGTCGTGGCGATCGCCGACATGCCGCTGGAAAAGAGCAGCGCATCCTCCGCCTCCTCCCAGACGGACAAGCGATCCTCGCAAATCTCCTGATTGGGACCGTTGAAGCGGGAATAGACCAGCCCTTCCGCTCCGCCGGGCCGGATGCCGGTCACGCCCTCAAAATGGCGCTTGCCTGCTGCTGCGCTTTCGAATGCGAAGGTGGAGGTCAGAAAGATGGGCGGCTTCAACGACCCTTCCGACAGGGTGGGGTCATAGCCATGGCCCATCATCAGGGTGGCAGGCTTCAGCTTGCGGCCGTCGATCTCCATGATCGGGGCCTTGGGACGGCGGCGGTTGTGCGTCGGTTCGGCGCCGGTCAGTTCGGCTTCGGTTTCGCCGGTCATGTCATTCTCCTGCATATCTCGGCGTCTGATGCGCCGCTGTCATGGGCGGGAGTGTAACGCAGGAGCGGGGACGGGGACCAGAGGGGTGAGCAAGATTATTTCTTTCGGCTATATGATTATTCCGCGAAAACCCGGTCCGCGGTTCAGGCGACAAGGCCCTCCTCATCCTCGATATGCACGGGCGCCTCATCCCCTTCAGCCGGATCTCCGGCGTGCGGCGGATGGACCTGCGCAACATGGAGCGCCTCCGCATAGAAGCTGCACCAATTGGCCCAGTAGCTGAAGGGCGCGAACCAGGCGTCGAACAAGGTCGTTGGCACCGTCCCCGGAACGAGGGCATGTTCATGGTCTTCGGTCATGCTCCGATCTCCTCTCCATTTTCGCCACTCTTACCATGATCGCGGCGCCGGGGCCATGTCGGGAACCCCGCGCGGTGCACGGCGGATCGTGACAGGACGGGAGGGGTGACCTACATCCGGGCCATGTCGGTTCGCCTTCCCGCCATCGTCGAAAGCTGGTTCGCCGCCCGCGGCTGGCGGCCGCGCCGGCACCAGATGGAGATGCTGGCGGCCGCGGAGCGGAGGGAACATGCGCTGCTCGTCGCGCCGACCGGGGCGGGCAAGACGCTGGCCGGATTCCTGCCGACACTGGCCGACCTGATTCGCGATCCGGTCGATGGGCTGCATACTCTCTATGTCTCGCCGCTCAAGGCGCTGGCGGTGGATGTGCGCCGCAACCTTCTGACCCCGATCGAGGAGATGGGCCTGCCGATCCGGGTCGAGACACGCACCGGCGACACGCCGTCCGACCGCAAGGCGCGCCAGCGCGCCCGTCCGCCGCAAATCCTGCTCACCACGCCCGAATCGCTGTCACTGCTGCTGAGCTATCCCGACGCGGCCCTGATGTTCGCGGATCTGAGGACGGTGATCGTGGACGAGGTCCACGCCTTCGCCACGCAGAAGCGCGGCGACCTGCTCAACCTCTCCATGGCGCGGTTGCAGGCGATCCATCCCGCGCTACGCCGGGTGGCGCTGTCCGCCACGGTGGCGGATATCGACGCCTATCGCGCCTGGCTCGCGCCCGATGGCGATATCGACGCCGTGACGCCGGTCCTGGGCGAGCAGGGCGCGGACCCCCATGTCGCCATCCTGATCCCGGAGGGCCGCGTCCCCTGGTCCGGCCATTCCGGCAAATATGCCGCGACACAGGTGATGGCGGAGATCGAGTCGCGCCAGACGACTTTGGTCTTCTGCAATACGCGGGGCCTGGCCGAACTCATCTTCCAGTCGCTCTGGTCGGCCAACGACGCCAACCTGCCCATCGCCATCCACCATGGCAGCCTGTCGATCGAGGCGCGGCGCAAGGTCGAATCGGCGATGGCGGCGGGCAAGCTGCGCGCGCTGGTGGCGACCGCGTCGCTCGACCTGGGCGTCGACTGGGGCAATGTCGACTGTGTGATCCAGATGGGCGCGCCCAAGGGATCGTCGCGCCTGCTCCAGCGCATCGGCCGCGCCAACCACCGGCTCGACATGGCGTCGGAGGCGATCCTGATTCCCGGCAACCGCTTCGAATATCTGGAGGCGCGGGCCGCGCTCGACGCGGTCGAGGCGGGGGAGCGCGACGCCGACGATTTCCGCCCCGGCAGCCTGGACGTGCTGGCGCAGCATGTCATGGGCCTCGCCTGCGCCGGGCCGTTCCGGGCGGAGGAACTGCTGGAGGAGGTGCGCTCCGCTACCCCCTATAGCGCGCTGACGCGGGAGGCGTTCGACAATGTCCTGCATTTCATCGAGGGCGGCGGCTATGCCTTGCGCGCCTATGACCGGTTCAAGCGCCTGACGCAGGAGCCGGATAGCCAGGGGCATATGCTTTGGCGGGTGTCGCACCCGCGCTTCGTCCAGCAGCATCGCCTCAACGCCGGCATTATCGTCGATCAGCCGGCGCTCGCCGTGCGCTTCGCCAATGGCCGCAAGCTCGGCACGGTGGAGGAGGGGTTCGCCGCCACCTTGCGACCCGGCGACAGCTTCTTCTTCTCCGGCATGGCGCTGGAGGTGGTGCGGATGGACACCAGCGATCTGGTCGTGCGCGCGACGTCGAAACAGGCGCGAATCCCCAGTTGGGGTGGCACCCGCATGGCGATGTCGACCCGCCTTGCCGACCGGGTGCGCCATTTTCTGGCCGAGCCGGAGGAATGGCATCGCTTCCCCCAGGATGTGCGCGAATGGCTGGAGATGCAGAAATATCGCTCCGCCCTGCCGCAGCCGGGGCAGTTGATGATCGAGACTTTCCCGCATGAGGGGCGCCATTATCTGGTCTGCTACAGTTTCGAGGGCTGGAACGCGCATCAGTCGCTCGGCATGTTGCTCACCCGCCGCATGGACGCGCAGGGGCTGATGCCGCTGGGTTTCGTGTCGAACGACTATGCGCTGGCGGTCTATGGGCTGAAGCCCGTCACCGATCCGAAAAGCCTGTTTTCCGCCGACATTCTGGACCATGAGTTTGTCGAATGGGTCGAGCAGTCGAGTCTGTTGAAGCGCGCTTTCCGCGACGTGGCGGTGATCTCGGGCCTGATCGAGCGCCAGCATCCGGGCAAGCGCAAGACCGGGCGGCAGGTGACGTTTTCCACCGACCTCATCTATGATGTGCTGCGCAAATATCAGCCCGACCATCTGCTGCTCAAGGCCGCCTGGGCGGACGCCCGCGCGCGCATGACCGATGTCGGACGGCTGGGCGACCTGATCGACCGCGCGAGCGAAACGATGCTGCATATCGATCTCGACCGGGTCAGTCCGCTGGCGGTGCCGGTGCTGATCCTGATCGGCCGCGAGCAGGTGGCGCAACATGCGGCGGAGGATGCGCTGCTGATGGAGGCCGAGGCGCTGGTGGCCGAAGCGATGCGCGCGGATTAGGCGAGGACAGGGGGATCGGTCGATTGGGAAGCGACCAGGAGCGGACCTTCATAGCCCCTCTCCTGAAGGGGAGGGGAGGATGAAAAAGCCGTCAGTCCACTTCCCACCCTTCTCAGCCAACAATTCTCCAACCGACCGCTCCGTTCAATTTTCATAAGCCCCGTCATCGCGGTCGCCGCCGCAGCCCTTGAGCGTGCCTTTGCCAAAAGCGATCTGCACCCGGTCGGACCAGATGGTGTCGCTCATGCCGTCGCTGCACGGACCTTGCGTCGCGGTCAGGGTAAAGCCCTCGCCCAGATAGCGTATGGCCTTGTCATCGCTGTTCCGGCTGATCGCAAAGCGCATCGGCGGCTTGTCCGGACGCTCCAGAGTCGCGGTCGATCCGCGCACCGTTACCGCCCAGAAAGGCTCGGTGCCGATCGCACGATAATCGGGCGGCGTTGGCAGGGAAGACGATGTTTCACGTGAAACCAAGGGCTTGGACAGTGGCGCATCATCGGGCCCGCGATTGTCCAGTTCGGTGTCGGGATCGGCGCCATGGTTGATCGGCGCGCTCACCGTTTCCGTGGGCGCCATCGCCATGGCCTGATTGGCGGCGGACGGCGTCTCTTCGCCGCCGCAGCCACCCAGCAGCGCAAGCGGCAGCAGGGCGAGCGCCGCCTTCATGCGCCGAGCGAGTCCCGGCGGAAGCACTGCACGGCATGATCATTGACCATGCCGACCGCCTGCATCCATGCATAGACGATGGTCGGTCCGACGAACTTGAAGCCGCGCGTCTTGAGATCCTTGGATATCGCTTCGGACAGATCGGTCTTCGCCGGGAAATGCACGCCGTCGTTGCGGATCGGCGCGCCGTCGACGAAAGCCCAGACATAGGCGGAGAAATCTTCGCCCCTGTCGCGCATCGCGCAAAAGATCTGCGCGCCCCGGATCGTCGCCTCGATCTTGGCCCGCGCCCTTATGATGCCCGGATCGCCCATCAGTCGTTCGACATCGGCCCCGCCAAAGGCCGCGACCCTGTCCGGATCGAAACCGGCAAAGGCGGCGCGAAACGTCTCCCGCTTGCGCAATATGGTGATCCAGGACAGGCCAGCCTGGAATCCCTCCAGCATCAGCGTTTCCCAGAGCGTCCGCGAATCGCGCTCCGGCACGCCCCATTCCTCGTCATGATAGGCGCGGTACAGCGCATCCGCGCCCACCCAGGCGCATCGCGTCGGTTCCGCGCCGCTCATATGAATCAAACGTCCAGATTGGCGACGTTCAGCGCATTGTCCTGGATGAAGTCGCGCCGTGATTCCACTACGTCGCCCATCAGCTGGCTGAAGATTTCGTCGGCAATATCGGCCTGTTCCACCTCGACCCGCAGCATCGAGCGATTGTCCGGGTCCAGCGTGGTTTCCCACAATTGTTCCGCATTCATCTCGCCCAGGCCTTTATAGCGTTGGATCGCCAGCCCCTTGCGCCCGGCGGTCAGAATCGCGTCGAGCAGTTCGCTGGGCGACGTTACCATCGCGCCCTTGGCCGGCGCGGCGGGCAGTTCATCCTCGCCCGCTTCCTCGGCGGCCGCGGCCGCCTTGGCCGTGACCAGTCGGCCCGGCGTGACATAGCTCGCCGCTTCCTCGCTCGCGATGGCGTGCAGCTTGCGCGCCTCGGCCGATCCGATGAAGCCGCCCTCGACCACATGATGGTCGGTGACGCCGCGCCACAGCCGTTCGAAATGGAAGCCGCCTTCCTCGGCGATGCGGCCCGACCAGCGGCCTTCCGCATCATGCGCATCCATCCAGGCGACGGTCGCGGCCAGGCGCTGCGCCTGCGCGTCGTTTGACAGTTCGGGATCGAGCGCGCCGTTGAGGCTCAGCGCTTCGATGATCGCGGGATTGTAGCGGCGCGGGACATAGCGCATCACAGCCCGCATCCGCCGGCCATGTTCGATCAGGTGGCGCAGATCGTCACCGCTGCGCGCGCCGCCGCGGGTTTCCAGCACCATCGAATCGACGCCATTATCGACCAGATACTGCTCCAGCGCCGCTTCATTCTTGAGGTAGACCTCCGACCGGCCGCGCGTCGCCTTATAGAGCGGTGGCTGGGCGATATAGAGATGCCCCGCCTCGATGATCTGCGGCATCTGGCGATAGAAGAAGGTCAGCAGCAGGGTGCGGATATGCGCGCCGTCGACGTCGGCGTCGGTCATGATGACGATCTTGTGATAGCGCAGCTTGTCCAGGGTGAAATCGTCGCGGATGCCGGTGCCCATCGCCTGGATCAGCGTGCCGACTTCCTTGGACGACAGCATCCGGTCGAAGCGCGCGCGCTCAACGTTCAATATCTTGCCCTTCAGCGGCAGGATCGCCTGATTATGCCGGTTGCGCCCCTGTTTGGCCGACCCGCCGGCCGAATCGCCCTCGACCAGGAAAAGTTCGGACTTGGCCGGGTCGCGTTCCTGGCAGTCGGCGAGCTTGCCGGGCAGCGAAGCGATATCCATCGCGCCCTTGCGCCGGGTCAGTTCGCGCGCCTTTTTGGCGGCTTCGCGCGCGGCGGCGGCGTCGATCACCTTCTGCACGATCATCTTGCCGTGCGCGGGATTTTCTTCCAGCCATTCCGCCATCTTGTCGGCCATCAGGCTTTCGAGCGGCTGGCGCACCTCGGAGCTGACCAGCTTGTCCTTGGTCTGGGACGAGAATTTGGGGTCGGGCAGCTTGACCGAGACGATCGCGGTCAGCCCCTCGCGCATATCCTCGCCGGTGAGGTTCACCTTCTCCTTCTTCAGCAGGCCGGTCTTGTCGGCATAGCTGTTGAGCGTGCGCGTCAGCGCCGCGCGGAAAGCGGCGAGATGGGTGCCGCCGTCGCGCTGCGGGATGTTGTTGGTGAAGCAGAGGACGTTTTCGTAATAGCTGTCGTTCCACTCCAGTGCGACGTCGATGGTCACGTCGTCGCGCGTGCCGGCGATCGCGATCGGATCGGGCATCAGCGCATTCTTGTTGCGGTCGAGATATTTGACGAAGGCCGCGATGCCGCCCTCGTAGAAGAGTTCGACTTCCTTCTTCTCCTCATGCCGCGCGTCGACCAGGAACAGGCGCACGCCGCTGTTGAGGAAGGCGAGTTCGCGATAGCGATGTTCCAGCTTCTCGAAATCAAACTCGGTATGGTTCTTGAAGGTCGCGCCGTCGCCGGGCGCCTTCTCCAGCGAAGCGAGGAAGGTGACGCGCGTCCCCTTCTTGGGAGTCCCGTCTTCTTTGGCCGGCGCATCGCCGATGACCTTGAGCGGCGCGGTCGCATCGCCATAGGCGAAGCGCATATAATGTTCCTTGCCGTCGCGCCAGATATTGAGGTCCAGCCATTCGGACAGGGCGTTCACGACCGAGACGCCCACGCCGTGCAAACCGCCCGACACCTTATAGGCATTGTCGTCCGACGTGTTCTCGAACTTTCCGCCCGCGTGCAGCTGGGTCATGATGACCTCGGCCGCCGACACGCCTTCTTCCTTGTGGATGCCGGTGGGGATGCCGCGGCCATTATCCTCGACGCTGACCGACCCGTCGGGGTTCAGCGTGATGACGATCTTGTCGCAATGGCCGGCCAGCGCCTCGTCGATCGCATTGTCGCTGACCTCGAACACCATATGGTGCAGGCCGCTGCCATCGTCGGTATCGCCGATATACATGCCGGGCCGCTTGCGCACGGCGTCCAGCCCTTTCAGCACCTTGATGCTGTCGGCGCCATAATCATTGCTGTTGGGGGAATTGACGGGTTCTTCGCTCATGACGAGCATATAGGGAAAGGTGCGCTGAAACTAAAGCGAAACATGGCGGCTTCCGCCGGGGGGCAGGGCGGTCTATCACGCTTTACATGCGTGCCCCCCTTGCCCTGATGCTGCTTCTCGCCGCCTGCTCGAAAAGCAACGACGTCTATGAGGAATTGCCCAACAGTTCGCTCGCCGGCGCCCCGCGCGAGGAAGTGCCGGAAAGCCGGATCGAATCCACGCTCGCCCGCCCCGTGACGATCGGTGAGGACGGCCCGCGCCTCGACGCCTGCGGCACCATGGGGCAGGTGACGCGGCCCGGCGCGTCAGGGCTGGCGGTGCGCACCGCGCCCTTCGCCGAGGCGAAAGCCGTCGCGGCGCTGACGGAAGGGACACGCGCCTATGTCTGCACCCGCAGCATCGACCAGAAATGGCTGGGCGTCGTGGTTCCGCCCGCATCGGCGGCCGGCAATGACGCCGCCGCCGCCGATTGCGGCGTCTCGTCCCCCGTGGAACGCAAGCAGCCCTATGACGGCCCCTGCGTCAGTGGCTGGGTCGGCAGCGCCTATGTGCGGCTGATCGCGGGCTAGAACTGGATGACGTTGAATGACATCAATTTACACCCGTTCACTTCGAGCGAAGTCGAGAAGCGGATAGCGCACCGCCAGCGTTCAGCTTCGCTGAACTCGGCTTGACCTCGTTTCTCGACTTCGCTCGAAACGAACGGATCAAAGTAAAGTCATCTCGCTTAGATCCCGCCCAGATAGTCCAGCTTGCCAACCGGCACGCCCGCCTTGCGCAACAGGGCATAGGCGGTGGTCAGGTGGAAATAGAAGTTCGGCAGGGAAAAGGTCAGCACATGGCTGCGCCCGGTGAAGGGGATTTCGCCGCCCGGCACCTTGAGCACGACCGTCGCCTCCTCGCGCCCGTCGATCTTCTCACGCGGCACGGCATCCAGCAGGGCGATGGTCCTGGCGATCCGCGCCTGCAACTCTTCGAAGCTCTGTTCGGTGTCCGGCATCGCGACCGGCTCCAGTTCGCCCAGCCGCGTCACTGTACCCTTGGCGGTGTCGCAGGCGAACTGCACCTGCGCGGTCAGCGGCTTCATGTCCTCGATCAACTGCGCGCCGGTCAGCGTCAGCGGATCGAGGCCCTTTTCGGCGGCGAAGGCCGCCCCCTTGTCCAGCAGGGCCGAAAGGGTTTTCAAGCCGCGGATGAAGACAGGCACGGTCAGGTCGTAAAGTTCGGTCGCCATGCAGCGTTCCTTCTATTCGATGCCGGTGAGGACCAGCTTCTGCACGCGGCGGCCGGTATTCACCTCGGTCGCATAGATATTGCCGTCGCTGTCGGTATCAATACTGTGCAGCCAGGTGAATTGCCCCGCCTGCCGTCCGACCCGGCCGATCGCGCCCAGGACCGTGTGGGTCTTGCGTTCCAATATCCAGATGCGGCTGTTCATCATGTCGGCGACATAGAGAAAGGTCTGTTGCGGATCGGGCGAGAAGGCGATGTCGGTGACGCTATGGGTGCCGCCCGTTTCCGGCGCGATCACCAGATCGCGCACGAAGGTCAGCCCGCCATCCTTCTCCCGCCTGAACAATTGCGCGCGGTTGTTGTTGCGGTCGCAGACATAGAGATGGCCGTCCCTGGTAGGCACGACGCAATGGACGATGTCGGCGAAGATTTCCGATTTGGGATTGGCGACCTTGCTGGGGTCGACGGCATGGCTCTGGTCGAAATCGCCGCTGCGGGTTGGCGCGACGGGCGGCTTGCCATAGGCGCCCCAGCGGCCCTTATAGGCGTTGCTCGCCGCATCATATCCGATCACGCGACGATTGGTGTAGCCGTCGGAAATCAGCACCATGCCATCCGAATGGTTGACGTCCGACGGATTGCCGAGCTGATCGGTCGCATCATTGCCGCCGGTCTTGTCGCGCCGCCCGAAGCTGCGGATATATTTGCCCTCGGGGCTATAGTTCATGACGACATGGTCGCCCTTGCCATTGCCGCCGAACCAGACGCTGCCGGCCTTGTCGACGAAGATGCCATGCAGGCTGGCGGGCCATTGATTGACCCCGTCGATCGTGGGCGCGCTCGCCGCGCCGCCCCAGCCGCCGATATAGCGGCCGTCCTTGCCGAAGCGCACCACCGGCGGGGCCGGCTTGCAGCAGACGGCGATGGGCGGGTTCTGGGCGAGGCCGGTGTCGGTCGCCGTCAGGCTATGGGGGCGATGCACGACCCAGACCGAATCATCCGGTCCCACCGCGACGCCGCTCACTTGGCCCAGCAGCAAGTCGCCGGGCATGGCCGGCCAGGCGGCGTCGACCTTGAAACGCGGCATTTTCGTGCCAGCGGGCGCGATCTGTTCGAAGGCGAGAGGAGCGAGCGCCGGCTCGGGCGCGGCCGCCGCGGTCAGGGGCAGCAGGAGGAGGGCAAGGAAGGCGCGCATGAGGCAAGGCTCCTTGATCGGGGAAGGGCGGCGGGATCATGCCCGACCGCCCGGTCCGGTCAATGCCAAGCGGCGCATTTGCAGGAAGAAAAGGACCGGCCGGCGGGTCTTCGAGCGCCGGCCGGTCAGGGGGCATCAGAGTCAGGCGCGAGCGGGTTGGTCCGCGCCGACAATGCGGAAGAAGGGTAGGGCGTGGTGGACGATCCAGCCGATGGTCGCGGCATAGAGCAGGGTGCCGATGCCGACCGTGCCGCCGAGCATCCAGCCGATCGCCAGCACGCCGATCTCGATTCCCGTCCGCACCCATTTGACCGGCCAGCCGGTGCGGCGGCACAGGCCCGTCATCAGCCCGTCGCGCGGTCCCGGTCCCAGCCCCGCGCCGATATAGGCGCCGCCGGCGATGCCGTTGAGGATGATCCCCGCGACCAGCCATGTGGCGCGCATGGCATAACCCTCCGGCGTCGGCAGGATCATCAGCGACAGGTCCACCGCCGTTCCGATCACCAATATATTGGCGACGGTGCCGATCCCCGGCCGCTGCCGCAGCGGCCACCAGAGCAGCAGCACGATCGCGCCGATCAGGTTGACCGTCATGCCGAAGCTGAGGCCGAGCGGGGGCGCGAGGCCCTGGTGCAGCACGTCCCACGGATCGAGGCCCAGATTGGCGCGCAGCAGCAGCGCCATGGCAAAACCATAGAGGCATAGGCCCCAGAAAAGCTGGAAAAGGCGGCGGTGCATCATCATGGCAGGCTTTTCCGCATAATTGGCCTTTTCAAAAAGGACCAGTCTGACTTAAATGGCCTGTATCAATGGTTCGAACGGAACGAATCCCATGTCCACTTCGCTGCTGCGTCCACCTTCCCTCCTTCGCCTGCTGGGCGCCTGGCGCGCGCTGGACAGCGCCGAGCCGGCCTATCGCCAACTGGCGCAGGCGCTGCGGATGCTGGTGCTGGACGGGCGCGTGGGACTCAATGTCCGCTTGCCGGGCGAGCGGGAACTGGCCGCCGCGCTGGGCTTGTCGCGCACCACCGTCGCCGCCGCCTTCGACCGGCTGCGCGACGAGGGGTTTCTCGAAAGCCGGCAGGGGTCGGGCAGCGTCACGCGCCTGCCCGCCGGCCATGTCGAGGCGCCGCAGGAGGAGCGGGATCTCAGCAGCGGCGGCAATATCCTCAACTGGACCCATGCCGCGCTGCCCGCCGCGCCCGGCGTCGGCCGCGCCTATCAGGCGGCGGTGGAGGCGCTCCCGGCCTATCTCGGTGATCTCGGCTATGATCCGCTCGGTCTGATGGTGCTGCGCCGGGCGATCGCCGCCCATTATGAGCGGCGCGGCTGCCCGACCTCGCCCGACCAGATCATGGTGACGAACGGGGCGCAGCAGGGTTTTTCCCTGCTGCTCAAATGGCTGGCGGGACCGGGCGACCGGGCGGTGATCGACCATCCCACCTATCATAATGCGATCCAGGCGTTGCAGCGCGCGCATGTCGTGCCGGTGCCGGTCGGCCTGCCGGCGCAGGGCTGGGACATCGACGCCATGGAGGCGGCCTTCCGCCAGACCTCGCCCCGTTTCGCCTATGTCATAGCCGATTTCCACAATCCGACCGGGCGCAGCATGGACCTGGCCACCCGCCGCGCGCTGGTGGCGGCGGCGACGCGCAGCCATACGCCGCTGATCGTCGACGAAACGATGGTGGCGATGGGCCTGGACTTCGCGCCGCCGCCGCCGGTCGCGATGCATGATCCGTCGGGACGGCAGGTCATCACCCTGGGATCGGCCAGCAAGATTTTCTGGGGTGGCCTGCGCGTCGGCTGGATTCGCGCCGATGCGCAGACGATCGCCGCGCTCGGCCGGCTGCGCACGACGATGGACATGGCCAGTCCCGTGGTTGAGCAGCTTGCCGTCGCCCAACTGGTCGACGCCGATGTGGGGCTGGGGGCGCGGGCGGAGGTGTTGCGCGGGCGGCGCGACCATCTGTTGGGGCTGATCGCGCGGCATCTGCCCCATTGGCGGGTCGAGGCGCCGGCGGGCGGCTTGTCGCTCTGGGCCGAACTGCCGCGCGCCGAAGCGACCGCGCTCGCCGCCCTGGCCGAAAGCCTGGGCGTCCGGATCGCCGCCGGCCCGCGCTTCGGCGTCGGCGGCGCGTTCGAGCGTTTCCTGCGCCTGCCCTTCACCCTGGACGAAGCGCAATTGGAAGCCGGCGTCGAGCGGCTGGTCGAAGCCGACGCCCGGCTTCACGCCCGTATGCCCAGGGCGCGGGATTCGGCCGCCATGGCGCTGGAGGCGGACCGATTGATTTGAGTTTTTGGCAAGATGCGCGGAAGGGCGCATCTTGCGGGCCGGTGCCGAACTCAACAGAAAAGGCCGCGCGGATCGCTCCGGGCGGCCTTTTCGATTTCGATCGGAAGACCGACCTTATGCCGCCTTCTTCCCCGCCTTGTAGCGTTCGATCGCTTCGAGCGTGATGCGCTTCGCATCTTCCGCGCCGCCCCAGGTGCCGACGCGAACCCATTTCTTCTTTTCCAGATCCTTATAGTGGGTGAAGAAATGCTCGATCTGTTCCATCACGATGCCGGGCAGGTCGTCCTTCTCCGTCACGTTGGAATAATAGGGGAAGACCGAATCGGCGGGCACGCAGACCAGCTTTTCGTCGCCGCCGGCTTCGTCTTCCAGATTCAGCACCGCGATCGGGCGGGCCGCCACGACGGCGCCGGGGATGAAGGGCGAACGGGCGATGACCAGCGCATCCAGCGGATCGCCGTCGGGCGACAGCGTGTGCGGCACGAAGCCGTAATTGGCGGGATAGCGCATCGGCGTATGCAGGATGCGGTCCACGAACAGCGCGCCCGACGCCTTGTCGAACTCATATTTCACCGGTTCGCCGCCGGTCGGGACCTCGATGATGACGTTGAGGCTGTTGGGCGGATCGTCGCCGACAGGGATCAGTTCGATATTCATGGAAATGCCTTTTCCTACACGTTGCTTTGCGGGTGATTATGTTCTCGGTTTCAGCAGCCGGTCGAGGCTGCCTTCACCCTCTCCTGTCTTTTCCAGGCGCGGATAGCGCAGGCCGCCCGAATAATCGAGAGTCAAAGTGCGGTAGTATTTATCCTGTTTCAGGATGATCTGGATCGGCGTCTTGGTCCTGATCGCGGCCTTCCATACGTCGCCAGAAAATTCGTCGCCATTGACCGCCAGTATCTTCGCACCGGTGACGAGGCCCGCCTTGAACGCCGCGCTGTCCCAGATGACGCCGCTGATCTCGCCGTCATTTTTGACGATGGCGCCGATGCCGAAGCTCTGGTCGACCATCTTGTTCGCGCCTTCCGCGGCCTTGGTGATGGCGCCCGGTTCCTCGCCATAGACCAGCTTGTAGCCGCCCAGGATGAAGCCGCCCTTGGGTGTTTCCCTGGTCGGCGAATCGACATATTTCTGGAAGAAGCCGGCCCAGTCATAGGGGGCGATGTCGTTCAGCGTCCGGATGACCTCGTCGCGATTATAGACGACCTGGCCCCAGTCACCCGGTTTGATGCCGAAAAAGGCCTTGGCGAAGTCGTCGAGGCCCTTCTTGCCGCGCGTCGCCTTGGCGATGATCGCGTCGGCCTCCAGCCAGATCATCAGGCCTTCGTTATAATAATCCTCCGATCGCTGCCAGCTCGCCCAGCCCTTGGGGCGGCGGGCGGAGATGATCGGGTCGTGGGTCGTGTCCTCCATCGGGCGCCACTGGCGGCCGACCGCGGTGTCCAGCTTGGCCGCGATCTGGGCATAGGCGTCCAGCGTCTCCTGCTTGGAGAACAGGCCCGACCGCGCGCCCAGCACATAGCCCCAGAATTGCGTCTGCCCTTCATAGACCCACAGCAGATTATCCTGCATCGGCACGTTGAAGTCGGGCGTCCACAGCAGGTCGGGCCGGCGGAACTTGCCGTCCCAGCTATGAGTGAATTCATGCGGCAGCAGGTTGCGGTCCAGCAGCGCCTCGCCCCCGTCCCATTTCTTGAAATAGCCCGGCTCCACCTGATTCTCGGATGAGCGATGATGTTCCAGGCCGATGCCGCCCATCTCGTCGGTGATGGCGAGCAGGAAGTCATAATGGTTGAAATGATAGGCGCCGAACAGCGACCCGGCTTCGGCCACCAGCTTCCGGTGCTTCGCGATCTGCTCGGGCTTATACTCCAGCTCGTCGGCATCGTCGGCGACGATATTCAGCGTGACGTTGCTGCCCAGGTCCACCGGCTTGAAATAGCGGCCGGCGAAGACCGGCGAATCCTGCAATGCTTCATAGTCGATCGTCTCATAGGCGACGGTGTCGCCCGTCTTCGTGCCGCGCAGCGCGGTCGCCGCCTGCCAGCCGGCGGGATAGGTGACGGTCGCCTGGATCGGAATCTGGCGGGTATAATAGCCCGCCGGATAGAGCGAGACGCTTTCCCATTGGATGTTCAGCATCTTGGGCGTCACCACGACGCGGCCCTGATTGGGCTGGGTGGCGGACAGGAACTGGAATTGCGCGACGACTTCGCGCGCCCCCTGCGGCACGTCGAGGATGAAGGCGTAGACGTTCAGCGGATCGCGCTTCCAGGCCACCGGCTGGCCGCCCACGGTGAAGGTGACGCCGGTCAGCTTGTCGATCTGCCCGCGCGGCGCATGATTGCCCGGCAGCCATTGCGGCATCAGCAGGGTGAACGGGCCGGCGGCGGCGACGGGGATGGTTTCCCTGACGCGGAAGATGCGCTGGGTCGTGTCGGTCGCATCGACCTCCAGCCGGATGGTGCCGCCTGGATAGGGCACGTCCTTGGGCATCGGCGCGGCGCTGTCGACGGGGAGGGCGGTCGGCTTGGAACGGATCGTGTCCTGCGCGAACAGGGGGCTGGCGATCGCTGTGGAAAGGCAAAGGGCGGCAGCAAGGCTGCGGATCATGGAGGTCTCCAGAAATTTGGGCGGGGCCGGACGGCCCTTATGCTCTTCAGCATGGCGCTATGGGCGGCCTGCGTCCACCCCCCTGAACCCAGCCTTAAAAAGCGCGTTTCCTTGGGAAGCGTTTGCCGTTAAAGGCGCTGCCCCATGGCGAAGATCGAAACCCCGCGTCCGGTACGCGGCACGCAGGACATGCTGGGCGGCACGAGTGAAGCGTTCCAGGAGCGTTTCGCGCATGTGGTCGCGACGTTCGACCGGGTGCGCAAGCTCTACGGTTTCCAGCGCGTCGAAGTGCCCGTGTTCGAATCCACCGCCGTCTTCGCGCGCTCGCTGGGCGAAAGCACCGACGTCGTCTCCAAGGAGATGTATACGTTCGAGGATCGCGGCGGCGACAGCATCACCCTGCGTCCCGAATTCACCGCCGGGATCAGTCGTGCCTATATTACCGAGGGCTGGCAGCAATATGCGCCGCTCAAGGTCGCGACCCACGGTCCGCTCTTCCGCTATGAGCGCCCGCAAAAGGGTCGCTTCCGCCAGTTCCACCAGCTCGACGCCGAAATCATCGGCGCGGGCGAGCCGGGCGCCGATGTCGAACTGTTGGTCATGGCCGACCAGTTGCTTCGGGAACTGGGCGTTTCGGATGGTGTGACGCTCAACCTCAACACGCTGGGCGACGGGCCGAGCCGCGACGCTTGGCGCGCGGCGCTGATCGCCCATTTCGAGGCGCATCGCGATCAGCTTTCGGAAGAGAGTCTGGACCGGTTGCAGCGCAACCCGCTGCGCATCCTCGACAGCAAGGACCCGCGCGACCGCCCGGTGGCCGACAGCGCGCCGGACATCGACGCCTATCTGACCGACGAAGCGCGCAGCTTCTTCGAAAAGGTGACGAGCGGCCTCGACACCGCGGGCGTGGCGTGGGAGCGCAACGCCCGGCTGGTGCGCGGCCTGGATTATTATCGCCACACCGCGTTCGAATTCATCACCGACCGGCTCGGCGCGCAGGGCACGGTGCTGGGCGGCGGTCGCTATGATGGCCTCATCGAGAATCTGGGCGGCCCCTCCACCCCGGCGGTCGGCTGGGCGGCGGGGATTGAGCGGCTGGCGATGCTGGTAGATATGCCGGAACGTGAGGTCGCAGAAATAGCGATTGTTCCCAGAGGCGACGAGGCGTTAGAGCTTTCGATTGAAATTTTAGCTTTGCTTCGGCGGGGCGGGATCAAGGCCGAGATGGCCTATAGTGGATCACCGAAGAAGCGCTTTGAAAAGGCTAAAAGAGCAGGGACGTATCGCCTTCTTGATGTAGAAGTTGGTGGCGAGGGCGTCGGAACGCTTCTTATTAGAGACATCAACGCGCGGACCCCGGACAATCCGGCACCGAAAGTTCGCAGAAGGTTGAAACAAGCAATCGTTGATTGCTTTGTGTTTGATGACAGCGAAACGGAATTTCCGCGACCAATTGTGCTGACCGGCCGTCGCTAATGCACATCTCCGCCGAACGCATCGCGCAGATCGAGGCGCGCCGGGATGAGGTGCAGGCGTCGATGACGCGCAGCGACCTCGCGCCCGATGCGTTCGTGCGACTGTCCAAGGAATATGCCGAGATCGAGCCGGTCGCGGCGGCCGCGCGCGAACTGCGCCGGCTGCGGCAGGAACTGGCCGCGCTCGAAGCCATGACCGGCGGCGAGGAAGCCGATCCGCTGATGCGCGAAATGGCGCAGGAGGAGATGCAACTGATTAAAAGCCAGTTGCCTGACGCGGAGCGCACGCTGGCGCTGCAACTCCTGCCCAAGGACGCGGCCGACGCCCGGCCCGCCATGCTGGAAATCCGCGCCGGCACCGGCGGCGACGAAGCGGCGCTCTTCGCCGGCGACCTGTTCCGCATGTATCAGCGCTATGCCGATGCGCAGGGCTGGAAGATGGAGATGATCGCCGCCAACGCCTCCGAACAGGGCGGCTTCAAGGAAGTGGTGGCCAGCATCAACGGCGTCGGCGTCTTCGCCAAGCTGAAGTTCGAGAGCGGCGTCCATCGCGTCCAGCGCGTGCCGGCGACCGAAAGCGGCGGGCGCATCCACACCAGCGCGGCGACCGTCGCCGTCCTCCCGGAACCCGAGGAGGTGGATGTCCAGATCGCTGACGGTGATCTCAAGATCGACATCTACCGCGCGTCGGGTGCGGGCGGCCAGCATGTCAACACCACCGATTCCGCCGTGCGCATCACCCATTTGCCGAGCGGCATCGTCGTGACCCAGCAGGATGAGCGGTCGCAGCACAAGAACAAGGCGAAGGCGATGCAGGTGCTGCGCGCCCGCCTCTACGAGGCCGAGCGTGAGCGCACCCAGAGCGAACAGGCCGGCGCGCGCAAGGCGATGGTGGGAACGGGCGACCGTTCCGAGCGAATCCGCACCTATAATTTTCCGCAGGGCCGCGTCACCGACCATCGTATCAACCTGACCTTGCACCGCCTGCCCGAAATACTCGAAGGACCGGGCCTGTCGGAAGTGATCGACGCCCTGATCGCCGAGGATGAAGCGGCCCGCCTGGCGCAGCTGGACGGGGTCGCTTGATTACGCCGTCGCCTATTTTCCTGTCATCCCCGCCTACGCGGGAATGACGAGCATGGATGTTCCTGACGCTCTGCGCGCGGCAACTGTCCAACTCGCTGTCGGCAGTGACACGCCGCGCCTCGACGCCGAACTGCTGATGGCCCATGCGCTGGGGCTGTCGCGGGCCGACATGCTGCTGCGTCAGCGCGATCTGGATGTGCCCGACATCTTCGACGCGCTGCTGGCGCGCCGCCTGTCGGGCGAGCCGATCGCCCATATCACCGGCGTCCGCGATTTCTGGACGATCAGCCTGACGGTCACGCCCGACGTGCTGATTCCTCGGCCCGACAGCGAAACGCTGATCGAGGCGGCTGTCGATCATTTTCGCGATCGCGCGCCGGCGACCATTCTCGATCTCGGCACCGGCTCCGGCGTGTTGCTGCTGGCGGCGCTGGCCCAATGGCCGCAGGCGCGGGGTTTGGGTATCGACGCGTCCTCGGCAGCGCTTGCCGTTGCGCAGGGCAATGCGATCCGGCTTGACCTCGCGGATCGCGCCGCATTCCGCCTGGGCGACTGGGGAGAGGGGGTGGATGGCCCTTTCGACCTACTCCTTATCAACCCGCCCTACATCGCGCGCGATGAGCCGCTGTCGGGCGATGTGCTGCGCGATCCGGCCAGCGCGTTGTTCGCGGGCGCCGATGGCCTGGACGATTATCGCCGCATCGCGCCGGACCTGCCGCGCCTGATCGCGCCGGGCGGCATGGCCGCGATCGAGATCGGCTATGATCAGCGGGACAGTGTCTCCGCGCTATTGGTCGAGCAGGGGTTGGATGTGCGCGTGCGCCGCGACCTGGCGGGCCATGATCGCTGCCTCCTCGCCATCCATCCGGCGTAAACAATCCTTGATTTACCATGGGACAAGCGAAAATTGCTTGGTTTCTGGTGGGAAAGCCACTACATCAACGGCAGGGACGGCTTCATCTCGTGACATGGTCGCACAGACCATTGATAGAAAAGGCCGTTTTCCCGCTCCTTAAAGTCATGACGGCGCTCGCTGCGCAGGCGCCGCTGGCAGCTGGGGAATGGTCCGGCTAGGGTCATGCCCTGCGGAGCCGCATCCGGCCTGAAATTCAGGCCATGCTTGGGGATGGCGACTGAACAGTGTTTTCAGTGAAGTTTGGCATAGCGAACGCAAGGATCATATCTTGATCAACAATCGGCAGGCCGGTCGCCGCAATCGCGGCCGGAACAATAACAACGGACGCCCCAACGGCAATAATCGGGGCGGTGGCGACAATGGCAACCGCATCGACAACCGCTCGCGCGGCAACGCGGCCCAGCTTCTTGAGAAATACAAGAATATGGCCCGCGACGCACAGATGGCGGGCGACCGGGTGAACGCCGAATATTATCTTCAGTTCGCCGATCATTATTTCCGCGTGCTCGCCGACAACCGCGCCCGGCAGGAGGAGCAACAGCAGCGCTTCCGTCCCCGCGAGGAGAATTTCGACGAGGAGGGTGAGGAATTCGAAGGCGCCTATGAAGGCGGTGAGGATTTCCGCAGCGAACAGCAGCCTTCCTATGATCGCGCGCCGCGCGACCAGGAGCGTAGCGAGGAATCGCGTGACAATCGCGATCATCGCGACGCACGGGACAGCCGGGAAGGGCGCGAGGGCCGCAACAACCGCCGCGACCGCAACCGCCGCGATCGCTTCGCGGGCGATGAAAATGCGCCCGTCCAGCAGGAAATGGGCATGGAAGGCCCGGTCGGCAGTCCCGCCGCCGTGCCCGCGCCGAAGCCGGTAGCCGAAACAGCGCCCGAGGCTGAAACCGAAGCGCCCCGTCCGCGCCGGGGGCGCCCGCGCAAAGCTGCCGCGCCGGTTGAAACGGGCGAGGGCTTTGACGCCGCCGTCCTGCCGCCGTCGATCGCGCGCGCCGACAATGATGCCGAGCCGGCGGCCGAGGAAGCGCCCAAGAAGCGCACCCGTCGCCCCCGCGCCGCCGCGACCGAAGCCGCCGAATAAGCGCCGCGACGTTTGAGATTGAAGGGACGGTGCCCGGTGCACTGTCCCTTTTTTCATGCCTGCTTTCCAACTGCTTCGCGATCCGGCACAAGGCTCTCACCTTGCTGGAGAGATGCCGATGAAAGCCGTGCGCCTGCTTCCCCTGCTGCTGACCACTCTTCCTTTTTCGGCGCAGGCGCAGGACGCCGCGGATCCGACCGGCGCCACCGCCCAGGGGGATGTCGCCGTCACCATCTACAACAACGGCCAGTCGCTGGTGCAGGACGACCGGCAATTGCCGGTGAACCAGGGCCGCAACCGCATCGAATTTCCCGATGTGTCGGCGCGCATCCGCCCGGAAACCGTGAATCTTTCCGGTCCCGGCCTGTCCATCGTCGAACAGAATTTCGACTATAACCTCCTTTCCCCCGACAAGCTGATGGACAAGGCCGTGGGGCAGGAGGTGACTTTGGTGCGCACCAACCCCGCCACCGGCGCCGAAATGCGTGAAAGGGCCAGGATATTGGCGGCCAATGGCGGCATCGTCCTCCAGATCGGCAGCCGGATCGAGGTGCTGCGCGACGACGGCCTGCCGGTGCGGGTCGTCTTCGACCGGGTTCCGCCCAATCTGCGCGCACGTCCGACCCTGTCGGTAACGGTCGAATCGGCACGGAGCGGTAGCGTGCCGGCGCGGCTATCCTATCTGACGCCGAATCTGGGCTGGACGGCGGACTATGTCGCCCTGTTCGACGCCGCCAAGGGCGCGATGGACATGCAGGGCTGGGTCACGCTCACCAACAATACGGGCACGACATTCAACAATGCGAAGACGCTCCTGGTCGCGGGTAATCCCGCCAATGGCGGAGGCCGGACCAATTGGTGGCGATCCTCCAGCGGCGCGATGGACCAGGCCGGCACCGAAAGCGGTCCCCGCGAGCGGCTGGGCGACTATTATCTCTATCCGCTGGCGGCCCGCACGACCATCGCCAACGCCCAGCAGAAACAGGTCAGCTTCCTCGACGTAAAGGGCGCGCCGGCGCGGGCGACCTATGAATATGTCAATGGCTGGCTCGGTAGCGCGGCCGAAGCGATGAGTGCATCGAGCGTGCTCAAATTCTCTACAGCCAAGCAGGGCGGCCTTGGCGACCAGCTCCCCGCCGGCACGATTCGCGTCTATATGCGCGACGCGCGCGGCGATCCGCAGTTCATCGGCGAGAATGTTATCGATCACACCCCCATGGGATCGTCCATGGCGCTTCGCACCGGCGACGCCTTCGACGTCAAGGTGCGGCCGACCGTCGAGCAGCGCACGAAGAAGGGCGGTTCGCGCTGGGAAACGAAGATGCGTTACACGCTGACCAACGCGCGCGCCGAACCGGTGACGATCGACCTGGCGCAACAGGGGCTGTGGGGCGACACCCGCGTCATGGCCCAGATGCTGGGTGGGCAAGCTGTCGAAGGCAAGCGCGTCTCGGCCGACCGGATGGAATGGAGTGCGCCGGTGCCGGCCAACGGTTCGGTCGATCTCAGCGTCACCTTCGATTCGCGCTACTGAGCGACGAGCGCCGATGTCGCGCGTCTTCCTCCTGCTCCTTCTGGTCTGCGCTTGCATCGCGCCGGCGCAGGCGGGCACGGTCGTTTCGGCCAAAGCCGATTCGGTGTCCGTCACCGTCTATCGCCAGCCCGGTCGGACGAAGGGCGCGATCGATCGCAACTGGCCCGGCGGCTATGCGCTCATCACCGAAACCCGGACCATCGATCTGCCCCAGGGCGAATCGACCGTTCGATTCGAGGGGGTCGCCGAAGGCCTGATGCCGGAAACGGCGATGCTGTCCGATATGCCGCGCGGCGTGCGCGAGAAGAATCGCGATGCCCGGCTGCTGACGCCCGCCGGACTGGTCGACGCCTATCTTAAGCGCCGCGTCACCCTCCGCCGCACCGACCGCAAGACCGGCAAGACGACCGAGCAGGACGCGATCATCAGCGCCGGCCCGACCGGCGGCGTGATCGTCCAGACCGCACAGGGCTTTGAGGCGCTGGGATGCAGCGGTCTGCCGGAACGGATGCTCTATCCGAAGCTGCCACCGGACCTGTCGCCGCGGCCGACATTATCGGTGATCGGGACCAGTGATCGCGCCATTCGCGCCACCCTGCAACTCACCTATCTCGCCGAAGGCTTCGACTGGGCGGCCAATTATGTTGCTGATATGAAGCCCGATGGCCGGACGCTGGACCTCATGGCTTGGCTGACCGTCGCCAATGGCGGCGTCACCGGTTTCCCCGGCGCGCGGCTCAGCGTCATAGCCGGCCAGCCCAACAAGCGCGCACGCGGGCCGCAGCCGCGCCCGACCGGCGGACCGCTCCGGCTGACCTGCTGGCCGATGGACATCACCAGCACGCATCCGCGCTGGGATCTGTTTCCGGTCGAGATGCCCGCGCCGCCGGCGATGGATATGGCCGGTGCGCAAGATATTGTCGTTACCAGCATGCGTCGTGAATCAATGGCCATGCTTGCTGCCCCGGCTCCGCCCCCGCCGCCACCGCCACCGCCACCCCCGCCGCCGGAGGATGTCGGCGACCTGAAACTTTATCGCGTGCCGGTGAACGTCGATGTCGCCGCCCATGGCCAGAAGCAAGTGGCCCTGCTGCACCAGGCGGACGTCAAGGTGGAGCGCCTCTATGCCGCGACCGTCCAGGCTGCGACCGATGGATCGCAACCGATGACGCTGCGCCTGCGTGTGCAGAACAGGAAGGCGGATGGCCTGGGCCTTGCCATGCCTTCGGGCCGGGTTGCGGTTTTCGAGGATGTGGGCGGTATGCGCCTGCTCGCGGGCGAAGCCGACATCGGTGACAAAACCGAGGGTGAGCGGGTCGACTATGATCTCGCAGCCAGCGCCGACGTCCGAATCGCCGTGCGCCAACGGTCCGAATCGCGCAAGGAACGCCGCTGGACGATCAGCCTGAGCAACGCACGGCCCTTCGACGTCACCGCCGAAGTCGCCATCCCCCATGACATCGATCCTCGACCCACCACAATGGACCGGCGTGGTAATGCCTGGATTTGGCGCGCAATTGTGCCCGCCAATGACACGCTGGACTATGTCTATACAGAGCGTCTGCCGCGCTGAGGTGGAGGCTCAGCCTTCGGGTAGCGGCCGGGGCCGGTGATTCGCGTCCAGCGCGACGAAGGTATAGACGCCGCTGGTCAGTTCCACCTCCTGCTGACTGGCGTCGCGTGTGGCCACGACATCGACTCGAATCGCGATCGACGTCCGGCCACGCCGTTCCTCGCGGGCGTAGACCGACACGATATCGCCCAGCAGGATCGGCGAAATGAACTTCATGCTCTCGATCGCGATGGTCGCGACCGCGCCTTGCGCGATTCGATGCGCGACGATGCCGCCGGCAATGTCCATCTGGCTCAGCACCCAGCCGCCGAAAATATGGCCGTTGCTGTTGATGTCGGTCAGCCGCGGCACGACCCGCAGCACCACTTCGCCTCGTCGATCAGTCGTCAATTGGCACCTCGTCCTTCAGCCTGTCCATCACCTGCTCGTCATGCCCGGTCCCGTGCGACAGGAAAGCGAGCGCCATCAGACCGGTTCCCAGCATGAAGGTCAACCAGACCCCCAATATGGTCGCGATCGCCATATGGAGCGGCAGGGTGCCGGTCCACCAATAAAGGAACAGCAGGGCCGCCGCGACGCACAGCGCGCCGGCCAGCGCCATCCACGCCATGATTCGGCGGAACCGGCGCCAGGCGGTGGCTGCGATCTGCGGATCGTCGAGCGCTTCCTTGCGTGTCATCCCTTTTCATTGGGGTGCGAAAGTGGGATCATCAAGCGCCCGAAGAAAATGATTTCAGGCAAAAAGGAGAGCAGCCATGACCATCGCGGCGATTTTGCAGGGGAAGGGACGCGACGTCATTCATGTGAAGCCGACCGACAGCGTGCTGTCCGCGGTTCAGTTGCTGGCAAACAAACGTATCGGCTGCCTGCCGGTGGTCGAGGATGGTGAAGTGCTCGGCATATTTTCCGAGCGCGATCTGCTCTACCGAGTCGCCAGCGACGGCGCTGAGGCGCTTAATCATACGGTGGGAGAAGTCATGACCGCGCCCGCCATCACCATCGATGATCGGACCCCGGTGCTGCACGGCCTGTCGTTGATGACCAAGCGTCGCATTCGCCATCTGCCGGTCGTCATCGACGGGAAGCTGGCCGGGCTGATCTCGATCGGCGATCTGGTGAAGTTCCGCATCGATACGATCGAATCGGAAGCGGCGTCGCTACGCGATTATATTCAGACGGCCTGATTCGTTTACCGGCTCAGGCGGCTGCCTGGGCCGGTGGCCTGCGGCGGACCAGCAGTTCGATCAGTTCCCTCAACGTGCCGCGCGCGCACAGGATCAGCGCGCCAAGGAAGGCGATGCCGCCGGTCGGCACCAATATGCCTAACCGGACAGGAGCGGGGAGGGGCGGCAACAGCCTGTTTGCGGCCACCACTACTCCGGCCATCAGCACCGAGCAGCCAAGGCTCGGCGCAGCCGCGCGGATCAGATCGGCGAATCGCAGCCCCATCGGCCCTCCGGCGAGTCGGGCCGTGATAGCCGTCAGCACGGGAAAGGCCGCTAGCCAAGCCCAGGCCAGACCGATCGCGCCGAACTGGATGCCGATCAGGAAGGCGGCGGGCATCAGCACCGCCCCCGCCGCGGCGACGCGCGCGGTCGTGCCGGGGCGACCCAGCGCGTTGCTCACCGGCGCGAACATCACCTGCACGGTCATGAACGGCATGGCGAGCGCGAGAATCGCGACGAAGGGCGCCATTTCCAGCCATTTCTTCCCGAACAGCGTCTCGACCAGCGGCTCCGCCGTCACCGCCATGCCCAGATAGATGGGGCAGGTCAGCAGGAGCAGCAGCTTGACCGCTTTGCAGAAGGACCAGGAAACCCGGCGCACATCCTTCTGCATCCGGGCATAGGCGGGAAAAGCGACATCGTTGAGCGGCGGCACGAATTTGCTGACGAATATCTGGGTCAGGAACAATGCTTCGGCATAGAGGCCCAGTTGGTGCGGCTCCAGCACGCGGCCGCCGATGAAGATGTCCGCCTGGCTCTGGACGATCCAGAATAGTTGCCCGCCCAGCAGCGACGCGCCATAGGCCACCATCGCGCCGGTGCCGCGAAAATCGAAACTCGGGATCGGCCTGAATCCGGTGACGATCACATAGCCCGCCGCCTTGACCCAGAATCCGGTGATCGGTGCCCAGACCAGCGTCCATACGCCCCAACCCGACAATGCGCCGGTCAGCGCCATCGCGGCCGAGGCGGCGGCGGCGATCAGGTTGACCAGGGCGGGGCGTTTGAAATCCAGCGCCCGCCCCATGATCGCTTCCGGGATGGAGATGAAGGGCGTGGACAGATAGAGCAGCGCCTGCACCCGCAGCAGATCGGCGACCATCGGCTGGTCATAATAGTCTGCGGCCAGTGGCGCGATGCCCAACTGAAGAAGGGCAAGTGCGCCGTTGAGCAACATCATGATGCCGAAGGCCTGGCGCAGCCGGTGTGGTTCGACCGTGTCGGACTGCACCAGTGCGCTCACCAGGCCATAGCCGTTGAGGAAGGTCGCGAAGTTCAGGATGACCTGGGTCATGGCGAACAGGCCATAGTCGGCGGGGTCGAGCAGGCGAATGACCGCCAAAGTCACCACCCAGCTCATGATCTGCGAAAGGATCTGGCTGCCCGATCGCCAGAAGATCGCACTTCTTATGCGTGCGCCGAAACCCGCATCATTCGCATCGGCATCCTGCAAGCCCATTATATTCTTCGTCCCTTGATCCCGATTGCGGTCGACTCCGGTCTAGCGGGAACCTCCCAAAAATTTCTGAAATAAAAATGCAAAAAGGGTTTGACGGTTCAGAAAGCCCCCCATATATGCCGCCTCACCGGACGGGACGACGCCACTGAGGCAGCGAAACGGACGGTCGCCAACATAGACGGACACCAGTCCCTCGCACGAAAGTACGGGGAACGGTCGGTGTCCGGTTTGGAGTTTGGCTGGTTCTTTGACATTGTAGGTTAGATGAAGGGACATGTGGGCGGCGGCTCGGTGTGCTGACGGCTTCTAGGCGTTG